>JAUWXV010000064.1 GCA_030616165.1 bacterium | reverse complement strand
GTCCTTCGGGTCCGCCCTTAAATCAGTATTATTTTAGTAGGACAGACATTCCTGTCTGTCAGTAGGTAGGACAGACATTCCTGTCTGTCAGTAGGTAGGACAGACATTCCTGTCTGTCAGTAGGTAGGACAGACATTCCTGTCTGTCAGTAGGTAGGACAGACATTCCTGTCTGTTCAATACTATTTCATCATTTTGATTCATACAATTTCTTATTTAGATATTAATTATGCATCCTATCGCAATTTTTGGGTAATAAAATCGTGGAGGTAAAAGATACTTGTTAAATACAAGAGAAATGCTCGCCCTTTCTGGAGTTCCTGATATCGGTCCTACAAGGTTCAGAAATCTTGTTTAGAATTTAACATAAAATTAAATCAAAATTTTATTTATGATTTTCTGAAAAATAGAAATATTTATAAAAAAGAGTTAAAAAATATTCTATTAGGAAATTAAAGAGGAAATAATGGAATTATATTATTTGTTAAAAAATATTTTGTTAATTTTATTACTTATATTTTGTGGGTATTATTTGCTTTATAAACCTATGATGAAAAAATATAATGAATATGTAGAACAAAAAATCAAAGATAAAGGATTAAACAATATGAAAGAGGAACTTTTACAGTCTTTGTATCGACACTGGATATGGGCAGCAGAGATGAAACTGTCACATGAAAATGCGAGAAAGGAAAGCAAAATTATTGATGAAAAAGAAAACACTCCTGAAGAAACTCTCATTGAATTTTTTACGATTAAAATGTATATATTTATGTTCATTTGGTGGGGATTAGTTTTCTGTATGTGTGAGGCTTTTAAAAAAAAGGAAATTATAATTCCAGACATTCAAAAAGATATTGACGATATTTATGACGATTTAAGACGATTTAGAAATGCTATATTTCATGTACAAGATAAATTTGTATCACATAAATTTAGAAAACTTTTAACAAATAAAGATTTTCTTGTGAAGATTGAAAATATTCATAATGGTATAAAAAAGTACTTAGATAATAAGGCTAACACATTTATTAAAATTAAATAATTTACTTAAACTACTATGTTAAATTATTTATTATTTTATGGATTTTTATACAGTTTATTATCTATTATTTTCCCTTCAAAAGAACAGGAAGATATTATAATTGATATTGAAGTTGACCAGGATTCTGAAATTGAAGTTGATATACAAATTTAAACAAAAAGAGGATTAAAAATGAAGAAAATTTGTCCAAAGTGCAAAGAGTATAATGAATTTTACAAGCGTAATAATTATGTTTGTAAAGACTGCCTTAAAAAATATTCAAATAAATACTATTTGAAAAACAGAGAAATTAGATTGGCATACCATAGGGAATACGCCTTAAGGAATAAAGAAAAGGCTAAAAAGTATCAAAAGAAATATCGGGTTGAACACAGAGAGGAAAGAAAAAAGTGGGAGGTAGAACACAAGATACAAATTAAAGAGTATCAAAAACAATATCGTTCTGAACACAGTAAAGAAAGAAAAAAGTGGAAGGAAGAACACAGGATAGAAATTTTAGAATATCGAAAAAAGTATAGACAAAGGGATAGAGTATTAAACTAAAGAATAAAAATAAAATGAAAAAATTTAATATTTTTATTTGTGTCAATGCTTATTCTTTCTTGTGCAATGATGACTACGGAGGAAAGAATACAAGCAAATTTAGGTAATTTATATGAATATACAAATGAACAATTGTTAGAGAAATATTACAGAACAGAAATAGAAGAAAAAAAACTTGAAAGAGAATTGGAAAGAGAGGAATCCAGTCGAAACCGAAATATATTTATGGTATCAAGTTTGAAAGGTGAACTCAAAGTTCAGCAAGAAATGAGAATAAGACTATCATTAGAATTACAAAAAAGGAATATAGAACCTTAAATTAAAAATTTATAAATCAAATTAAAAAATACTCTTGATAATTTAAAATCCCACATATATATTATTTAGTAAATCAAATAAAATAAATTTATTATATGTTTCAAATAAGATAAACATTGATGAAAAAATTTATGTTATAAAAATTTCTTCATTGACAGGTAAAGGTTTAGACAGACTTGTGGATATAATTTCAGACTTTTTAAGTAATACTCGAAAATTGCAATGCAAATCGTAGGGGCGGACTTGCTTGTCCTTTGGGTCCGCCCTTAAATCAGTATTATTTTAGTAGGACAGACATTCCTGTCTGTCAGTAGGTAGGACAGACATTCCTGTCTGTCAGTGGGTAGGACAGACATTTCTGTCTGTCAGTAGGTAGGACAGACATTCCTGTCTGTCAGTAGGTAGGACAGACATTTCTGTCTGTTCAATATTATTTCATCATTTTGATTCATACAATTTCTTATTTAGATATTAATTATGCATCCTATCGCAATTTTTGGGTAATAAAATCAGGGAGGTAAAAGACCCTTGTTAAACACAAGAGAAATGCTCGCCCTTTCTGGAGTTCCTGATATCGGTCCCACGAGGTTCAGAAATCTTGTTGCCTTTTTCGGAAGCCCTGAAAATGTATTCAAATCTTCGATAAAAGAACTGCAAAAAGTTGATGGGATAAACATAAAAATCGCAGAAAATATCAAAAAGTTTGAAAAAGATAAATATGCTGATGCCCAGTTAAAAATACTTGATAAGACAAAATCAAAAATAATCACGTATTGGGATAAAAACTATCCAAAGAATCTGAAAAATATATATGACCCGCCTATATTCTTATTTGTAAAGGGGGATATTATTCCTGATGACCAATTTGCAATAAGCATAGTAGGAGCAAGAAACCCTTCTCCATACGGAAAAATTGCCGCGGGTAAATTGTCCGAAGAACTGTCAGAAAAAGGTCTCACGATAATAAGTGGTATGGCGTATGGAATAGATTCAACAGCTCATGAGGGTGCATTAAAAGCGAAAGGGAGGACAATAGCAGTCCTTGGGTGCGGTTTAGACATCATATATCCAAGTGGGAACAAACAACTTTTTTACAGAATAATCGAAAATGGAGCGGTTGTATCGGAATTCCCTTTCCGCACCAAACCCGACCCCGGAAACTTCCCAAGAAGAAACAGAATAATCAGTGGACTGGGATTGGGTGTAATTGTTGTTGAAGCGGGCGAAAAAAGTGGTGCACTCATAACGGCAAACCTTGCACTCGAACAAAATCGTGAAGTCTTCGCTGTTCCCGGTAAAATAAGCAGTCCTGAAAGCGCCGGCACCAACAAACTCATTAAGGAATCAAGCGCTAAACTTGTTCAGTCTGTTGATGATGTTATAGTAGAACTTAAAAATCATTTAGAGGGCTTAAAAAAGAAAGAAAAAAAGCATGAGGTAGAAATAACACTCTCCGAAGAAGAAAAAAAGATTATTGAGGTTCTTTCTGAAAATCCATTATACATTGATAAAATTTCAGAAAATGCAAGTGTTTCAACATCATCTGCTTTATCGACATTACTTAATTTAGAACTGAAGGAATTGGTTAAACAACTTCCGGGGAAACTGTTCATAAAATTATAGAAATTGTCAAAAATATTTATTATATTAGTTTTATGGAGGATTAGTCCTAACAGGTAAGGCAGCGGTCTTGAAAACCGCCGGGTGCAAGCCCTTGGGGGTTCGACTCCCTCATCCTCCGCAAAAACTATATAAAAATTAAAATCAGTGGTCTTATTCCGCAGCATGTGGGATCATTTCCTCCCCGCCTTTGCGGGGAGGAATCCACACAAAAAAACTCACTCCCCCTCCTTGACCTACACATTTATTGTCATTGTGAGGATCCCGCTTTGCGGGAGACGTGGCAATCCCATCCCTCTCTTTCATCTCCGCACCCTCCGTCCCTCTGCGATTAATAAATAAACTTCTCCTTGACGCCATATCCCTTTGGACTCAATCTTAAATTAATACAGTAGGACAGACATTCTTGTCTGTCCATACTTCTTTCAGTTTATCACTTGTTCATCGAATTAATGTTGTCACCAACATCAAAAAAAATCTCCCACCGTAGGGGTGAACTTGCCTGTCCTTTGGATTCGCTCTATATATATTCATCTTCCGTAGGGGCGAACTTGTTCGCCCTTCAATCTTTAGCGGGATGACATTCATTTTGCATTTAGATTTTTACATTTTTCATTTATCCGTCTCATAATTCCTTATAAACCAATATATTATCTAAATAAAAAATCTCCCCATTTCCCCTTGACATTTATCCATTTTTACATTATATTTTAAATAAACAATTTCTCACAAACTTAATAAACCGGATTGCTGAATATTACAGTAGTGCATAGATATTTGTGATTCGGTTATTTTGTTTTAGTTAAGTATAAGATATTATGATTGTATTTTTAATTTTTTTTATCAAATCAATTAAAAATCATTATTAATTTAAAAAACACTTTTAATTATCAAAATATCAGTATATATCTTTTTGAATATAAAATCTAAATAAGATGAAATGTTATGGCTACAGAAAAAACAAAGACTGTAAAATTTAAGGAAAATGATATAAATAAACTTCCTAATAATAAGCCAGTTGTTTATAAAATTCTAACAAAAAACAATAATAATAATTATACAGGTGTTGCCAAGAAAGGTAGGGTTCGTGAGAGAGTTAAGGAGCATTTAGGTAAAATTCCTGGCTCAAAAGTCAGGATTGAGCAAATGAGCAGTATATCTGAAGCAGCAAGTAAAGAGGCAAATATTATTGCCAGAGTTAAACCTAAGTATAACTTACTTAGAGATAAACCAAGTCGAACCAGATCGCAAGATAAGCCAAAAGCCCAACCAGCTGTTATTACAAGTCTTGAACGAAGCCTAAATAAGCACGCCAATATATGGAAAGAACTTTCAAAGTACTAACAATTGAAGATATTGTTGAAATCAATCGCCTAATGATCGAAAATTTTGGGGTTATTTTTTCGAAGGTGATAGAAATTTAGCAAACCCTGGATCCCTTGAGCATGTACTTTATGAGATTCAGGGTTCTCTTTTCGGTCATACTCCCTTTCCAAAACTTATTGAGAAAGCGGCCGCAATCGCTTGGCGAATAATCGTTAATCACGTCTTTCACGATGGTAACAAGCGAACTGGAGTGGAGACATGTAGAATATATTCCTGGAATTGAATGTTTATAATATGAAAATTGATTCAAAAGTAGTTGATATGGCTTTAAATATAGCAAAAAATAAAGTAAATTTCACTGAATTTGTTCAATGGCTTGATAGTAGAACATCAAGGATAACTGAATGAAAAAAATATAAAGAAACAGTCTTGTCCCTCAGCATGCAAGATTACGCCGAAGGCGGAAAAAAACCGCCGGGTGTAAAAATTGTTCAAGAAATCCTTCTCCCGGGTATCTTCAAATCGCCATAGTTCTGACATATAGAAATTATCTTGATTGATATTTTCTCATAAATTTCTCAGCATGCTTGACTGTTTCAAGCAAAACGCAGAGTTTAAAGGGTCTATGAAGAGCAGTGTAGGCACCGATTTCTTTACATTTTTGTAAGATATCTTCAACATCATATCCCGTTATCATGATCGTTGATGTAATTTGTACTTGCTTTTCTGTGTAAAACTTATTCATCTTTTGGAGTGTCTCATAACCATCAATTTGAGACATACATACGTCTAAAATAACGATCGAATAATTTTTGTTTTTTATCATCTTTAGTGCTTTTATACCGCTTTCAGCAGTGTCAACATCATATCCATTCTTTGTAAGAAAATTTGAGACCATTGAGGTTATTACTTTTTCATCATCGACCACCAGGACGGTTTTTTCTTCGGGCTTTTTGAATCTTTTGTATATTGTTTCGTTTCAATGCCTCTAATATCTTTCATTTTATTGATTATTACAGCCATTTTTTCCGCGGAAATAGTAATATCTAACAGTTGTTCAAACATTGGATGTTCTATTGGTAAATCCATTGTAAGCATGTCAACATTTCCGATTAATGCAGTCAGGGGACTGCTCAGTTCATGAGCGACTGCCCCCAGGGTTTCTGACATTTTTTGATAAATTTCAGCTTCTCTGGCTTTAATTCCTAATTGTTGTCTTTCTAAGGCTTTTTTAACTCTGAACTTTAATTCTCTTTTATCGCAGGGCTTAACTATATAATCAATTGCATCTTTCCTCAACGCCTCAATCATAGTTTCAATTGTTCCATATCCTGAGATGAGAATTACAACTGTTTCAGGAGAAAGTTTTTTTACCTCTTCCAAAACCTGAAACCCATTTATTCCTTCCATCACGATATCCAAAAGAATAAGGTTATACTTTTGCTCTTTTAACAACTTTAGAGCTTCTTCTCCACTTTTAACAGTTGTTGTATTATAATTATCTTCCTCTAATCCTCTTTTATAACTTGACAACACTTGAATATCATCATCGACGATTAGTATACTCTCTTTTCCCATAATAAACTCGTTAAAAACATTTATTTAATAATTGGAAAAGTAATAGTAAAAGTAGAGCCTTTTCCAATTGTGCTTTTTACATCGATTTCACCACCATAACTTCCAATAATACCTTTGGAAGTTGATAATCCTAATCCGGTTCCAAGCATAACAGGTTTCGTGGTGTAAAAAGGTTCAAAAATATGGTCTATCTCTTCCTTCGAAATCCCGCAACCATTATCTTCAAAAATTATTCTTAGTTTATTATCCTTTGCTTTGGTGCTTATATTTAGAATACCACCTTTTTCCATCGCATCTTGGGCGTTTAAAATTAGATTCATGAATACTTGGTATAATTCCTGTGTCAAACCGTTTATCAAAGGAATATCACTGCTCAAACTCTTTTTAACTTCAATTTTATTTATCACTAACTGGTTTTTAAATAAGTTCAAAGTTGCTTCAATAATATCATTCGCATTTACTTTTTCTTTTACCTCAATTTTACCACGATGTATGTCAAGAAGTTGTCTGACAGTACTTTTAATTCTTTTGGTGCCAATCTTAATCTGCTCAATGCTGCTTTTTTCTTTAAAATCATCAGGAATTTCATTTTTTACAAAATCTAAATTAAATGAAATTGCCTGAAGCGGATTATTTATCTCGTGTGCGATGCTCGCCGCGAGCCTGCCCGTCGCTGCTAATCGTTCTGATTGATGAAGTTGTTTTTTATACTCGGCTAATTCTTCTTCCGCCTTTCTGCGTTTAGTGATGTCAATGGAATATTCGATCATTTGAAATACATTTCCTTCACTATCAAAAATTGGAAAGCCGTGAATTTCAAGAAACCTGGCATTTCCATCTTTATCGTAATGAATATGCTCAACCGTTACCGGTTTTTTAGTTTTTTTTATTTCCTCAAGCGGACAGAAATCTTCCGGAAAAACGCATGGTTCGTCACTTTTATGAGTAAGTTCATAACAAGTTGATCTTTCCGATATACTGCCGAATCGGGCTGCTTTATTTGCCATCTTAATTGTGTAATCATTTATATTTAAAACATACAAAGGATTGGTGATAGACTCTAATATATTTTCTAAAAATTTACTTTGATTTTGAATTCTTTCCTCTGCTTTCTTGCGTTCGGTGATGTCCTTGACGAAAACTGATATTCCATTCTTGGAAGGATATGCGCTTATTTCAAAGAAGTAGGTTTTTCCTTTAAGATTGTACTCATTTACAAAATTTTGGGATTGCCGCCTCTTCAATACATCGCGGTATACCGACACTGCTCTTCTTGTATCCTCAGTATCCGGAAAAATATCAAAAATGGATTTTCCAATAGCATCTTTCATTGCAATCCCTGTCAATTTTTCTGATGCTTTATTCCAATACGTATATCTTAAATCCTTGTCCATTGCAAAAAAAACATCATTAATACTGTCTGCAAGTTCCCTGTATTTTTCTTCGTTCTCACACTGCAACTCACACACCTTCTTACGATTGGATTCTGATGTCTCCAATTCACTAATCCGTCGACTCAACTGATTAACTTCATTCAGTAACTGTTCTTTTGTCTTTTTCTTATTATTATTCATGTAAAACTCTCTGTTTTAAGGTAAAATGAAATTCTTTATTAATATACGACGGCAAAAAGTCAAAATAATTTATTTTTAAATCTTTTTACAAAAATATTCAATTGTAAAATATTGATTTAGGTTAATATTGTAGAGACATGCCATGGCATGTCTCCACTTTTTGCCGTGCCATCTATTAAACCTCTTTATGAAATTAATGAATTAATTTCATTTAATAATTCCTCTTTTTCTATCGGTTTTGCCAAAACTTTATCCGCTCCGCATTCATAGGCTTTTTTTACATTTTTTTCATTTGCATATCCTGTTATAACCAATATTTTTGTGTTCTTTATCATTGGATTACTGTTTATCTTTTTACAAACATTGAATCCATCCGTATGGGGCATCATTAAATACAGAACAATTAAATCCGGCACAAACTGTGTAAATAAAATACCGGCCTCAAAACCATCTTCGGCAGTGGTTACGTCAAAATTATGGCCGTTCAATCTTAAATGTTTAGCCATACCTTCACGTACCTGTTCATCATCATCTACAACAAGTATTTTTTTTCTGACTATCTCCCTTTTTTCAGGAATAGGGATATAATTTTCTTTCATAAAACTCAGAAGATCATCCTTTAAAATCCTGTAATGCCCGCCGGGAGTCTTATAGGCTTTCAGCTTGCCGGAATTTATAAATCTTTTGATTGATGAATCGCTTGAATTACAATAATCGGCTGCCTTGAATGTAGAAAAAACGTCTTTTGCCATAATCTTTTACGTATGTATGTTATGATTGATTTGATTGATTTGTTTAATTTAATGAAAATAATCTACATATAATTTTTATTTTTATCAAGAAAAATTTTATTATTTTAATAAAATATTGAGTTTGATGGTGTGTTTTATTCTAATGCAGCTTTATAAGCGGGATTTTATAATAAATTCGAAAACAAGGGAAAAATCTGGGTAAGCAGAGAGGAAAACGCAGCACCGATGGAATTTATGATGTAAACTATTAATTTTTTTAACATTTGCTCAAACTGCAAAAAAGATTGGACAGATTTTTTTATATATCAATAATACTACATATATTGCTTCAATTTATGAGTCAAGTTTAAAAAGGTTAAAACTGCGAATTTCGCTAATCAAAACTAATTGATTTTTATTAAATTGTGTAATATTAAATTCATGAAATTCGCGTAATTAGCGGTTTTTAGAGCGGACTCATTTATTAAGTACAAATGTTCTGATAAAACTAATTACCTGAAAATTGTGATACAATAATAATAATTTCAAAAAAAATCAGATGTTTTACTAAAATCTAAAAAATAAAATGTCATTACGATCCCGATCCATCGGGACGATTACTCGGGACGACGAAGTGGTTTCTTAATCCCGATACCTCGGGGCAATTTCTCTCCCCCTTTGTCATTTCGAGCGTAGCCCCGAGACTTCGGGGCGAAGTCGAGAAATCTCGCAACCCCCTGTCATTGCGATCCCGATCCATCGGGACGATTACTCGGGACTCGCAATGACAAAAAGGTCGATTTTTTTTAGCACTTATTTGATTCAAATAATTATCTGTTTATATTAATTTTAAATAACCTATCGCAATTTTCGGGTAATTATTTGTTTATACTCCTGGTGCATTTTTCTAATTTTTTATTGACATTAAATATATAATTTTTAATTTATAAATATTATAAGCATTAATAACTTTCCCGGATTTTCCTCTTGGATTTCTATTTTTAACGTTTCTACGTATTGTGCCAGGTCACTACCTACAAAAAATAACTGGAGGTAATTTGATGAAACATCTTTACACAAAACGGGATTTTTTAAAGATAATCAACATTGGAACTCTCGGCGTATTCATATCTTTTCCAGAACAGGCTGAGACTAAAGAACTCATTGTTTATGTTGGAACATATACTTCCGGTGATAGTGAGGGAGTATACATCTGTCGGTTGGATTTATCCTCGGGTAAACTAACATTGGTAAAAACAGTAAAGGGTTTGGTTAATCCCTCTTTTTTGGCAATTGCTCCGCAGCATCGCTATCTCTATTCGGTTAACGAGGTCTCGAAATTTGATGGCAGGACTGGTGGAGCAGTCAGCGCATTCTCAATCAATCAGAAAACCGGTGACCTGACCTTTTTAAATCAGCAGCCAACACGCGGGGCAGCCCCCTGTCATCTGATTGTTGACAACACTGGCAAATTTGTTTTAACGGCAAATTATGGTGGGGGAAATGTCTCGGTCTTTCCTGTACTCTCTGACGGCAGGCTTGGTGCCATGACGGATTTTGTTCAGCATCAGGGTTCCGGTCTGGACCCTGAGCGGCAGAAAGCCCCTCATGCTCATTCTATCATTATGGCTCCTTCCAATCGGTACGCATTTGCTGCTGACCTTGGCATCGACAAAATAATGATATACAGGTTTGATACTGAAAAAGGAAAGTTGATTCCTGATGATGAACCCTCGGTTAAACTAAAACCCGGTGCCGGTCCGCGTCATTTCACTTTTCATCCCGGCGGCAAATATGCCTATGTCATTAATGAACTTAACTCCACGATAACGGCGTTTTTACATAATGAAACTCGCGGCAGTCTCAAAGAAATACAGACAGTCTCAACCCTGCCTGGAGATTTCTCAGGCAGAAACTCCTGCGCCGACATTCACGTTTCTCCTTCCGGAAACTTTATTTACGGCTCCAATCGTGGTCACGACAGCATTGTTATCTTCGCGATTGACGTACAAACAGGCAGATTAACTTATGTCGGTCATCAACCGACACAGGGCAGAACCCCGCGAAACTTTGCCATTGACCCAACCGGAACCTTTTTATTGGCAGCAAACCAGAGAAGCAATAACATTGTTACATTTCGGATTAATTCTCAAACGGGAAACCTGATCCTGGCGGGCAGCGTTCTCGAAATCCCTTCACCTGTATGCATAAAGATTATCCCTTTTTCGCAAAAGTAAAATTGTCAATTTGATGAGTTCCTTCTAGACATCCTGCCAACTCTTGCCAGTTTTATTCCTAAAATAGAACCACTAATTTCACGGATTACACAGATTAAAGAAATTAGATGTAGGGACAGAACAGTGTTCTGTCCTTACAATTATTTTCATGACCCACGGGATTAACCCTATCCTTGTTATTTTCCGCCAGAGGCGGATCCACTTTAGCGGACGACCTAAGCGGAGAAATCTCAAACAATTGAACTCATACTGGCGAATATGTTCTTCACCTTCGCCCTTCCAAAAATCAACTCCCCCTCCTTGACCTGCACACTTTTTGTCATTGCGAGGAGCGAAGCGACGTTGCAATCCCATCCCTCTATTTCCTCTCCGCACCTTTGCGGTTTAACCTTTTTTATATTTGAGTAGGACAGACATTCTTGTCTGTCCATACTACTTTCAATTTCTAACTTCTTCATTGAATTAATGTTGTCACCAACATCAAAAAACATCCCACCGTAGGGGCAAACTTGCTTGTCCTTTGGGCCTGTCCTTTGGGCTTGTCCTTTGGATTCGCCCTAAACATCTTCATCTTCCGTAGGGGCGAACTTGTTCGCCCTTCAATCTTTAGCGTGATGACATTCATTCGTCTTTGTCCCGATTCCTCGGGATGACATTTGGATTTTTAAATTTTTCATTTTTATTATTTCATTCATTCGTCTTTGTCCCGATTCCTCGGGATGACATTTGATCTTTGACATTTTTCATTTATATTTCGTCATTCCCGCCCCCCTTTGTCATTCCCCCGAGTACTCGGGGGAATCCATTCACTCTCCTCTCCCTCTGCGACCCTGCCCTGTGGGTCTGCGGTTAATTCTTTTTTCCAACATCTTCCTCTCTCTGTGTTCTCTCTTTCTTTTTTCTCTGTGTCCTCTGTGGTTCATCCTTAATTTTCATCTCCACCAAAATAATCCTTGACTTCCCCCAATAAATTTGTTATATTTATATATAACTAATAATAAAAATGTTATTATATAATATAACATCTGTTTACATGTTTTAAATAAATATAATATCCTGTATATTAATTATTTATGAGCAATAATAAACAAAAACTTTCTCCTCAGAAGAGAAAATTTGTCGGTTTCTTAAAAACCATAAATTATAAAAAACCCAATTCGGCAAAAATTATGAAAGAACTCGATATAAGCAAATCAACATTTTACAGATGGCTCAGGGATGAAAAACTCTTGGAGCTCGCTGAAGAAGCAAATGCTGTGGAAAACGAAGAACAAATACACGAATTAGAGGTTGCTTTATTTGAAAAGGCTCGTCAGGGAGATGTAAGAGCAATAAAACTCTATCTCGAAAGATATGACGCCGTTAAAAAATCAGAAGAATTGACTCCTGACCAGTTAATCAATTTAGCCCGGATTAGTGTAAAAAACAAAAAACTTAAAAATGAAAATTCTATTTAAAAAATTTGTAATTTTAAAATAAATATATACATAATAACGCAGGCATGAGGTATTAAGTCTTTTGATATGTATTTATATTACTTGTAGGGACAGAACATTGCTTGCCCTGTGGGTTCTGTCCTCACTATTTTTTTTATTATTAAATCAAAATGAAAATCAAAAAACATAAAATTCTAAAAATCCTCCAAAAAAATCCTGATTTTTATCGGATAAATATTTGGCTTTAATCCTTGATTATAAGCAAATTAACCCCTGGCACAAAATTCCCGGAAACTCTCATATATGGGAAAAATGGGAATTTTGACACATTTTTCTCACACTGCCTCCTGCATATACTCCAGGTAGATTTTTTCCAAATCTTCTTCCAAAAATTCCTCCCGTGTTCGCAGCATCACCAACCGTCCCTCTTTCATTATTCCCACACGGTCTGCGACAGTCTTGGTGCGGAATATATCATGTGTACACATAAGAATTGATTTCCCATCATCACGCAGCCCTTTTAGAATCTTGATGAAATCGGCTGCCGCTGTAGGGTCAAGACCGGCAGTCGGTTCATCCAATAAAATATTCGGCGCATCTTTAATGATAGCAATGGTTATACCCAATTTTTGTCGCATTCCTTTGGAGTAATTTTTCACCCGCATTTCAAATGCTTCCTCTTGAAGTCCGACCTTGCTCATATGTTTATGATAATCCTCTTTAGTCAAATCCTTTTTCCCACCAAGTTTGGCAAAGTAATCGAGATTTTGACGGGCAGTGAAGTTGCCGTAAAGCATTACGTTCTCCGATACGTATGAAACATACTCCTTAGCTTCCAACGGGTCTTTGTTTACATCGATATCATTAATTAGAGCCGTTCCGGAGGTGGGCTCTATGAAGTTCAGAAACAGGTTAATGGCAGTGGTTTTACCGGCTCCATTAGCACCCAACAAACAGAAAATCTCACCTTCTTTGATTTCTAAATTCAAATTGTCCAGAGCCAAAAGGTCATCTTCATAGCGTTTAGTTAAATCGATTGCTTGTAACATAATATATCTCCTGATAAATAATTAATTTATAGTTTTGCAACCTTTATTTTATTTATTTAAATTATTTTATATTTACGATTTTAAACTTTATGAAAATAAAAACCCTTAATTCTTAAATCCTCAATCGTAAATCGAAAATCGTCAATCATATCACCTAACATCGTATCTGAGAAACGAAACGAACGTTAGGATGAAAAAGATAATAATCATCAGAATCATTATCGCAAAATCTGGAATCGCCTGTGCGAATGAATCCCGCAAACTCTCCGGTCTGAATTCGTGCCGGGGCATATCACCGATATCCGGTTTCGGCTGGTTAGCAGGGTCGCTAAAATTGATACTCTGCATCATCTTGGTATTTGCCCATTTGGTAAAAATGGGCTTATATGTTTTGATTGAATTCAAGAAACGTTCATGTTCGTGAATACCCGTCTTTCCGAGTCTCATTGCTCCAAATGTCAGCACAGACGCCGGAGAAACACGGGACAGATTAAACGCAAGCATCTCCTGTTTACTCCGCTTTGCCTGATATTCCTCTACGAGTTCCGCATTTCTGGCATCTATTTGTGCAATTAGGTCCTGTTGAAAATCTTCTAAAAATTTTCTGTATTTCTCTTGCCATTCTTTTTTGTTTTCTTTTTGCAGTCTCTCGTTTTTCTTTATCCACTCCATAAGCCTCGGTCGAGCAGAACCCTGGATTTCCTGCAAGAATGCATCTTTTTGCGCGGTAACTTCATGCATGGACGGAATAGGATTTATTTGTCCAGCCGCCATAACCGCCACTTTCGGAATAATGAAGATAAATGTTACCCAGATAAACAGCAGTATGAAAAGACTGCTCGAGGAACGGCTCGTCCTCGATGAGATAAAAAGACCCAGCGTAAAAAAGACTGATAGATACAGGAGAAACAGCACGAATATCAATCCTATCCGCATCCAATCTTCTCCGTAAAGCGAGATATCCGGATATATGAATAATATGATTAAACTCATCAAGAGCGGAACAATCAAGGGGAGCAGCAGACTGATAAAACCCCCGACTGCCTTCCCGAGAATTAACTGGTCACGGGGTACGCGGTTCGACAGGGATAGTTTCAGGGTGCCCCGTTCTTTCTCGCCGACAATTGCATCATAGGTAAACAGAATCGCGAAAAGACTCAGCACGATTTTTACAATCAATGTCATGTCGAGTTCACCGAATATCGCAAATACGGGATTGCTGTCGTATTTTGATTCGACAAGGCTTGGGTCGTAAGCGATATTGACCGTTGCCTGTCGCCCAACCGCCTCTTGAATTCCGGTGATTATTGTACTCAAAACCTGAGGAGGCTTATTAACCTTCGTGCCGAAACCCGCAAGAGCACCATAACTCGGCTGGCTTTCAAGATTCTTTGTATTCAGGGATACTGCTGCATTATATTCCCGTAATTCCGCTCTGTAATTATTTATCCCCGTATAGACTGACAGTAAAATTAAAATTGTGCAGAGCAAGAAGGTGAAGACAAATTTTGGACTGGTGATATTTTCCAAGATTTCTTTTCTTATAATATTTAACAGCATAATGACCTCCTTGATAAATTTTAGGTATTGTCAAAATTTAACATCAATGAGTTAAGGGAAATACTATTCTCTCCTCTCTGCTTGCCCTGTGGGCTTGCCCTGTGTGAGTGGTCTCTGCCTGCCCTGTGGGTGGTTTCATAGTTTTTCATAGAACTTTTGACACCACCAAATTTTAATATATCCCCAATTGATTAATACCTTTTTAAAATATTAATAAATTTTAAAATTTGCAACATTTTAAAAAATTTATTGATATTACCTTATACTTATTTTTAACCCAAAAATCACAATTCTTCACGTTAACCAATTTTATTATGCACTATTTTTGTTTTAATTCTCTACCAACAATATAAAATTATTCAAGATATGACTTTCGGCGTTCAAATACGAACACACTCAGCCCGGTTAAGCATAGCCCTAAAAGATTGAATATAACTGCTCCCAAAGGAGATGATGGGAAATTCGAAAATTCCTCTTTGCCCCCTTGCCCTTCGGGCTTGCCCTGTGGCTCTGCGATTAATTCTCTAAATTTCATTAATAAGCCTCAGGCTTATTAACCCCTCACTTCAGTGAGGGGCAAAAACCATAACCTATTAACCCCTTACTTCAGTGAGG
>JAUWXV010000083.1 GCA_030616165.1 bacterium | reverse complement strand
CCATTTTTCAATGTTGCTGTGAGAGTTAATTTTATTTCAGCATTATCCAGTGCGTTAGTGGTGGCTATTCTATTCTTAATAATTGTAAAACTGATAAAAGAGTGGAGAGGGGAATTAAAAACCATAGAAGAAAAGATAATTGTAAATACTGCAGGTTTTATTGGTGCTTTGAGTTATGCATTTTCAGACTCGTTCTGGTTCAATGCTGTTGAAACGGAAGTTTATGCTTTGTCGATGCTTTTTACAGCGCTGGTCTTATGGCTGGCAATGGTTTGGATGGACAATTATAAGGATTACAAGTCTGTTCGATTTCTATTGCTGATAATATACCTTTTTGGGCTTGGTGCTGGAGTTCACCTTTTGAATCTACTTGTAATTCCGACAATATTTCTCTTGATACTCTTTACTGACAGGAGGCTCCTTTTGAGGTATGGCCTCTGGGGTATTGTTCCTTTTCTTGCGATTATAGGATATTCTACATATTTGATGATTTTTATTAGGTCTGGACTGAATCCTGTAATTGATGAAAATAATCCGGAAAACTGGACAAATTTTATAAATTATCTTAACATGAGGCAATACGGAACTGAAAATCAATTTTTAACGGTTTTCAATAGAGAAGCACCATTATGGAGTTACCAGATTAAAAAGATGTTCCTTAGATATTTTGGGTGGCAGTATATTGGAAAAGAACCAACCTTTGTTCCTGATAGATACATAGCAGAGAATCTCAGTTTTAATGGTTTATATGGAATCCCCTTTTTTTTAGGAATACTTGGTGCTGTACACCATTTTTACAAAGATTGGAAAAGAGCGTTGTCAGTCCTGATTTTGATGATTATGACCGGGATTGCGCTGGTAATATATTTAAATCAGTCTGACCCACAACCACGTGAGAGAGATTATGTTTATGTGGGATGCTTTTTTGCTTTTGCAATATGGATAGGTATTGGTGCTGTTGCCATTTTAGAGGCTGTTGTTTTTGCATTTAAAGAAAAACGAACTGTTATGTTTTATACAATTAGTGCTGCTGTTTTTATTATGGTTTTTTATGTCCCGCTAAAAATGTTCAGATTTAACTTTCACTCCCATGACAGGAGTGGAAATTATGTTGCCTGGGATTATTCTTATAATATACTTCAATCCTGTGAACCGAATGCTATACTTTTTACAAATGGGGATAATGATACCTTTCCGTTGTGGTATCTGCAAGAAGTGGAAGGTATAAGAAAGGATATAAGGGTTGCAAATCTTGCTCTTTTAAATACTGGGTGGTATTCATTTCAGTTAAAACATCAGGAGCCCAAGATTCCTATAAATTATCCTGATGAGGAGATAAAAAAATTAGGTCGTCCTTTCCGATGGGATGGAACCAAGAAGGTCACAATAATAATTGAACCCAGACTTAATCAGTATTATTTAAAAGAAATGAAAGGGATTATTCCATTTGAAAATGAGAATACAGAGATGTTTTTTCAGATTGAGCCGACAATTTTTGATGGAAAGGCTATCCGTTCACAGGATTTTATGATATATAACATACTCCAGTCGTTTAAGTTTATGAAGCCGCTTTATTTTGCTGTTACTGTTGACAGCAAAAATATGCTTGGTTTGGACGACTTTAGACGTAATGATGGTCTTGCTTATAAGGTAATGACGATCAAGGGATATCCTGTCGTCCCAGAAATAATGAAAAAAAATATACTTGAAAAATTCAGATTCAGGAATTTGAACAATCCGAAAGTTTATTACAACAGGGATACAATTGCACTTTTACAAAATTATAGAAAAGCATTTTTAGACCTGGTTATATATGAATATAATCGAAAGCGCCCTCAAGAGCTTTTAGAAATTATAGACAAAATGTTCGAGTTAATTCCTGAGGAAACAATACCTTTTATTATAAATGAATCAATTGAAACTATAGGAAAATTATACTATCAACTTGGAAGACCAGAAGAACTAGAAAAAAGATTGGATAAACTTGTAAAGAGAAATATTGCTGATGATAAAAAATACGAGTTTGCAAAGATTTATTACCTAACTTTGAGGAAAAACAATAAGGCAATAAATATTTTAAAAGCACTTGTAGAGAGAAATACTAATAATGGTCAATATGTTGGAACGTTAATATCATTATTGGAGGCAGAGAAAGATTATCAGGATGCTGTAAATTATCTTGATATCTGGATATCCGAACATCCTGATGATAAGAATGCTGTAAAAAGGAGGGATGAACTGCTTAATAAGATTTCTCCTCCTCAAGATACTCTGCGTATGGAATGATATAATCCTTCTAAATGAATTATAAAAGATTTATCTCTTCAATTCCTTCACTATTAATCATCTTTTCCACAAATTCTTTCTGGATTTCACTTTTTCCCTTGAATGCTGTCTGAAATTTGATTTTATTATCGAACTTTTCGATTTTCATTTCCTCCATTTCAAATGGAAATATATTTGTAATGTTTTTTATTGCATTGAATACGCTTTCGATGTTTACGCTGATAATATTGTATCTATATATATCTGTTTCTGGCTTAAACCTTTTTTCCAATCTTGTTCCTAAGTTCAGGATTATCATAACAACAAATGTAGATATGATAGCGGTTGAGTAATATCCATTACCAATTGCAAGTCCTATCCCAGCAATAACCCAGATTGTAGCAGCGGTAGTCAGACCATGCACAGAACCTCGTGCTCTTATTATCGCCCCTGCGCCGATGAATCCGATTCCAGTAACTACCTGTGCCGCTATTCTTGAAGGGTCCACAATACTGCCATATATCTTGGATAGATTAAGTGAAACTATCATAATTATAGTTGAGCCAAGGCATATAAGTATATTGGTTCTTAAGCCAGCAGGTTTGTGTTTAATTTCCCTTTCCAATCCCACTAAACCTCCCAGAAAAATTGAAAAAAATATCTTAATTGTTATATCTAATAACGATTCCATTGTTTTCCTTTTTTTGTTATTGTTTTATTATAATTACTGAACATTAGTAAATTTTTATTATTTATCAATTTCCATTATTAATTCTTCTACTTTTTCGAGAACATCATTTGCGCTAAGTTTTCTGACACACGCAAATGGACTATTTTTCAGGGTACATGAAAGGTGTCTTGGAGAATAATAAAAGCAAGGTCTGCAATGGATATTGCTTTTAGCGATTCTGCAGTTTGTTTTCCAGGGGTATGCATATACTTCACTTGTTGGACCAAATATTGAAACAATATTAAGTTTCAGCGCAGAAGCTATATGCATTAGTGCAGTATCATTAGTAATGAACAGTTTACAGTATTTCATTATGGCAGAGGTCTTCAAAAGACTTTCGGTTTCAACAATAAATCCCTTATTTTTCATAATATTATTTATATTTTCTCTCAGTTTTTTTTCTTCGGGTCCACCAAATAGTAAAATTTTCGCATCATATTTATCAATAAGGATATTCCCCAAAGAGGCAAAACTTTCTGGCAGCCAGCGTTTATTAATATGATTTTTTAAAGTGGAAGAGCCAGGATGAAACCCTATGATAAAATCATTATCTGTTAATCCACTTTCTTTAATCCAAATTCTTGCGAATTTTAACTCATCATCAGGAATAGTAATGCTGAGTTCGGGTATCTCATCTGCTTCAATTCCTAAAAATTTTAGAAGATGAATGTTTTCGAGAACATTGTGCAGATTATCATCTTCTTTTGTCTTTTTAGTGTTTAGAAAATTTAAACTTCTTATATTTTGATGATTATAAATATGTCCAATTCTCGTTTTCGCCCCGATAAGAAATGAAATTATATTGTATTCCCACCTATTCATGGGATAAACATTTATTGATATATCATATTTTTCTTTCCTCATTTTATTGACAAAGTTAAGTGAATTAATATTCCCCTCTTTCAAGAAATTGAAATGTATCTTTCTATCTGCATTATTATTGTGGGCATAAATTTCTCTTGCTCCTTGAAGCATGGTAAGGATATGAATTTCAGCATTGGGCAGATTTTTTCTTAAGATTTTCAATGCCGGCGTAAACATAAGTGAATCACCAATCCCTGCAAGTGCTGGAATAAGGATTTTCATTATATCTCCAATTATAGGTTTAAAAGTAACTACTTATAATTTTGAGGTTTTTCACCAATGTCAAGAATACTGCAAGCAATAATAACATTTAAACCTAATTTTTCTGCTTTTTCTATAAGTTCCTTGCTTTCTGAACCAGGATTTAAAAATACCTCCTTAACCCCCTTTTCGGCAATTTCTTCAATTATTGTTATACCGATTTCGTGAGGTAAATATATGCTTGCCCTTTCTATTTCGCCTGGAATATCCAGTATTGATTTATAAGCTCTCAATCCCTCTATGGTTTTTTCTCTTGGGTTTACAGGATATACGGAATTTCCCTGCTTTTTATATGCGCGCACAGCCTTATTCCCGTATTTCTCTTTATTTTTCGAGGCTCCAATTATTGCTATTTTCATATTTTGAATAGCATTTTAAGAACAAAATTACTTTATAAATTAATAAACTTTGTTTTTATAATCAAATTAAATTTGTAAAGTGAAAAGTCTGTGTAAATTATTCGAGATTTGCCGAAGTTTCATTAAGAATTTAGATTTTTAGATTGGTCGAAAGGTTAACGATAGGGTTAAATTATTTAAAAAATGCCGGGAATATAAATTTATTAAAACCAGGTTAAAAAAGTTCATTTTTTTAATTTTTAAACTGAATATTATTTTTTCTGAGTCTATTTTCAATCTTGAGGTATAACCAAATACATACCATCTTTAAAAGCAATTTTATTTTTGGTTACTCCATTTTTTATGAATTCGGAATATTCATTCTGAAGTTTTTTCATATCATAAAATCCAGAAGTGATGTTATCAAGTATTCCGTCAGCATTTCTGTCTATTGCTTTAACTATTCTTCTATTAGCAAATATTTCTAAGTAAGTGAATTCATTGTGTGGATTTTCACGTGCATGGAAAAATGTAGTTAACTTAAAATATTTCAAAGGTGTGGAATAAATGTAAGAAAAGGAATCTTCTTTTTCTTTAAGTTTTCCTTTTTCGAGAGCCTTTTGAATTCCGTATTTATAGATTTTCAGGTATTCATTAATCTTATTTTGGTCTCCAACTAAAACTTCATCAATATTCTGATCCTGCTTGATATCGGTTACTATAAAATCTTTTCCAAATAATTGATTGTAAGGGGGACCGCTTGGTGGTGAATTGACTGACAATTTTTGGTAAGTTATTCCATTCATCTCAAACTCAAAATATGACAATCCTTTTTCTTTTCTGAATAAAGAACAGAAAAAAAGTGGTATGATTATTAAAATTGATATTATACGAAAAAATTTCATATTTTGAAAACTTTCTTATAAAATATGGTTTTTAGACTTTGAGAATATATACATAAATCATAACAAATAGATATAATTAATTAGTTCCAGACAGTTTCTTTAAAACTTACTTTTAAATCTAATTTAGTATTAAATATCTTGTAAGTCAATATTTTTAATAAAAATTTCATATTTTTTCCTCTGAGATATTTTTACCTAAATGATGGAAAATATTAAAATTTAAAAATTTGATTGATTTCGGAGAAAAAATGATTAATTTTAAATAGGGATTAACTTTTCAAATATTTTATATATAGTTTATGAATCTTAAATTTTTCATTGCAGTTCTAATAATAACATTTCTTTTTTCCCGGGAATTATATTATACCCAGGAAGTTGAACTTTATGAGAAATACTCTTCAGATTTTGGAGATATAAATCAAGAAATATTCCAAAAGCCTCTCATGAATGTCTTATCATATAATATTGATTTGGTTATAAATGTTCAAGATAGGTCATTTTCAGCTGGGGCTTCAATTAATCTTTTAACTACAAGTCAGAATATTCAAGATTCTATATATTTTTCTCTTGATAGAAATATAGTGGTAAAAGAAATTGAATGTGATGGTAGTGTCGTTAAAAAGTGGGAAGTCGAAAGAGAATCAGGAAAGAGTAATAAGTCATTAATTTACAAGTTTTATTATCCTTTCTCTGAATTAGAAATGAGGAGTAAGAGAGAAATAAAAATAAAGATAAATTATATTGGAAAGATTGAAAGCGAAGAAAAAAGAAAATCACCGGATTTTTTAGAGTTTGGAGCAAATTTTAACTGGTATCCTTTTGTAAATAGTAGGACAAATTTCAGATACCTTCTAAATATTGGAATTGATAGAAAGTATTCTATCGTATCTCCAGCAAGTATTATAAGAAAAATAAGAAAAGATAAAATAGACTATTACACATTACAACTTAATAAACCGGTATCCCAGATTGTTTTCCTTGCTCTTACGGGAATGAAAAAAAATGAAAAAAAATACAGTGATGGAACATATATAACAGTTTATTACAAGAAACTCCCTTCTCTTGAGATGAGCAGGATGTTTATTGAGATTGAGTGGATACTTGGATTTTATTTTGACAGATTTGTGAGAGTTAAAAAAGAAAAGAAGATTACTGCTGTATTTTTGCCTCGCACCGGGCGATTCTATACTTATTACCCGTCGTTTTTTGTTTTTCCAGAGAACGAGATTAAAGGCGAATTGAGGGATTGGAAAGAATACAGGATAATTTTTTACCATATGTGCAATAAAATTGCTCACTTCTGGTGGGAAAACTGTTCAACTGATTGGCTTGAGGAAGGTCTCTGTGGATATTTTTCGATTTATGCTATCGAAACCATGTATGGATATGATGAAGAGATGAGGTATATGAATATTTATGAAAAAAATGTATTGAATTTTGAAAAAGAACTCTCCGTAATTTCTAAGGATTTGAATTTTATAGATAAAGAAATAATTGTTAAACAGAAGGTTCCTTTTGTTTTAAGGATGCTCTCTTTTTATGTAGGAAATGTGAAATTTAAAGGTATGATAAAGGAACTTGCTGAACATTCAGTTAGTAATAATTTCAATGAAGATTATTTCCGAAAAACTGCAGAAAAATATTATGGTTCTGCATTGAGATGGTTTTTTAATCAGTGGTTTGAAAATTCTGATATTCCACGTATTAAATTTGATTATAAAATTGAGGCTATGCCTGATGGTGGATATAAAATATTATTTAATATCGAGCAATTTTGTAAAAGAGATTTTATTTTAGGGATTGTGTTTGTTATAAATTTTGAAGAAAGTTTTGAATATAGAAAGATCATGCTTGCAAAGAAACAGATGAAGTTTACTTTATTATATATGGAGAGGCCTGTATCTGTTATATTAGATAAAGATAATTATATAATTAATAGATGAATAAAAAAATACTTGATATTTTGAAAAGTAATTTATAACTTTAGCGGTTAAATTTAATTGTTCTTGAAAGGGAATAAAAGATGCCGACTTATGAATATATATGTAATGATTGTGGACATAAATTTGAGGAGTTTCAGTGTATGACTGAGCCTCCTTTGCAGACCTGTCCGCGCTGTACAGGAAAAGTTAAAAGACTTATAGGTAGCGGTGGAGGTCTGCTTTTTAGAGGAAGCGGTTTTTATGTTACTGATTATAAGGGTTTAGGGAAAAATGACGGTGAGAAAGAAAAAAACCCTGTAAAAAATCAAAAAATGAAAAATAAAAAGTAATTCTTTGAAGTCATAGAATGATAATATAGTATTGATGGAATTTATTAAAATCATTTTACACTTTTTTCATTCTAAATTTTCAATTTTGATTTTATAATATCCTGTAATCCATCCAACAGTTTCATTTCAATATTTTTTGAGTATATTGTGTTTTTTTAACTTTAAAAATATGTAATTATAATGTAATATTTTTTAAGAAAACAAAATTAGGTATTAAAAATGCAAGAGATTTTAAGACCCAGGGTGAATTTTAAGAAGTTAAGAAATTTATCGCAATTTGCATTAGAAAAAGGTGCTATACGTACAAAGATAATTCCGGTTAGAACAATTGTAGCGGTACCCTGGGTTAAATTGAAATGTCAGTATTGGTGTAAAAATTATGGGAAAAGTAAAGTCTGTCCTCCGAATTCTCCTAAATATGAAGAGACAAAAGCAGTAATTAACTACTATGAAAAAGCAATCATTATACACGGGAATGATAAAGCAACCGTCACAAAAATTGCATTGGAAACTGAAAAGGAGGCTTTTCTTTCTGGATGTTATAAGGCTTTTGCTTACGGAGCGGGTCCTTGTAAACTTTCACTCGAAGATGATACTATAGATTCTGGTGAGAATATTGAGCAGGAGAGACCTCTTTTAGATGCCGTTGGTATCGATGTCTTTCAGACAGCCAGAAATAATAGGTTTAGAATCGAGATCCTTTATTCACCAGAGGTTAGGCCAAATTATTTTTCTCTGGTTCTTATCGAATGAAATAATTACCGCCGAAATTAGTAAGTCGAGAACTTTTCAAATTTCCTTTCGTTTAATTAAATAAAACATATTTATTTTTTTTCTGCAATTTTTTGCTGAATTATTATAGATTTTAAATAATAAGGAGATCTATGCCAAATGCATTAAGGATTGGGGCTGTGGGAATGATGGTTAATAAATTCAGGGGTGCAGTTACAGCAAATAATACTGCAAACATCAATACTGCTGGCTACAAGAAGAGGAGAGGATTATTGTCGGAAGTTAATTTGAGGTCTTCACGAATACTCAGGCGAACTCGGGCTGGTGCGGTTTATTCTCCTGTGGTTTCATCAAGAGGTGGAGGTGTTAAAGTGAAGGGGATATCCCGAATTAATACTCAGGGAACAATTTATCAGTCTGCAAACCAGGCTGATATAGCTATTTTAGGTGGTGGATTCTTTCAGATTGTTATGCCGAACGGAAGGGCTGCATATACCAGAAATGGAGCATTTAAAATTTCCCCAGAAGGAATGCTCGTGACCTCAGATGGATATAATCTTCAATCTTCTATAACAATTCCCCATGATGCTTTGAATGTTATTATTGGAAGTGATGGGAGGGTTCAAGCGCAGAGACAGGGAGAAACTGAACCAGTTTTTTTGGGACAAATCGAAATAACACGATTTCAAAACCCAACCGGTTTAAAAAGTATCGGCAGTAATTTATACGAACAAACTGCCTCATCCGGAGAAGCAATTACAGGAATACCGGGAGAGGAAGGATTTGGGAAGATTATTCAGGGATCTCTTGAGGGTTCAAATGTGGATTTGGCTGAAGAGCAGATAATCCTGATTATAGACCAGAGGGCATTTCAGGCAAGTGCAAATATCGTAAAAACTGCAGACCAGATGATGAAAACTACAATAGATATAAAGAAATAGTTTTTATACTTTTGCACGAATTCACCGTTATTGGACTTTTTGCCTAATCATCTTAAAACAATTATCCGGATTGTCATTCCCACAAAAGTGGAGGTCCAGTATTATATAGGTTTATATAACTTATAGATTTCCGTTTTCACAGGAATGACAACTGCTGCTGTTGATATTTTTAATTGTATCTAAAAAAGTATTTTTATGGAACCATATTAAAAATATAACTTTAAAAAAATACCAAGACTGATTTATTTATAGAATATATTATTAAATACTTTGTTATAAAGATAATTAATGTTTTGTTTACCTGAATAATTCACAAATGTTTGTTAAATTAAATTTATTTCTAATAAAAACTATATCTTATATCAGCAACCAAATAAAAACATAATTTAAAATGGTAGAATAGGCATTTTTTCCTGTCAATTATTATAGAACAGATAAGAATGAATAACTATGATATTATATAAAAGAACAAAAATTAAGTCTCTTTATCTGTTATTCAGGTAATACAATAATTATAAGTGTTTACTCCATCACTAACAGTAATATTTTAATAAATTAGTAACAATAATAAAAAAGTTCTTGTATTTACGAATATATTTTGTTATATTTATAATGTAATATTATTATCAATAACAATCAGAACTTATTTATATTTCGATGAACTCTAAAAAATTAACCTTCAGAATTAATTGTTAATATATCTTTACTATTATTATGAAAATAAGTAAAGGCAAAAAGGCACAGATTTTCAGAGAATGATGTAGGGGCAGAACATTGTTCTGCCCTAATATTTATTCTGCTGGCAATGGTGTTTCAGCCTTAAAGTCAATATTTATATCGGTGATAGGATTTTATCATAGTGGAAATCTCTATAACTTTATTTTTTAACGATTTACACATTTTTCAGAAAAAAAAATTGTAGTTTTTTTTAGAATAATAAAAAAATTTATTTTCGTAAACCTATGTAATGCATAAAATAACGAATAGTTCAATTTATAAAAAAAATGATAAAAATGATAATTTTTGATCATTTTTTATCACAAAATGATAAAATATTCTCTCAAAATGATAAAATATTATCACAAAATGATAAAAATTTATCATATCTAAAAAATATCTTAAGTCTAGGACTCAGTATCGATAACGCCGCCTTTAAAATAAATAATTTTATGAATTATTCAGGATAAATGTATTCTATAGGATTTTAATATTATTTGCAAAATAAAAGAACTTGAGTAGAAACATTGCAAATTTATCAGGAGATTTTTTTAACCTTCACTTTAAGATGAGCAACACTTAAAATTTCAACCTTTTCTCCTTTTTCAATTTTCTCATCGCATTCAGCAGTCCAGATTTCGCCGTGAATGTAAATATCTCCCTCAGGATCAATCGTTGAGTTTGCTACTCCTATTTCTCCAACCAATCCCTCTGCTCCTGTCACTGGTTTTTTCAATTGAGACTTGGCAACCATAAACGCAGCAAATAGGAAAAAAAGAACTGTTACAACAACTACAGGTAAGATTACCTTCAAAGATATTTGCAAAAATGGAAGTGGTGATTTAATCAACATAATAGACCCAAGAGTTAATGAAATTACTGCGCCGACTGATAATAGTCCATAACTTGTAACTTTTATCTCTGCTATAAATAAAATAGCAGCAAATAAAATCAATAAAAGCCCGGCAAAGTTGACAGGAAGAGTCTGAAACGCGAAAAAAGCTAATATCAAGCATATCCCTCCAACTACTCCGGGAAGAATAGCACCAGGACTATATAACTCAAATAATACTCCATACATACCAAGCATCATCAGGATGTAAGCAATATTCGGGTCACTTATAATATCCAGCAGTTTATGCCGCCAGGTCATAGGGAGTCTTGTAATACTGGCTTCTTTTGTATTAATCTTCTTATCACCAAAAATAGTCTCCAATTCCATCCCATCGATTATTTTAAGAAGACTATCAAGATTTGGGCATACAAAGTCTATGACATTGTTTTCAAGAGCCTCAGTTTCCGTTATGGAAACGCTCTTCCTAACCGCATCCTCTGCCCATTCGGAATTTCTCCCCCTCTTTTCAGCAATTGTCTTGATAAATGCAACTGCATCGTTTACTATCTTCTCATTCATAATAGATAAGGTATCCATCGTGCCACCGATACTAACAGGATGAGCAGCCCCAATGTTCGTTCCAGGTGCCATAACAGCAACATTCGCTGCAAGCATTATGAAAACACCTGCTGATGCTGCTCTTGAACCACTGGGATAAACATATACTACTACGGGTACTTCCGAACTAAATATCTTCTTAATAATATCTCTCATAGAAGTATCGAGACCGCCCGGAGTGTCCAATTCTATAATAAGACATTCCGCTTCCTCCTTCGATGCTTCTTCTATACCTTTAGAAATATATTCTAAGGCAACAGGATTTATTACACCTTCTATCCTAATTACCTTGACTGATTCTTCTCCATAAACAACTGAGAAAAATAAAAAAAATAAAACAAACAGGATATTAAATCTTTTTAAACAAAAATTAGATATTTTTCTCAATGTCATAACTGTATATTTTCTTACCCCATCACCAATCCCAACAAACTTTTCTAAATCTCTTTGAAATCTTTTATATCTCAAAATTAATTTTTATTTTAATAAAAAATTTTTATAAAATCTTCTACATCTCATGTAGTGATTTTTTATATCTTCTCACAGCATCATTTAATTTTCTTTTTCTTCTGACACTAGGTTTTTCAAAAAATTGGTGTTTTTTAATCTCCCTTAACAATCCTGCCTGAACACATTTTTTATTAAACCTTCTTAAAGCAATTTCGAATGATTCTTTATCTCTGACTTTAACACCAGTCATCTTTTTTTTAAACCCCCTTTCATTTTAATATTCAATTACAATCAATTTACTTAATTTTAAAATTTACAGTATAAATATAATATTAAAAATTATAAATTACAACAGATATATTATTAATTTACAAAATTCATTATATTTATATTTTTAACAAAATTACTTTTTAATGTTTATAAAATTATTATCTTATTATAGTGGAAACTTAAATTAAAAAATTATATATTAAATATCTATTTATAACTAATCATAAAAATAAATTTCTTGACAATATTGATTATATTTATTAAAATATTTAATTATTTTGTATATTTATCATCTTTTATAAATATAAAAGAGGTTAATTTTAATGGAGAGAAACATTAAATTTGATTATTTACTGACAAGTAATAATTTAGAAAGCATACCAAAAACGGACAAATTCACCCCTAAAAAGGGGAAATTTCATGAATTCAAGATAGTTAGAAATGATGAAAAATGTATAAGGTGTTTAGTATGTGTTCAGCAGTGTGCTTTTGAGGCAAATGTTTTTAATACCGCAGATTTTAATATCATAAGCGATGATTCCTTATGTGTGGGCTGTCATCGATGTGATGCAATGTGCCCTACAGACGCTATAACTATCGAAAAAACAGACCAATTTAAGTTAAATGCAAATTGGAAGCCACGAGATATATATAATCTTTACAGACAGCGTGATACCGGCGGAATACTGATAACTGGAATGGGCAATGACCAGCCTTATCCGATTTATTGGGACCACATGCTTTTTGATGCCTGTCAGGTCACTAATCCATCAATTGACCCTCTAAGAGAACCAATGGAACTAAAAACATTCTTAGGGAAAAAACCTGATAGACTTGAAATCGAAGAAAAAGATGGCAAACCCTATACAAAAACTGAAATTGCGCCTCAGTTAACACTTGAAGTACCTATTATGTTCGCTGCAATGTCTTATGGCAGCATAAATCTCAATGTGGTTGAAGCAGAAGCAAGAGCTGCGGAAATTCTTGGAACATATTACAATACCGGTGAAGGGGGATTACACAAGAAATTATACAAGTATGGCAAAAACACCATAGTGCAGGTTGCATCGGGAAGATTCGGAGTACACAAAGATTATCTCGATGTGAGTGCTGCTATAGAAATAAAAATCGGTCAGGGAGCAAAACCCGGGATTGGTGGTCATCTGCCCGGAGAAAAGGTCAACGAAGCAATATCAGAAACTCGTATGATTCCGGTTGGAACAGATGCTCTTTCCCCTGCACCACAGCATGACATATACTCAATAGAAGACTTAAGGCAGCTGATTTTTGCATTGAAAGAGGCTACCGAATATACCAAACCGGTTATTGTTAAAATATCCGCTGTCCACAATGTGGCAGCAATATCAAGTGGAATAGCACGTGCAGGTGCTGATATCATCGCTATCGATGGATTTAGAGGGGGAACAGGTTCCGCCCCGACAATCA
>JAUWXV010000098.1 GCA_030616165.1 bacterium | reverse complement strand
AGACCGAAGAAATTTCAGGTGAAAATACCGCAACTATTGATGTAATTCTGGTGAGAGAAGATGAAAGAGATATTTCGACAGATTATATTATAAAAAATATAGACCCGGTATTAAAGAATGTGCCTGATTTAGAAGTAAATTACCAGTTACAACAGAGTGCCCTTCAGCAGACTATCGGGACTGCTGGTGCGCCAATTATTATAGAGATAAAAGGACCAGAACTCGATGGCATCAAAGAACTAACCGATAGGGTTGTCGAATCTATAGGTAATGTTCCTGAGATATATAATGTAGAGACAAGTTTTCAGCATGGGAGACCAGAAATAAATATTAGATTGGATAAAGTTATTACGGCAAGTTTTGGGCTTGATGTTCAAAAAGTTGGGCAGATTGTAAAAGATAAAATTTCAGGGAGAATTGTGGGGGAATATAAAAGTGAAAATGAATATAGAGATATTCGACTCAAGTATCCGGAAAAAACAATAAAAGAACTTATGAACCTGAAAATAGAGAATGAGACGAATGCTGAATTGCTGTTGAATGAAATTGCAGATATATCAATTGTAGAAGGACCAAGGGAGGTTCTAAGAAAAGACCAGTCGAGATATGGGCTTGTGACTGCTGATATTATTAAAGGATATAAGTTTAGTCAGGTTGTTAATTCTATTTATGGAGAGGTCAACAAGATTTATCCGCCAAGAGACTATTTTATTAATATTACTGGAGAAGAGGAGCAAAGAAGAGAATCTTTTCAAAGTTTGAAGTTTGCTTTGATTCTTGCGGTCATTCTTGTTTATATGGTCCTTGCATCCCTGTTTGAATCTCTCCTTCATCCATTCACAATTATGCTTACTGTCCCACTTGCTGGGATAGGTTCAATCTTTCTTTTTTATTTTATTGGCGAACCATTGAGTATAATGGCTTTTATTGGGATAATAATGCTTTCAGGGATATGCGTGAATGATTCGATAATACTTGTTGATTATATAAACATATTAAGGAAGCGTGGAATAGTAAGAACCAGGGCAATAATGCTTGCTTGTCAGGATAGATTGAGACCTATATTTATGACAAGCCTTACAACAATTCTGGCTCTTCTTCCACTCTCAATTGGAATCGGAGAAGGTGCAAAACTAAGAACACCTCTTACACTTGCTGTTATCGGTGGACTGATTACTTCTACTCTACTTACACTAATTGTTATTCCTTTGGTTTATACTTTGATTGATAATTTAAGGAAAAAAGATACTGTAAATATTTGATTATTTTAAGAGAAAGTTTTCTATGAAAAAAATATATATTTTTATAATCCTTTTTTTATTTTCGGTATTAATGTGCACCAAAGAAGATAATACTATTAAGACAGAAATAACAAAGTGGCTGTATGGAAAAGAAGCATGTATATCTCTGACTTATGACGATGGGACTATTACACAGTTCAGGGTTGCATTACCTATGATGGATGAAAGGGGATTTCCTGCAACTTTTTTTATCAATACCGGAAGTATTCCTGGTTCTAAATATAAGCCTAAATTCGTCGGAAGACCGCTTGAGGAGATTGTAAAAGAAACCGAAAAAGTTCCAACCAATAAAGATAATTGCTACGAGAGAGCCAGTGCTATAAGCTTTCTGGGCTATAGAAATGTAGAACGTTATCAAAGCAGAGCTGCTAGTTATTTCCAGCGAGGTAGATTTGAAGAAGCGTTTAAAAATATTGACGAATTTTACACTCTTGTTAGAAACGGTAAACTTGAGCCGATTAAAAGAACAACTGAATCCAGAGGACAAAGGAAATATAAACCACTGACATGGGATGAAATAAGGGAGATTGCTGCCAATGGACATGAATTTGCTGTGCATACTGTTTCCCATGCATATCTTTCTGCGATGGATGAGGCAAATATACTTTATGAAATAGGAAAATGCAGAGAGGATATTGAAATTCAATTAGGAAAAAAGCATACATTTTCTATCGAGTGTCCTTATGGAATAAACGATGATAGGGTTTTAGAGTATGTTTTTCCGAAATTTCCATTATCCCGCAATAGACTTACCGATGAATTTGTTTTCGAAATTCATCGGGGCAGTTCTACAAAACCTGAATCACCTGATAAGGAATACATCCAATGGCAGAGAGGACCTCATACAGATACACCTATGGAGACTATGAAAGAATGGGTTGACACTTCAATAATGAACAATGTATGGCTTGTATTAGTTTTTCATGGTATTAATGATATGGGCTGGGAAGCTAAAACAGAAAAGGAAATTGAAGAATATTTTAATTATATTAAGTCTAAAGAGGATAAAATATGGGTTGCTACTTTTCAGGACGCCGGAAAATACATGAGAGAAAGAATGAATGGAAATATATCATCTAAAAGAGTTAATAATACAATTAAAGTGGAGTTAACTCATTCTCTTGACCCAGATTTATATAACCTCCCTTTAACATTAAAAACTTATGTTCCATCTGATTGGAATTTTGTTCAAATAAATCAGGGGACAAACATACATAAAGTTAAAGTAAATAAGAACGAAATGGATTCCTACGTATTATATGAGGTTTTACCTAATTTTGAGATTATAACCATTAATGAAAGTGATTAATAACTCAATTAAAATGATAATTAATTCTTGATTAATTATCCGTAAAAAACGTTTGATTAGTTATATTAAATAAATGTGTGGGGGTTCGATTTATCGAACCCGACTTTTCTATATGAAGATTTCTACAATAGCAATAAGAAGACCTATAACCACGATAATGTTGTTTTTGGGATTCGGGATTCTTGGTGTGATTTCGTGGTATCAGCTTCCGATACAAATTCTTCCAAGAATGGTTTTCCCTAATATTTATGTTAATGTATACATGAATGGCTATTCGCCGGAAGCGATAGAGCGTGAACTTGTTATTCCTCTGGAAGAACAGATTGGCACTCTTGATGATATCGAGGAAATAAATTCGACTTCTTACCAGAATCGCGGAATCGTCAGGGTTGCGTATCATTACGGAACCGATATGAAACTTGCATTCCTGAAAATTCAGCAGAAGATTTCATCTACAGAAAAAAGTCTTCCCCAGAGAAGTTCTGTTAGGGTTAACAGGCAGGACACTGAAAACATTTCGAACTTTCTGATGGAGTTAAATCTGAGAGGGAGTGATGATGTAGAATATTTAAGAGAATTTGCCGAAAGAAAAATAAAACCAAAACTTGAACAGATTGATGGAGTCGTTGCTGTTTATATAGGAGGAGGGAGAGACCGTTCCGTTGAAATAGAGATTGATGAGGATAAGTGTCGGTCGTACGGAATTCCTGTTTCTTTGATAAAACAAAAAATTGAGTCTTCAAATATCAGAAGACAATTTCTTGGAAGCGTTACCGAAAAAAATCAAAGGTTTTTTATAACACTTGATGGTAGATTTACGGACATTCAAGAGATTGAAAATCTTATAATTGATGATAAATCTCCTATATTTTTAAAAGATTTAGCCAATATTGAAAAGGGATTTCGGGAAAGGACGAGTTATTTTAGAGTTAATGGAAAACAGTCTATTGGACTGTGGGTTCTTAAAGATGACTTATCTAATTTGATAAGCCTTTCAAATAGTGTGTTAAAGGTTGTAGATGAATTGAATAGAACTTATGAAAAGGATGATATTTATTTGAAGGTTGCTTTCAATCAGGCGGAATGGATGCAGAATGCAATCGATAAAGTTAAAAAATTAGCACTTGTGGGAATTTTGCTTGCGATATTGGTTCTCCTCTTTTTTCTTAAAAATATTCGTGTAGTGTCGATTTTGATACTTGCAATTCCAATATCACTTCTTATAACCTTTTACATTATACTTCAGGCAGGTTTATCGTTGAATATTTTATCACTGATGGGTCTTGCTCTTGCAATTGGGTTGCTTGTGGATAATGGGATAGTTGTGCTTGAAAATATTTTCAGACACCATGAAAAAGGTAAAGATTCATTCACTGCTGCCGATATCGGCAGCAGTGAAGTATCAAGAGCGGTTGTAGCTGCCACTTTTACAACAGTCATTGTCTTTATGCCTTTTCTATTTGTTCAGAGTGAGATTAAGATTATCGGCAAGGAACTATCACTTTCTGTAATTTTTCCACTTTTGGTCTCACTTTTTGTTGCTTTGACCCTTGTCCCTATGCTTACATCAAGGGTTTTAAAAAATATAAAACTTGAGAGTGTTTCTGGATTCAAAATTTCTTCTTATAAGAATCGCGTCCTTGAGGTTTATACTCTTTTACTTAAACTCTGTTTGCGATATCCGGTTAGAGTAATTGGGTTGGTTCTGACATTTTTCTTTTTCACACTAATAGCAACCACACCATTCATATTGAAGAGTGAAGAGGGAGAACTGCCTGACAGTTTTGATATATATGTAGAAATGCCTAAAGGCTCATCGCTTGATGCAGCTGATGCTGTTGTACGGCAAGTTGAATATATCGTAAATGAGATTGAAGATAAGGAAGAAGTCAGAAGCAGAATTCAGGAAGAAAATTCTACGATAACTATCAAACTTCTTAAGAAAAATGAGAGAAAGACAAAATTAAGCGTTGGTGATATTAAGCAGAAATTGAGAAGGAACATTTCGCGTGTATCAGGAGGAATAGTGCGGTTCGAGAAACCTGTGAGCAGAGTGGGTGGTGGTAGGTCGGAGGGAGAGGGAGGTGAAGGATTGTTTGGTCTGGGAAGTGAACCAGAAAAGATAATTATCAGGGGATACGAATTAAATAGATTAGAATCCCTCACAAATGAAGTGCAATACAGACTTGAGGCAATTGAAGAAATCAGAGAGGTGAGGTCTAATTTCAGGAAAGGTGAACCTGAACTGCACATTATAGGCGATTATGAGGCACTTTCAACTTGGAATATGACTATGATGGATATTATGAATGTGGTAAATGCGGCTCAAAGAGAGGGAGTGCAAACCATTTTTGGTTTTAAAGAATATGACCACGAAATACCAATTGAACTTAAATTAAAAGATATTGAAGAAAAGACAATTAAAGAATTGAAGGATATGTCAATTACTACTTCTGATATGCGTTATATTCCAATCAAGAGTGTTGCAGATTTTCAGGTGCTTGAGGGTCCAGGGGGTATAAATAGAAAAAATCAAGAGAGAGAGGTTGAAATCAGTTATCGATTTAATCGTCCAGTTACAAAATCAAAGCCTAGATTAACGGAACTAAGGAGACAGGTGGATAATACTATCAGAGAAATGCACTTACCGGCTGGTTTCGCAATTGAGATTATTCATGAAGAAGAAAAAGATAAAAGTATCTACTGGATATTTGGAGCATCGGGGATTCTTATCTATCTTATATTAGCATCTATTTTTGAGTCATTTTCTGCCCCTTTTGTTATACTTGGGACGATTCCTCTTGCGACAATTGGTTCATTTTGGGCTCTGGCAATCACAGGAACACCACTTTTTACCGGGATGTTTCCTATGGGTTTACTCGGGATGCTCATTTTACTTGGGATTGTGGTGAATAATGGCATAATCTTGATTGATTATATATCTATCTTGCGGTCAAGGGGTTATTCAAAACAGAGAGCAATAATAACTGCCGGTCAGGCGCGGATAAGACCAATTCTAATGACATCCTTTACAACAATACTTGGAGTTTTCCCACTTGCCTTCAAAACGGGCGGAATGGGAGAAATTTGGCCCCCATTTGCTATTTCTGTTATTGGTGGACTGTCGGTTGCTGCTCTTTTTACCCTTATATTTATTCCAACTGTTTATATGAGTTTTGATAATATAGAAAAATGGTTCAGATTTATCGGATGGAAGGGGATACTTTTTAATATATGTGCCATACTTTATTTGGGAGTTTATTCATATTATCACATTGACAGTCTTTTCTGGAAGGTTATGGCATGGATGGTTATTCTGATAGGTATCCCGGGAGTTACTTGGATTTTTTATAAAGTTCTGGATATTATAAAAAAGAAGCCTATCATAATAGATAAGGATGTTTTTATAAAAATCAGTAATTTAACAAAAATATATGATGATGACAGTCGGTTTGTGAAAGAGTGGGGAAAAAATAAAAGAAGGGAAAAGGCAATTATAGAATCAGGCGGGACAATATATAGCAGGAGAAAAATACTCGACAATTTTATCTGGCAGATACCATTCTGTGTATTCCTGATTTATTTTACCTTTTTCTTCCTCGGAAGTATTTTCTGGAGAACCATATTTGCAGTAGGAATGTTGTTTTTTACAAGATTTATGGTTTTTCAGATATTAAGTTTGTTTAAAATGATAAAGGAGTTAGTTCAAAAAATCTCAAATACATCGAACAAATCACAAGGGGGATTTTTCTTACCATTATTCCTTTGGGATTATTTGTATATTTAAGACTTATCTGGGATAATCTCGGAGGTGCAATCTTCTGGGGAATTATATGGTTTCTTATCGAGTATATGCTTGTTATATCGGGTAAGATTAAGAGAAAAGAGATAATTTTGAAAGATATAATGGGGAGATTGGCAGGTTTAAAGAAGAAGATATACACTGCGATTTATAAGATACCGATAATAGGGAGAAAGAAAGAACAGGTACTGGCGCTCGATTCTGTTTCACTTGATATAGGTACTGGTATGTTTGGGCTTTTGGGTCCTAATGGTGCTGGAAAGACTACACTAATGAGACTGCTGTGCGGTATTCTTGAAGAAACGAGAGGGTGCATCTTTATTAATGACTTAAAAGTCAGCCAGCACACAGAAGATTTTCAATCTATTATTGGTTACCTTCCCCAAGAATTTGGTCTTTATGAGAATATGACTGCTTACGAATATCTATATTATCATGCAATGCTGTATGGAATAATAAATATTAAGGAGAGAATTGAAAAAGTCAACGATGTTTTAAAAAGGGTAAATCTATATCAGCGAAAAGATGAGAAGTTGAAGAATTATTCTGGAGGAATGAAACAGAGGATGGGTATAGCTCGGACACTTCTTCATCTGCCAAAGATTGTGGTGGTAGATGAGCCTACTGCTGGTCTTGACCCTGCTGAAAGAATTAGATTTAGAAACTTTTTGGGAGAGTTAAGTCAGGATAGGATAGTCATATTTTCAACTCATATTGTAGAAGATATTTCAGGTTCCTGCAACAATATGGCTGTTTTGAATAATGGGAAGGTGTTATATAAAGGTTCTCCAGAGAAGATGCTCGAATTCGCTGAAGGGAAGGTTTGGACTGCTGAAGTTCCAGATGATGAGTTTGAAAACCTTAAAAATAGGTTAAATATTACTCAACATATTAGGGTTGATGGACGCATCAGGATAAAGTTTATTTCAGAAGATGGGGGAAAAATTGAATCAAAAAGAGTAAAACCAAGTCTCGAAGACGCATATATTTATCTTCTCGGAAAAAGTTAAATTGTAGGATTAAATTTTATGGAAAATAGGATTTCATTAAAAGAACACCTTATTAATATCTATCAGAGTATAAAATTAAATGAAAAGTTCATTTTCTCCCAAAGATTTTTTTTCTTTTTTGCTAGTGTATTGTTATATTTTATAATTGTTTGTGTGGTGAATTATTTCAATAGCAGTGCAGAGAGAATAGGTGAGGAAGGGATTTTTATATGGCTTCTTTCTGTGCCAGGAATTGCGTTGGTATTTTATCCGTCAATGTCGCTTGTTACTTCTGAGACCGAGAACAGAACCATCGAAATGATATTCAGCACCGCTGGTTCGAGATACAAAGTATGGCTGGCAAGAATAGGGGTTTTATATCTTTTTGTTGCTTTTATAATTTTTATTTTATGCTCTTTGTCATTTATATTTATATCTGATTTTCCCTTCTTGGGTTATTTTTTTCATTCACTTTTTCCCCCAATATTTATTAGTTCTTTAATAATAATGCTTTCTGTTATATTCAGAAGCAGTAATGCAGCAGGACTTCTATCCCTTGTAGTGATTTTTTTTCTATTAATTACATATCCTCCACTTTCGTCAACGAGTTTTAATTTATTTTTAAATCCATATATTAAGCCCCAGAATATAGATTATGCATTATGGACATCAGTTGTAATGTATAACAGAATAGGAATATTACTCATTGCAGGATTTATGCTTTATTATAGTTTTTTTAGATTGAATAAGAGAGAAAAATATATATGATTTTTATATCTTAAATAAAAAAAATCAGAACTGCGGTTGAAAATCCAAAATTTTTATATTTTCTTAAAAATTTTGGATTTTTTTATGTATTTTTGTATTATATTATAAATAGATACTTGATTATTTAAGGATTTAAAATTTATATGCTGAAAAAGAGCCCTTCAAAGGATTTAATCAAAAGATTCATAGGAAATATAAAAGAAAATGGTTATATTAAAAACGGTGATAAAATCCTTGTGGCATGTTCAGGTGGAATCGATTCGACCGTTATGTTTGATTTAATGCACAGGATTAAAGATAAATATGCTCTTGAATTGAAGATTGTTCATTTCAATCACTGCCTCAGAGGCAAAGAATCAGATAGAGATGAAGAGTTTGTTAAATTGTTGGCTGAAAAGCATAATCTTGATGTAATAATGGAGAGAGGAAATGTTAAGGAGTTTGCTAAAGGGGAAAGGTACTCAATTCAGGAGAAGGCAAGAATTTTAAGATACGATTTTTTTGAAAGAACACTTAAAAAACAAAACTTTGATAAAATAGTACTCGGTCACATTGCTGATGACCAGGCAGAGACTATTATTATGAATTTTATTAAAGGATACGGATTTGATAGTTTGAAAGGGATTCCAGAAGTGAGAAATAATTATATTAGACCTTTAATTATTTTCACAAGGGAAGAAATACGTGATTATGCAGATTTATGGAATATTAATTATGTCGAGGATTCATCTAATGTCGAATATAAGTATTTGAGAAATAAAATTAGGCACAAACTTATACCGTTGATAAAAAAAGACTATAATTCAAATATAAATGAAACTATGATGCATTGGGGGATGTTATTTAAGTATGTAGTGGATTTGGTCGAAAATATTGGTGAAAATGCTTTTAATCAAATTGTTAAAAATAAGGATAAAAATAAATTTATTCTTGATATTAATAAATTTAAAGATTATTTTATATTAGTTAAAAGATATATATTGATCCGAACATTCAAAGAACTTAAAATATACAAGAAAGGTGCAAATCAAAGATTAATAGAGAAAATTATAAGACTAACAGATTCAAATAAAATCGGAAAGGTTTTTTCTCTTTCTTCGAATTATAAAGCACTAATTGATAGAAAAGAACTTGTAATTTATAGAGAATTTGTTAATAATTTTCAGTTTAAAATTAAGCCTGAAGAGAAATATAATCTATTAAATGATGGGATTGTCTTTGAGAGTATTATTTCAGACAATATAGATAGCCAATTTTCTGTAAAAGATGGATACTGGGATGAATTGATTGATTATGATGAAGTTGATGAGAATTCACTAATTTTAAGATGTTGGAAAAAAGGTGATAAGTTTATTCCCTTGGGAATGAATCAGAGAAAGAAATTAAGCGATTTTTTTATAGATGAGAAGGTTCCAAATTATTTAAAAAAGCAGATTCCAATTCTTGTCTCAAGAGATGAAATTGTTTGGGTATGTGGATACAGAATAAGTAATAAAGTAAAAATTACGGAAAAAACAAGAAAGATATTATGTTTAAAATGTAATTATAATTAGAATTAAGAATAGTTTTTTAAATTATTTTATGTATGAATTTAATAATAAGAATGAAATGAATAATAGAATATCTAAAAGTGATGGGCAGAAGGGAAGGAACAACAACAGGAGGTCTCGTCCAGAAAAAAGGGGTACTCCACCTGAAAAGGAAACTGAATTACGAAGGAAGAAAAATTTAAAGAATTTGGTTTTATGGATATTTATTATCGTAGCAATTTTATATCTCACCAATCAACTTCAACCTTCAAAAGAAGATGAAGTAATGGTTAGTTATAAAAGATACAAAGAATTTCTGCAGCAAGGAATGATTAGAAAGGCTTATGTTATAAAGGAAAACGATGAATTTCATGGAATTCTAAATGAAGAGGTAACAGAACTGGATGAGCAGGAAGAACCGAGAACATTTACAAAATTCAAGGTTATATTACCTTTTGTGGATGATACTGCTACAAAAGAATGGGAAGAATTAGGATTGGAGATAGATTTTCGAAAAGCCCCACATGCATGGTCGTCCATATTTCTTGCAAGTCTTCCCTGGATTGTAATTGTAGTAGTTTGGCTTGTTATTTTAAGGAGAATGCAGGGGGGAGGGACAAAGGGGATATTTTCATTTGGTAAGAGTACGGCAAAGTTATTAACAGAGAACCAATCAAAAGTTACTTTTGATGATGTTGCGGGTGCTGATGAGGCGAAGGAAGAACTTCAAGAGATAATCGATTTTTTAAAAGACCCTGGTAAATTTCAAAAACTTGGAGGGAAAATACCGAAGGGTGCCCTTTTGCTTGGTCCACCTGGAACCGGGAAGACACTTCTTGCGAAGGCTGTGGCAGGGGAGGCAGGAGTCCCATTTTTCAGCATGAGTGGGGCTGATTTTGTTGAGATGTTTGTTGGAGTAGGGGCATCAAGGGTAAGAGACCTTTTTGATAAGGGGAAAAAACATGCTCCCTGCATCATTTTTATTGATGAAATGGATGCGGTAGGTAGGCACAGAGGTGCAGGTCTTGGCGGAGGACATGATGAAAGGGAACAAACTTTAAATCAGCTTCTTGTTGAGATGGACGGTTTTGATTCAAATGAGGGTGTGATACTATTAGCAGCAACAAATAGACCTGATGTCCTTGATAGTGCCCTCCTCCGTCCAGGTAGATTTGACCGTCAGATAGTTGTTGACAGACCAGATGTCAATGGAAGAGAGGGAATATTAAAGGTTCATACCAAGAAAATAACACTGGATAATGACGTTAACTTGAAGATACTTGCTAGAGGGACTCCCGGTCTGGCTGGAGCTGATCTTGCAAATATGGTAAATGAAGCAGCACTGCTGGCAGCAAGAAAAAATCATTCAAAAGTTACGATGCAGGATTTCGAAGATTCCAGGGATAAAGTGATGATGGGAACAGAAAGGAAGAGCCTTTTGATAAGTGAGCAGGAAAAGAAACATACCGCTTATCACGAGTCTGGGCATGTCCTTGTTGCAAAGTTTATTCCCCAATCTGATCCGATTCATAAAGTTACAATAATTCCAAGAGGCGGATCACTCGGTGTGACTACTTCTCTTCCTATAGATGAAAAACACACATACTCTAAAGAATATTGTGAGTCCATTCTTGCGAAGGCAATGGGTGGCCGTGTTGCTGAACTTATTGTGCTTGATGAGTTAAGCACCGGAGCAGGAAACGACATTGAACAAGCAACGAATTTAGCAAGGAAAATGGTTTGTGAATGGGGTATGAGTGATGAATTAGGACCTGTTACTTTCGGGAAAAAAGAAGAAGAGATATTTTTGGGTAGAGAGATTGCTAAACATAGGGATTACAGTGAAAAAACTGCTCAGATTATTGATGATGAAGTAAAAAAACTGGTTATGAATGCTCAAAAAAAGGCTGAGGATATTATAAATAAAAATATTGATAATCTGCACCTTCTTGCTCAGGCTCTTCTTGAGAGGGAAATCCTTGATGGAGAAGAGGTTGGTAGAATTATTAACGGTGAAAAATTAGAGCCGATAAAACAGGGGAAAAAGGAAGAAGGCAAAACCAAGAAAAAAGAAAGTGCTCCTATCCTTGTAAATCCTGACAAATCCAAAGAAAAAGTTGGTGATGAATCCAAAGAGGGAGAATAGATAATATTTGTGGTCAAAATTAATTAAATTGATAAGTTTTATAATTTTCTGATGAAAAAAGTTAATTAGCAGGATTTTTTATATTCTTTATTTTTTAAAAATGTTTTATTTGAAATTAATTAGAAGCCGACTTTAAATTTAGTCGGTTTTTTTTTCGGAATATTAGAAATCTTAAGAATATAAAAGTATGAACAATGGTTTTGTTTTGAATATCAGGGGAAAGATACTCAATCTGAAAAAGAGGACTGGTATAATGGGGGTATTAAATGTTACTCCAGATTCATTTTCAGATGGTGGAAAGTATATTTCTCCGAAAAAAGCGATAGAACGTGGGATTCAGATTGCTCAGGAGGGGGCTGATATTATAGATATAGGTGGAGAATCTACCAGACCCGGTTCAGAACCAATAGGTGTTCAGGAGGAACTCGATCGAATAATCCCGGTTATAGAAGGGCTTTTGAAGGATATTCAGAAACCTATTTCAGTAGACACTTATAAATCAGAGGTTGCGAAGGTCGCCCTTGAGGCTGGTGTACATATGATAAATGATATAGGTGCTTTTCGGTTTGATC
>JAUWXV010000228.1 GCA_030616165.1 bacterium | reverse complement strand
GTCTTTTTATTATCTATGGCATAGTCTGGAACTATTCCATGGCTCCACTTTTCAAGATCTGGAGTGTAAATTTCAGCCAACACATCTTTGCTGAGCTTTACATCAAAATAGATATTATTGAATTCTTTTGGATTCGGCCTTATCTTAAAATCCGAGTCTTCAAACTCTTGTAAAAAAACTTCGTAAAAATTTTCAATCAATTAATGAACTTCCTCATAGTATTTCTCATATTGAGGCACAATTACATCTATATCAAAAAATTCCTCCACCCTTTTTCTCGCATTTTCACCTGAAAATTCTCTCAAATTTTCATCTGATAGAATTTCAATGCCCTTTTTTGCCATCCCTTCAATATTATTCTTACCAATTAAATAACCGGTATTTTCAACAATAAGTTCCTTTAATCCGCCAACATCTGATGCAATAACAGGCACCTCGCAACTCATCGCCTCAAGTGCAGAAAGACCAAAACTCTCAAGTTCGCTGGGCATTAAAAACAAATCTGAGACAGATAAAAGATCTACAATACCATCCTGTTTTCCGAGAAATTTTACCCTATCACATATATTCATTTCTCTGCACATCACCTCTGCCTTTACCCTATCTGGTCCATCACCTATCAATAATAAAACTGCATCAACTTCTTTCAAGATAAAATTGAATATATTAACAACATTGTCAATCCTTTTTAAAGGACGAAAATTTGATATATGAGATATAATTTTTTCTCCTTTCGGGGCAAATCTCTTTTTTAATCTATCATTCTCTATTTTTCTGAATATTTTTGTATCCACAAAGTTATATATAGTCTGAATTTCCTTTGAAACATTAAATTCTTTATAGGTTCTGTTTTTGAGATAGTCAGAAACTGCTGTCACACCATCGCTGACTTCGATACCGAATTTTGTGACTGGAAGAAACGATGGCTCATTCCCCACAAGGGTTATGTCTGTACCGTGAAGTGTCGTTATCAATTTTATATCTTTTTTATTTGAAATTTGTTTTGCTATATATCCACTAATAGAATGCGGGATACAATAATGAACATGAAGTATTTCAATATTCTGATACTCAATAATTTCTCCCATCTTAGACGCCAGTGATAATGCATAAGGCGGATACTCAAACAACGGATATGAGAGTACTTCCACCTCGTGAAAATATATTCTATCATAACAACGGTCCAATCTTAAAGGCATCTTATAACTTATAAAATGAATCTCATGTCCCTTTTTTGCTAATCCTTTTCCGAGTTCTGTGGCAATTACCCCACTTCCTCCATAAGTTGGATAACAGGTTATTCCTATTTTCAATATTATTCCCATTCTGCTTTTGTTAAATCAAATGCCTTTCCGATGACTTTCTTCAATCCACTAACGACTTCAAACTTATCAAGCTCATTTATTTTTACCAACATTAATTCTTCCGCATCGGAAGATGCTTTCATATTCCCTGAAACATACTTGCAAAGGTAATCAAGGATTACATAATGATAAATAATTTTTCCATTATTGTCTCTAAATATCTTTTCTGCTATATCGATTAAATTCTCAACTTTGACCTCAAGAGCGGTCTCTTCAAAAATTTCCCTTCTCAGCCCGTCTCTAATCTTCTCTCCGACATTTATTGCTCCCCCGGGAATTGACCATTTTCCGGCATCAGGCTCTGCTTTTCTCTTTATTATCAAAACCTTACCATCTATCATTATAATACCACCAGCAGAGAGAATCGGAAATTTATGATATTCTCGCCTCATTTAGTTCAATTTTAAAAAAATTATATCTAATATCTTTGAGAAATTACACTAAATTTACTAAAATTTACATCTTTAAATATAGTTAATAAATTGATTAATATCAATAAATTTTGCGATTTATGAAAATAGTCTATACTGCCCATTGGGGAAGGATATCAGGGGAAATACCAAGAATGGGGAATATTATAAAGTATAATAATAATGGAATAAGGATACATCCGATAATATTCATAATAAATCCTACTTTTACCATATCTGAGATTTTTATATATCCGCTCGAAAAAACAATAGCAAGTGGCGGTGTCGCTACCGGCAGCATAAAAGCAAGCGACATTGAAACTGTTGCAGGAATCATTAAAATATAAGGGTGAACATTTAAAAAAACAGCAAGGCTTGCCATTACCGGCATAAAGATATTAGTTGTTGCTGTATTTGATGTTATTTCTGTGAGAAAAATCGCGACAACACAGACTATAACTACAATTAAATAATGGTTCAATCCTGAAATAAATTGGAGACTTTCTCCGATATAGTGGGATAAGCCACTCTCTTTAAATCCTGATGCTAATGCAATTCCTCCTCCAAAAAGTATAAGAATACCCCAGGGAATTCTCTTTGCGTGTTCCCAGTCCAGTAAAAATTCCCTCTTATTTAAATTAATAGGAATCAAAAAAAGCAAGATAGCAGAAAAGATTGCAACCATTGAATCGTGAGTATATTCTCTTATTCCCAATAAATCACTCCATCCCGGTATCGTTAAAGCACCTATTTCTATATTTTCTCTGAATATCCACCCGAGTGCAGTGAAAATGAAAATTCCAAGCACAAGTTTTTCGTTTAGTTTCATTGGTCCCAATTCTTTTATTTTTTCATCAATGACCGTATAATGTTTTTTTACTTTTTCTTTTTTCACCTTTAATCCGAACGAAACGAGATAATACCAGGCTATAGGAATCATAATAATCACAACAGGGAGACCGACTACAAGCCATTGTGCAAAGCTTATTCCCGGAGAGTCTGGAAAAAGTGTTTTAGACAGGGCTGCAAATATTATGTTCGGCGGAGTTCCCACGAGCGTCCCAATACCTCCGATACTTGCGCTGTATGCTACGCCAAGCATTAATGCCGTTCCAAAGGCTGATTTTTTAGGCATTGTTTCACCTAATACATTTTTATCAATATCTTCAAAGGATACGACTACTGCAAGTGCAATCGGAAGCATCATAAGTGAAGTAGCGGTATCGGATATCCACATCGATAAAAATGCAGTGGCTAACATAAAACCCAGAACTACTTTTCTCTTATTGGTTCCTATTTTTTTAATAATATAAAGTGCAATTCTACGATGAAGATTACACTTTTGCATAGATTGGGCGATAAAAAATCCCCCCATAAAGAGAAATATATTCCTATTGCCATAAGATACTGTAACCTCAGATACATTTTGTATCTTTAAAAGCGGAAAAATAACCAGAGGAATCAAAGAAGTTGCTGGAATTGGGATTGCTTCAGTTATCCAAAAAGTCGCCATTAACACAGCAACAGCAGCAGTGAGATGCGCTTCCCTGGGCATATTACTTAATGAGGGAAGGCAGCAAATTATAATAAAAAGTGGTATCCCCGAAAAAAATCCAATCTTCTGACGAATGGTGTATTTACGTTCCAATATTTTCTCCTGTTAAACCGTAAGTTTCAATCTTAAGAACAATGTTTTTAATATGATTGAATCTTTTCTCGCTGTAATTATTTTAATTTTTTATCAATAAATTCAATCCTCTCTGCGGTGAACCTCTTTTTGTCTCTAAAAAAGTTGATAATTTCTTTAGAATTAAGTATATCTATTTCTTCTAAAGACTTGAACTCTTCGGGACAATTTCTTGCGTTTTTAAAATCTATCTTTACTAAATATCTCTCTTCAGGATTTTTAATTATAAAAACAATATGCCCATCCTCTGAACTTGGAACTCCCCTTTCCACCAGCTGCGGTTTTCCGCTTTTCTTATCTATCAGGTAAATCTCTAACGGGACAACAGCCGGTTTTCCACATAGAGCATTATTAATCTTATTACTCCAAACTGCCCTCCCGAAGACCATCAATTCGCCCCCGTCATTGCTGACTTCCCGATAATCAACTATCTCAATAGGATAACATTTCGGAACACTATCAGTTGGAATTTCAAATGTGTTTATAATTCTCCCTGTTCTTTTCGGAAAAATATTTAGATCCCACAAATTATTGTAATAAATAACAATACCTGATATTATAATCACAATAATCAAGACCAGAACAGCGTATTTTTTCATATCTGCTTCCCCAGTTTTTTAATAATCGGCATATTTATTATTTTTTTTATTGCTTTTTCTTTCATTGTTTATTTCGATAAAATATTATCAATATTTGATAAAACTTTATCATTTTTTATCATTTTTTGTCATTTTTTATCATTTTATTGAATTTTCGAAACATACATAATTTATTGTATAAAAAGAATTTATAGATTTTATTAAATTTATATTTTTTTATTAAGATTTTATATAACATTAAAATATGTAATTGTTTAGGTTGTTTAAAATTTTTCATTTTTTCTCACTGCAATGACTCTGCGTAGATAAAGAGCCATGTGCCGGCGAAAATTCTATACGCAAAGTCATATTTTACAGTATATTGAAATAAAAATAAATTTCTTATTTGTTATTGATAATAATATTATGTTATAAATATAATAAAAAATATTCGTAATAACAAGAACAATTTTGTAGTTTACTTTTGCTGGTTTATTATAAGGCATAAAAATAACAGTTTAACACATTCAATTTATTATTCTATTATTCCAACTTCTTTTTTAAATTATTACGGATTTCTTAAAATTATCTATACTATACCATAATAAAAAGTAAATTGTATTGTTCGTAAAAGAGGAAACTGTTCCGGAATAGCATTTTTTTCTGGTGGTCCGTTCTCCTTGATATGTTCTATTATCATCTGATATAGCTTTTTTATAGGTACTACTTTACCACCACCGATCATTTTATGATTGGCATCACTTGCTGGTAGTACAGCCCATTGTTTGATTGGAGGCAGTTTGAATCCTGGGAATATATCAGATTTAATGTATCTTTTACCTACATCAAACTTCTTTTTGAAATTTTTTTCTCTTTTCGCCCAAGAATTAGCATCACTCGAAGGCTCAATATGTATAAGATGATTTTTTTCTGAGTTGAATGCTACAATATCTAATTCACCTTCATATCCGCCTTTTTTCCTTTTACCAACCATTATATTTCGCCGAACAAAATATCCTCTGAATTCATACCATTCTGAAATTAGCTGCTCTAAATGATTCACATATATTTTCTCCTATAATATTACAAATTTATAATTTATTTTTATATTGCATAACTTTATAATAAATACTGTATTTTGACTTTTTAAATTAATGACCTTTATATTTATAAAACTTGCTCTTTAAATTTTATTTAGAATTCATTTTTTAATTTAGCCTTGTGGATCTAACCCTTGTCCTATGAAAGCTTTTATCCACTTTAAAATTATTTCATTTAAATTGTCATGCCGAACTTGTTTCGGCATCTATAAGATCCTGAAACAAGTTCAGGATGACAAAAGTGGTGAAACTCAAATGTGTTTAAAAGTAGGTATGATAGTTATTGTAAAAAAAACAATAACTTGTTTAATAAAACAAAGAGTTTTATGAATTATTAAGGTTAAATAAATAATTATTCCTTACTCTTTCTTTTTTTTTAAAATTTCAGTTTTTTCAATTATAAATATTTTTTTATCTTCGGAAATATCTGCTTCTTTTAAAAAATTTTCTACTGAATCAAACTCCCATGTAATAGTAAACTCATTTTCAAGTATTTTATTAAATTCTTTTTCAGATTCAGTTGTGTCTATATCAAGAAGTTTTTCTATAATAGATTTTAAATAAAAACAAATGGCTTTGTCTTTCATCTCATATGATAGAGTAATTGCTTTATTAACAAAATTCAATGCACTTTTATAATAACCAAAGAAAATCAT
>JAUWXV010000194.1 GCA_030616165.1 bacterium | reverse complement strand
TTGATTTTTATTCCTGTTACAATTGGAGAAAAAGATGCAAGTTTCTCTCTGATAAAATATTCGTCCAAAAATCTTTTGTTAGGTATTCAGATGACTCTGCGCTCTATCTGTATCTATACAGGAGTAGTTTTGATTACCAGGAATATTTCTATAAACAGAATTACTCATTTTTTAGATAGAATGGGATTTTCAGAATCCATATATGTATTGCCTATTGGGCTTAATGTCATTCCTATAGTGAGAAAAAATTTTTTTCAGATAGTTACCATTTTCAGACTAAGAGGAGGCTTCAGAAGAAACAGGATAAGAAATCTTTATAAATTTTTACTTGCGCTTTTAATAAATACGATTAAAATGTCGGAAGAGTTTGCTCAGATAATTGAATTAAATAAAAACAATAAAAAACCAAGTCCCGAAAAATGAAAAATAAAATTGTCATCTTGGTTTTAAAAATAAATCTTTTAATTTTATTTCTTAATGTTTTCCCTTCATTACCTCAAACAAAAGATACTCTGAGAGTATATCATCTGGGAGAGATAGAAGTAACAGCAAAAAGAGAAAGGACCAAAGTTTTTACCACAAGGAATGATGTCTTACCCGAAAGAATTGAATCTACCAACTCCCATAACATATCTGAAGCATTAAAGTTTCTGCCCGGAACAAGGGTAGCATACAATTCCAGGAATGAAATGACTGTGGACATCAGAGGTTATACTCAAAGGCAGATTACAGTATTACTTGACGGTGTTCCGATTTATGTTCCTTTTGATGGGATGGTTGACTTAAGTCAAATTCCTGTGGAAAATGTAGATATGATTGTATTGGTGAAGGGAAGTTCACCAATTTTATATGGTCCTAACTCTATGGGAGGTGTTATAAATATTATTACCGGTGAATCAATTGTCAATAATGGATTAGACTTCAAGTTCGCTTCAAGTACAAATATTTCGAGAATATATAACTTCAGACATTATGGTAAAAAGGAAATCTTAAGTTACTTCATAAGCGGAGGATATATTAAATCTGATGGTTTTAAACTTTCTAAAAATTTCAAAGGAGTTAGTGAAAATAAAGGTGAAATAAGAGGTAACAGTGATTATCTTAAAAAGAGTTTTTCTTCAAAAATTATTGTAAATCCTTCTGCAGGAAGAAAATTTGGTTTTTCTTTTAATTATATAGATAATAAAAAAGGATTACCACCAAGTGTTACAGCTGTCAGACCAAGATACTGGAGATTTACCAACTGGAAAAAATGGGTGTTAAATTCTACCTCTGATTTCATTATCAATCCAAAAATGATGGTGAAAAGCATTCTCTTTTATGATAAATATTATAATGTTCTCGATTCCTTTGATGACGAAGATTACAATTCGCAAACTAAAATATATGCTTTTCATTCAACATACGATGACCATTCTGCAGGAGGAATGCTTTATTTTCTCTATAATGTTAAAGAGATGAATTTTCTAAAATTCTCCGCTTCTGTGAAACGCGACGTCCATAAAGAGCAAAGCAGCAGAAATGAACCATTCCGCAGATATGAAACCAATACCTATTCCTTTGGAATTGAAGATGAGGCAAGCCTGAACGAAAAATTTTCAATGATTTTCGGTGGGGGGTTGGATATTATCAATCCTGTTTTTGCTGATAATAATCCGGTTTTTAAAAAATTCAGGGTATTTAAACCAGAATTCGGATTAAATTATGTTATTAATGAAAAATTCTCGTTTAATTTTTCCGCGGGGAAGAGAAGCAGATTTCCAACCTTGAAAGAACTTTATTCGGGCTATATCAGTGCAAAAAGTATATCCAATCCTGACTTGAGGGCGGAAAGTTCAATATCAGCCGAATCAGGTTTCAGGTTTAATTTCGGGGAAAAAAGAAGTGGAATGGTAGCAATTTTTTATGATAATATAAAAGATTTAATTGTAAATGTTCCGGTTGGGGACAGACAAGGACAGTTAAATAATATTGGAAAAGTTATTAGCGGTGGTATTGAAACGCTTTACAGGATTATATTTCCAGATTTTTCATATGAAATAAATTATACATTTTTAAAGATGAAAAATGTTTCACCAGACCGCTCGTCTGATTATGTGGAATACCATCCTGAACATAGATTAAATATGCTCTTTTCTTATAGATTGAAATATGGATTCGTTTATTATGGTGAATTATTTTATACCGGGAAACAAAGATACATTAATTTCGATACCAAAAATTGGGGAACACTCAAAAATTATACTCTCGTAAATATGAAGTTCTCAAAGTTGTTTTTAAAAAATTCAATTTACTTCAGGATAAATAATCTTTTTGATGTAGATTATCAATCAGAATTTGGTTTCCCCCAAGCCGGAAGAAGTTTTATGTTCGGAACCGATATTAAAATTTGATAATCAAAACCTCTTTGAAACCTTTTTTGAAAATAGTTGCTCATCCACTAAAGACTGCAAAAGCAGAACTGTTAATGTAGAAATAACTTTAGGTCATTTCTTTAACTTATTTCTAATTCACTATTTATCAAGATTATAGAGATATGGTAATAATTTTAAGTGGTGATAAGAACTCGGGAAAAACAGAAAACGCCAGGTTAGTATACGAACATCTCATTAGTAATGGCATTCCGGTATCTGGCATAATAAGCACAACAGAGATAGATAAAAATGTAAAGAAGTCTTACTATGCGGTTGACCTTCAAAGCGGTGAAGAGAGACTCATTGCCTCAATGGATTTGATGAGTGGCGAGAAACTCTGTAATTTTTATTTCTTTGAGGAGGGATTTAAATTTGCCGATAGTATTTTAAAGAAAAACCTTTCAACAAGAGTTAAAATAATCGATGAAATTAGTCAGTTTGAAATTAATAAAAAGGGATTTTATAAAACCGTAAAGTTTTTGATTGAAAATTATAATGGTCATTTGATTCTTGTTGTCAAAAATTCAAATATAGAAAGGGTGATAAACCTTTTTAATTTGAAAGATTATTGTGTGGTATCTATAAAAAACGATGTTAAAGATATTATTTTAAAAAAAATATTAGAATAAGAATAATTTACTAAATGTATTAAAAATGATTAATTCTGTCCCACGGAAGAGAAATTTCACCATTTTTAATTCCCCCGCTTAAGCGGGGGAATTAAAAATAAGTATAAAGTTTTCTTTGATTACTTTCTTTTTCAAAAGAAAGTAAGATAATTTCTTTTAAAAAAAACAATGACACATTACAAAGAGTTTGAGAACTGCAATTTATGTGAATGGAAATGTGGTATTAACAGGTATGAAGAAGCAGGTGTATGTAGAGCGTCGGGAGTTCCGACTGTTGCCAGTTCGACTTTACATCCTGCGCCGCCATCATCTTATGATGCATTTTTGGCAGGATGCAACTTCAGGTGCCTTTTCTGTCAAAATTTTTCTATATCCACATATCCCGAAGGCAAATATTGTAGAGAATTTGAAGGTTATTACGAACCTTACGAGTGGGCAAGAAAGGCGGTTGATGAATTAAATTCTGAACAGGCTGAATGGATAAGCGCAGATAGGCTATTTTTCACCGGAGGAGAACCTACAATTTTTCTTCCCTGGATTGAGGATGTTATAAAAGAAGCAAAGAAGATTAAGAAAGATATTAAAGTGAACTTTGATACTAATGGTTTTATGACGCTCGATTCTTTGAAAAGAACAATAAAAATATCAACATCAATAACATTCGATATAAAGGCATTCAGCGATGAAGTTTTCAGGCAACTAACTGGAGCCTATGTTACTCCTGTGCTTCGAAATGCGGAATATTTGATGAAAAATGCAGAAGAAAAAATATGGGAAATTAGAGTTATGATAATTCCAGAGATACATAATAATGAAATTCAACCACTTGCAGATTTTATTGCATCTATTGAACCTTATGTACCCGTGAATTTTCTCGCATTTAGACCAAACTTTATAATGGAAGAGTGCATGGGTGCTAATTTAAAGTTTATGGAAGAGAGTGTGAAAACAGCAAAAAATGCCGGACTTAAAAACGTGAAATGGAGCGGTGTTACAGGAATTAAAGGTAAAAATATTGATTTAAAAAAGATATTGAAAGATTCTGGCTGTATCCAGAGCATTAGAAAGTGCGGCGAATGTGAAAATAAAAATGACTGCAATATAAAAAAGTATGAACCGTCAAGAATTACTTAGTAGAATGTATCACAAATAAATTACACATAATATAGACATATTTTATATTTATTTTAACAAAAATGAGATAACTATAAGTCAAGTATTGTCATTCCTGCGAAAGCAGGAATCCATTTGATATATTGTTCATATTTAAACGTAGAGTGAATTCCCACTTGCGCGGAAATGACAAATAAATATTCATCTGGAACAAGATACCCTATAATTTTGTATTCGTCTTCGTGGATTATTAATAATAGCTAATTGCGTTACACTATACTAGCAATCTAATGTCGCCTTATATTAATATAATATTATCATAAAACAATTTTTAATTCATCCCGAGTAATCGGGATGAATTAAAAATAAAGAACAGTAGGACAGACATTCTTGTCTGTCTATAGTTCTTTACTTACTTTCTCCTCAAAGAAAGCAAGTCTTAAACAGCAACTGCCAGAGCTTTGAGATATGCTCTTCTGATTTTATTCAAATCATTAGTAAAAATAAGACCAATCTTTATAAACGTTTCTCTCAATGATTTCATCTCTATATCCACATCAAGGTTGATGATATGCGGCAGATTGGATAGACCGGATTTGAAAGATTTTGAAACCTCATTAATATCAGAAATGAATCTTATCTGATACTTTTCAAAGTCTTTGACAATTGGAATAACAACGAAGTCCACCTTTCCCTTAAGACTCTCTAAATATTCGTATAAAATTTTCTCTTTTTTTATTTTTTCTTTTTTCAGGAATGTGTGTTTTTCTTCAAGGATATTTGCCAGTTCTTTTTTGGTATCAACAATCTTAATCCCCAATTCTTTGAAAAATGTTTCAAGAGTATTTTTGAAATCTATTGTTTTTGAAATTGAAGCGATTGTTACCGACTTTTTCTTACGGGATATGTGATATCCGACAATTTTTTTCACTTCGCTGTATAGGTCATCTTTTAATTTTTTTATGTAATTATTGTTTTCTTTAATCCATTTTTTGGTAATTCTTCTTGCTGTGTTTTTGATATGTGCTTCGTAAATGTCTCCGATGATTACCATTTTTAAAATTGAAGCCCATGAATAAAATTTTTTGGTAATCCTATATACTTCTATTTGGAGCTCGTATGGGGTGATTTTTTTTGGCTGATGAACGGCGTGGACACCGTCGAAAACCCCCCAGTCTTGAGTGATAAAGTTTTTATTTTCGGATATAAAAGAATTAAAGAATTTGGAACCAGGAAGGGGCGTAAGTATCATAAATTGAACGGAATCGATATCCAATTTTTTTGCAAATTCACCAGTTTTCTTGATTGTTTCTACATTATCTTCATCTGAGCCAAGCACAAACATCCCATGTACCTTTATTCTATATTTATGCAAGGTTTTAACAGCATCTTCTATATTTTTAATGCATTCTTTTTTGTTATATAGTTCAAGAGTTTTGGGATTAATCGATTCAAAACCCACAAATACCCTGTCGCAATTGGCTTTTCTCATAAGTTCCATCATCTCTTCATCTCTTGATGCTTCATGTCTTACTTGTGCTCCCCATAACGGAGTGAGCTTGTTTTCTATCATCCTTTTTAGTATTTCCTTGGCCCTTTTTTTGTTGTAATTAAAAATATCATCTGTAAAGAAAAGATAGTTCATATTAAGATTTCTTAAATGTGTGTCAATTTCTTCGATAACCCTATCAACCGAACAAGTTCGGAAGACTTTTCCATTAAACGCCGGGACAGAACAGAATGTGCAGTTAAATGGGCAGCCCCTCGATGTTGAAACCGAAATTACACCCAGTTTTTTATAATCATTTACTATAGAATAATCGGGAATTGGTATGTCATCGAGATTTTTTATAAACTCTCTGGGAGGATTGTGAATGATTTTACCGCCATCTTTATAAGAAAGTCCTTTAATCTTACTTAAATCTCCATTCTTTTCAAGGCACTCCACAAGTTCTACTATAGTTTCTTCTCCTTCTCCTCTGACAACGTAATCAGCATACGCCAACGCCTCGTCAGGTTGGAATGTTACATGCGTTCCACCCATTACTACTGGTATTCCTGCATCTTTTATCATTCGGGCATATTGATAACTGCCTGGAGCGGTAGGAGTAATAGTGGAAATTCCAACAAGATCGGAATCAAATACCTGTTTGAAATCAATCTTCCCTATCTCTTCTATGAAAACTTTTACCTCATATCCAAGTTTTTTTAAAATTGTCCCCAATAACACTGAACCCAGCCTCGGGAAAACAACCTTTTGGTAAACGTGAACATGAGCGGACTTTGGTTCTATAAATATTATCTTTTTCATAGTTTACAAATATTTTATTTTCTTTGTATTTTAAAGTGTAATTGAATTTTTTTTGCAACTAATGTATATAAATATAAGATTAGTTGCAAGTAATATTTTTTTTATATTTTAGATAAGTGATTAGTTATAAGTAGTGCATTGACACATAAACAATACTATAAATCATTACTATTTGTATAAAAAATAAATTAAGTTATGATATATAAAAAACACTCAATATGTCGTTCCCCCGAGTACTCGGGGGAATCCAGAAATAATACGGCTTATTGATTAATGATACATGTTTTCAAGAAAATAAAATTCATTATCCATATTAATTATATTATTTATATCATTATTTTCGTGAAACACTAATAGTAAATTGGTTTATTTAAATTTTAATTTTAGGATTTTAATCATTTTCTGTAATTCAATTAACCTGAATAATCCATAAATATTTGTTAAATTAAATTTATTCCCAATAAAAACTATTTCTTAGGGTCTTCTGAAAAAAGAAATTATATATATTAAATACCTTTTCGCACAAATTATCAATGCCAAATCCGTAGGGGCGGGCTTGTCCGCCTCTGGTGGGCTTGTCCGCCTCTGGCGGGCTTGTCCGCCTCTGGCGGGCTTGTCCGCCTCTGGCGGGCTTGTCCGCCTCTGGCGGGCTTGTCCGCCTCTGGCGGGCTTGTCCGCCTCTGGCGGATTT
>JAUWXV010000047.1 GCA_030616165.1 bacterium | reverse complement strand
TTTACTTTTAGTTACCCCTAACTTAAGTTAGGGGTTAATGAGATGTGTGTATCGCTGACTGAGGTCGGGGATTGATGAGATTTACCACTGACTGAAGTCAGGGATTAATGGGATGTGTTTTTTTTACTTTTACTTACCCCTAACTAAAGTTAGGGGTTAATGATATATGTGTACAGCTGACTGAGGTCGGGGATTGATGAGATTAATCCCCTGACTGAAGTCAGGGATTAATGAGATGTGTTTTTTTTCTTTTAGTTACCCCTAACTAAAGTTAGGGGTTAATGAAAAATTTTAATACCTGCTGATGAATATTATTTATAAATTTGAAGATTATCTGAAAAAGGAGATAAAGAGAATTTATCCTGATATAAGAGATGATGATTTTTTCCTGAATCTCGAGTTGTCTCCAGATACTGAAGAAGGAGATTTTGGTTTTGGGTGTTTTGGCATTGCCAAACTATTAAAGAAAAATCCGCAGGATATTACGGAAAATCTTTCTGAAAGTATTTCCTTTCCGCCATATATTGAAAAGGTTATTAAGAGGGGGCCTTATCTTAATTTCATTTTTGATAAGAGGTTTCTTATTGAGGAGACTGTTTCAGGGATATTAAAAGAGGGGTCTTTGTATGGTGAAAGTAAATGGGGTGAAGGAAAGAGGATATTAATGGAATATTCATCCCCGAATACAAATAAACCACAGCACTTGGGACATATAAGAAATAATCTTTTGGGGATGACTTTGAGTAATCTATTGGAAAAGGCAGGATGCAAAGTAGTAAAGATAAACCTGATAAATGATAGAGGCATTCATATATGTAAGTCGATGCTTGCTTATAAGTTGTGGGGAAATAGTAAAACTCCTGAAAATACAGGTAAAAAGGGAGACAACTTTGTCGGTGATTATTATGTGATGTTCGAAAAGAAGGCGAAAGAAGACGAGAAACTTATTGTGCAGGTGCAGGAGATGCTTAAAAAATGGGAAGAAGGAGATAAAGAGACAATCGAATTATGGAAGAGGATGAATAGTTGGGTTTATGAGGGGTTTAATGAAACTTATAAAAGATTAGGTGCTGAATTTGATAAAATATATTATGAGAGTGAAACTTATAAACTCGGTAAAGAAATTGTGTTAAAAGGGCTGGAAGATTCGATGTGTTATAAGAATGATAAGGGTGAAATTGTTATAGACCTTTCAGAAAAGGGGCTCGGGGAAAAAGTTCTCTTAAGGGGGGATGGGACATCTATTTATATTACCCAGGATATCGGAAATGCTAAACTCAGATTCGACGAGTATGATATAAACAGTTCAATATATATTGTAGCCTCAGAACAGAACTATCATTTTCAGGTTCTTTTTGAGGTTCTCCGGAGGTTTGGATTTGAATGGGCTGACCAATGTTACCATCTCAGTTATGGGATGGTATATCTTCCAGAAGGGAAGATGAAATCAAGAGAAGGGACTGTTGTCGATGCTGATAATTTAATGGATGAACTAAAATTTATGGCAGAGGCGGAGGTAAAAAAGAGGGCAAGAGACATTGAGGGAGAACAATTAGAAAATATTTCAGAAATTATTGGGCTTTCTGCTTTAAAATTTTATGTTTTAAAGATTCATCCTTCTAAAGATATTAATTTTAATCCAGTAGAGTCACTTTCATTTGAAGGGGATACAGGTCCTTATATTCAATATACACACGCGAGGGTTTCCAGCCTTTTGAGGAAGAGCGGTATGTATGGTGATGATTTAGCGATTTTTACGAAACTCGGCAATAAAGAAGAAATAAATATTGTGAAAAATCTATTGAATTTTCCGAAGATTTTAATCTCATCGGCAGAGAATTATAATCCTTCGCGGCTGGCTAATTATCTGTTGGAACTTGCAAAGCGTTACAATAAATTTTATCATGACCATTCAGTTCTGAATAGCGGGGACGAAGAACTGACTTCGGGAAGGGTTGCATTGAGTAAGTCAGTTGGAATTGTGATAAAAGAGGGGCTAAGAATTCTGGGGATTGTGGCACCGGAGAGGATGTAAGTTATTACTTTCTTTGAAAAGAAAGTAATCAAAGAAACTTTAAACTTATTTCTAATTTCGTGCAGAGCACGAAATTAGAAATGGTTTTTCTTTATTGGTATTGTCACCAACTAAGGAAAGATATGGCGAAGAGTACTCCGTTGATGGAGCAATATAATGCGATAAAGAGCAAGTGCAAGGATTCGATTCTGTTTTTCAGGATGGGTGATTTTTATGAGATGTTCTATGATGATGCGGTGGTGGCTTCTAAGGTTCTTGGATTGACTCTTACTTCGAGGGCACACGGAAAGGCAGAAAAGGTTCCGCTGGCCGGGTTTCCATATCATGCTGTGGATGTTTATCTTTCTAAGATGCTTAAAGCTGGATACAGGGTTGCTATATGTGAACAGGTTGAAGACCCAAAGTTAGCGAAAGGGTTGGTTAAGAGGAGTATTGTAGAAAAGATTTCGCCCGGGACAACCTATTCTGAAAAAATACTTGAAGATAAGTCAAACAATTTTTTAGGCAGTATATATATAAAAGATAATACTGCTGGAGTTTCTGCAATTGATGTTTCTACTGGAGATTTTATAACAGCAGAAGGAAGTCTCCGTGAGATGCTTGAAAGACTCGAGATGATTAATCCATCCGAACTTATCCTGCCTGAATCATTGGAAGAGGAAATTAAAATAAAAATAAAAGGGAGGATTTCTCCACTTTTTACACCTTTAGATGATTATATATTTTCTTACGATTATTCTTATGAAACTCTTGTAGGGCACTTTAAGACTGCTTCTCTTAAAGGATTTGGATGTGAAAATATGAATTTCGGGATATGTTCTGCTGGTGCTGTACTTCATTATTTACTTAAGACACAGGGACAGACATTGGAGCATATTAACGGAATACAGCCGATTTTTTCCTCAAGATATATGGTTCTCGACAGTTCGACACGGGTAAACCTCGAAATAGTATCCTCAATGAGTGAAAAGGGCAGGGAAACTTCATTATTATCCGTTCTTGATTATACCGAGACTCCAATGGGTGGAAGAACACTCAAACATTGGCTTCTGAATCCTTTAAGAGATTTAGAAGAGATAAGTAAAAGGTTATCAGCGGTAGAAGAATTCCTGCTTCATGAGGATTTGAGAAAGAAACTGATATCCGAACTTAAAGGTATAGGTGATGTAGAAAGGCTTCAGACAAAGATTTGCACTGGAAGAGCAAATGCAAAAGACCTGATTTATCTGTCAAAGGCGTTGAGAAAGATACCCTATATTAAGAGTATAATTGAGAGTCTTGGTTCTTGCTATATCAAAGAGATATATAAAGATTTGACTGATTTGTCAGATATAACGGATGAAATTGAAAGAGCCATAGTTCCCGAGCCTCCTCTTCAGATTACTGAAGGTGGTATAATAAGGAAAGGATATAAGCCGGAACTTGATGAAATTCGGGAGGTTGCCTCCTCCGGGAAGAAATGGATTGCTGAACTGCAGTATAAAGAGCGGAAAAGAACGGGAATAAATTCTCTTAAGGTTAGTTATAACAAGGTTTTCGGGTATTATATCGAAGTAACAAAGCCAAACCTTTCGAAGGTTCCTTCTGATTATATAAGGAAGCAGACCTTGGTGAATGCAGAAAGATATATCACTCCCGAATTAAAGGAGTATGAGGAGAAAATTTTAAATGCAGAAGAAAAGATGGCATCGCTTGAACATGAAATTTTTCAAGCACTTAGAAGGAAAATATCCGTTGAAACCAAGACGATTCAAATAAATGCTAAACTGTTAGGAATAATTGACTGTTTGTGTTCCCTTACTTCTGCGGCATATTTGAATAATTATTTTAAACCCTCTGTTAACGACGGTGATGAAATCATTATAGAAGGGGGGAGGCATCCGGTTGTGGAGAGACTGCTTCCACCAGGCGACCATTTTATATCCAACGATGCCCATCTTGACCTAAAAGAGGAACAGGTGCTTATTATAACTGGGCCCAATATGGCAGGGAAATCGACGTATCTCAGACAGGTAGGTCTTATAGTCCTGATGGCGCAGATGGGAAGTTTTGTACCGGCGAAAAAGGCAGAGATAGGTATTGTAGATAGGATATTTACCAGAGTGGGAGCAACTGATAATGTTGCAAGGGGTGAGAGTACATTTCTGGTTGAAATGAACGAACTGGCAAATATATTAAACAATGCTACTCCAGTATCGCTGATATTACTCGATGAAATAGGCAGAGGAACCAGCACATTCGATGGTCTTTCAATAGCCTGGGCTGCGGCAGAATATCTTCACGACTGCCCAAAAGTTGCAGCAAAAACTATTTTTGCAACACATTACCATGAATTGACTGAAATGGAAAGAATCTTTCCAAGAATAAAGAATTATAATATAACGGTTAAAGAATGGGGCGATTCTGTTATATTTTTGAGAAAAGTTGAAAGGGGAGGATGTGACCATTCTTATGGTATCCAGGTAGCCAAAATGGCTGGAATACCCGAGGAAATAATCAACAGAGCGAAGGGAATACTCAGTAATTTAGAAGCAAATGAACTGACGCCAGACCAATATCCAAAACTGGCTATAAATGAAAATGATTCAAGAAGAGCAAGAAGTTATCAAATAAATCTTTTTTCTTTGGATGAAAGTTTGATTGTTGAAGAATTGAGAAAAATTAATCTCGATAAACTGTCACCGTTGGAGGCATTGAATAAACTTAATCAACTGAAGAAGTTGATAAAGTAATCATCCGAATATTATTAATCAAATTTATTTTTTCAATTTAGGAAAAACCTTCCATATAATCTTATATTATTTTCCTGTTAATTCTCTCTCTAACTATTTTAAAATTAATCGATAAAATATTTTTCAGACGAATTTCAATAATTACGATGTGTGTTGACTTGTGACCAACGCATTTATTTTCTCCGTTTGTGACGACACTAAAAGAGAACAATAAGGAAAGTTGTCAGATATTGCAGGAAATTAATATGTTATTATTAGTTAAAAATAAATTAGATAAAACTGGTACAGATATTATACTAAATTAATAACATAATTATTAAATATTTTTTTATTTAGATTTAAAAAAAATATGGAAAATATTTAAAGATTTTAAAAAATATGTCGATAAAAAATTAAGTAAAAAATTTTTTTTATTAGAAAATGGGAAATTAATTAGCATAGACAATAGATATAAAGTTCATAAATATAATAGTAACAAAATATTAGGTTATAAATATATCAGGGATAAAATAGTTTGGTAGATTTTATTTTACTTTGGATATTGGGAATAATTAGGTGGAATACAATATTTTTTTATATAAAAACAAGATTGAAATAATAAATAATAAAAACAATAAAATAAAAGGAGCTCAAAATGAATTCTAAGTTTTTTACAAGATTAATATTAATCAGTTCAATACTTATTTTAACAATAAGTTTAAGAACATCCGGGCAAGAGTATCAGAGTGCCCAGTTTGAATTAGATCATGCCGAGGCTTTAGCACAAGGACAATTAGTAGATTCCACTAATACCCTTGGAGACAGTATCCGCTTTAATTTTAAAGCTAAGTATTCGGGTTATACAAGTCCGGATTCAGGCATTGTAACATTTTGGAAAGTATTTCTTTTTCATGAGTCTGACCAAACAAAAATGGATTCCACAAAAGGTGAACTTATTTTTACCATAGACTCGACTGGTATTGGACGAGTTGAAGTTAATGATTATGAGGAATTTAAAACTAATACATCAGCAATGCTTTTGACGGAGGGTGAAACATACTACCTTTATGCCACTCTTTCATCTGTTGACCCCATTGACTCTGTGTTAGCTGTGAGCAGTGGAATTATTGTCAGACATCATCCCGTCGTTGACAGCACAGCAATAAGACCGACATTAGCGGATGGAGATACAATTCTTAATTCTGGCGGATTACCATCACCTCCTAAGGTAGAGTATGATATAAGTTGGTTTACTCGAGACCTTGATGACGATGATGTTGAAGTGAAATTATTCCTTAATGAATCCAGTTCACTTACAAAAGGTGACATTACTTTTGATGCAGATACAATTGCAGGACTTGATGGTTCTTATCTAATAGGATATCATACTTTAAATGATACTATAAATTATTTTAATATGACTGATTTCTTTCCTGATATTATACCGAAAGGATTATACTATGTTTATGTAGCGGCGAATGATGGGAAAAATGCTAATGTTTATCACAGTGCTGAGCAAATTAGAATCAAACATTCGCCACAAATTACACTTGACAGCCCACCTGTTATACCTGGATTTGCAATGGATACTGTAGATAGTGGAATTCAGCAAAATATAACTATAGGCTGGTCGTTTTCGGGAAAAGATGGTGATATTGATTTAGATGATAACGCCGCTATTGCAATATTTATGGATACAGCAGGAAGTTATCATGGGGATCTTACTATAGGTGGAGTTGCGGATTCCTTCTTTGTAAAAACACCCCTTCCTATTAATCTGACCGGTGGATTTACCATTACAGAGAACGGTGATTGGGAGAATGATATGTGGGTGTTAGACCTTACAAAATTGAGTCAGTCACAAAATCAAAGAATTGGATACTCGGTTTGGAGATTTTTCGCACTTATATCGGATGGTGCAGATACAATAGTTGCGGCGTCTCCGGGGTCTACCTATTTCAAACATACACCGTATTTGAAGTTCCTTCAGGACTTTGGCGGAGAAGAAGAACTTACGAGAAGTTCACTGGCTTCTGGTTCTCCTCTTGGTGCAGACCAGGTTAAGATTAAAAAGGGTGATGTATTCAGAATAAACTTTGAAGCTTTTGACCTTGATACTGCTTTGCAGTATATCAGGCTTGTAGCTACCACTAATTCGAGCGATACAGCACTTAATTGGTCAGATTTCTCGTTTACTCATCAAGGAGGAACTCCAGATGCCTGGGTAATTAATAGTGATACTGGTTCGGCTATGCAGCCAACAATTGATACACTACTTTCCACGAGTGATTCGTATTATGATTGGAATACAGGTAACATGGGACGTTTAGTGGACGATGATTATTACATACATGCTTTTGTTACCCATAACAGAAAACAGGATAGTCTGTCAGTGACTCCCGACAGTCTGCCCGCAAGATTTAAAGCAAGTGGTACAGTAGATATAAGCGGAGCCGACAGAGTAATATCTACCTCGAATGTAAGAATCATTCCAAATGTTGTTTCTCTGACTAAAAGCGATACAATAACACTTGATATTATGGTTAATACTCCAGGAAATAGTAGTAGTAATCCTGTCCAGGGAGTATTTATATACTTTGATTTGCCTGATACGTTATTTGAAATAATTGATCAAAAACCTTCAGTTGGTGGAATTCAGCCATATATATTCCCGAGCGGAGCATTCTTTGGGAGTGATACTCTGTCTGGAGGTGGAAGTATTACATATAACTCTGAAACAGAACAATTGGAGTTTGGTCTCGAGAAATTTTCTAATGATGATGGCTATACCAATGGAGACTCTATATTTGCACAAATACAGATTGTTTCCAAAGGGACAGGGTATGTTAGTTCTGAAGAGACCGAAATAGATTTTGTTATGGAAAGTGGAAGAAAAACCAGATTTATCTATAAAACGGATGAAATTCCTATTTTACCATATTCACCCGCAATCAAAATGAGAACTGCTCCATTGCCAAGAATAATCGGAAATGTTCCTTTACAAGCGAGGGGTTCTGATTACTCAAAAGAGATTACATTTGAACTGCGAGAAATAGGGAGTTACTTACCAATAGATGATTCTGCATTTGAGGCTTTGAATGATGAGAATTCAAATAAACCAGGTATTCAGATTATGACTGACCGAGATGGAAAATTTGAATTGATAGGGGTTCCTAAAGGAAAGTATAATCTTGTTGCAAAGACGACAAATTATTTAAGCAGTCAATATTTTAATATAAATGTTGTTCCTGGTGATTATTTAGTGGGAATTAATCCTACAAGAGATTCACTCCATGTTGCACCGGATATTAATGAATTTGATTATAAAGAACTTAGAGGTGGCGATGTTTCTTCAGGAGATTCAACTGGGTATGGGGATAATTGGGTTGATGCAGATGATATAACCTTTATTAAACTTTACTATACGTATGATACTTCAGCAACAACGTATGGAGATGTAGGTGATATAAACGGCAATGGGGAAATTGATTTAGAGGATCTTATGATTACTTCTGACAATTACAACTTACATGGTGCATATCCAACGTTCGGTAAAGTATCAGGAAAAGATAATTCTAATTCAAAAATGAAACTCCTTGATATTCCTGAGATTGTATTCAGTGAAGATGAGTTTGATGTTAGTGTCTGGATTGAGAATGTATCAGACCTCAGGGGTTATCAGTTTACAGTGAAATATGATCCTGATAAGTATGAATTGATTAATCTGGAAAGGGATATGACTGAAGGTGATTTCCTGATTTCAGGGGAACCTGACAACAATAAGACAGTCTTTTTCACCACCGATGACCGTAAAGGGAAAATGTATGTTGGATGTCTGCTTGGTCATGTTGAGACCGCAGAAGGAAATGGTAAACTTGTAGAACTCAAATTTAAGGCAAAGGTCGATGGTGATACTCCTGATATACAACTGACAAATATATTGGTCGGAAACTCTGGTAATAAAATGACTAAACTGGCAGATGTTGTTAATATACCTTATGAATTCAAGTTATCCCAGAACTATCCTAATCCATTCAATCCAATAACTAATATAAGATTTCAGCTTCCAGAAGCGAGCAAGGTTACTTTGAAAATATATAACATTCTTGGTCAGGAGATTAAAACGGTGGTTAGTAAAAATCTGGATGCTGGTTATCATACAGTGAAATGGGATGGAACTAATGATTTCGGACTGAAGGTAGCAAGTGGTGTATATATATACCAGGTTAAGGCGGGTAGTTTTATTGCCAGCAAGAAGATGGTATTCTTGAAATAAGTCAGAAAGAAATCAGGTGGTTCGTTGTATAAATAAAAGAAGCCGCAGGTTTAGATACAATCTGCGGCTTCTTCTGTTTAAACTTTTTTCATAGAATGTAAAACTTACAAGGAGTTTATTTTTTTATAATTTGCTACAGTTTTTTATCTGATATCTCTTTGAAAATTATTTTTTAAATGGAACTTTTTTAAATTGTGGTTGTGGAGATATTAGAAGGGAATTGTGGCATTTTTTTATTTTGTAGGCAAAGGTTTCCATTTGACAAGAAAAATATTCCGTGATAATAATTTAAATGATGGATTTTAAGAAATAATATTATTAAACTCGACTTTTTAATATGTAATGATATTAACTAATTATTATTATTCAGGAATCAATGTTTTTATATAAATATTTAAATTTTTTCTTTTTATAAACGATTGGCATATAGTTTGCAGTTAATGTGGCGGAAAATAACAACTATATGAATGATTATTAGATTTCTTTATATCTTACCATGATATTGTTATATTTAAATAGATAAATTGCATAAATTATAGAAAATATTTGAGATGAAATATTTCATGGAGGAAATAATAGTTAGATATTCGAATTTTGTGAGGAGAGGTGTAATTTTTTCCAAATATTTTGGTTTTGTACTATTACTTTATTTTATATTTTCCTTTTATTTTGCAGATAGGATATATGCCCAAGGGGAATATTTATCAATATGGCTCTGGGATTCCAATCATAAAAAGAGTGTGAATATTAAAGTTGGAGATATTCTTGAATTACAGATTTGGGTGAATTTTGGCGATAAAAATGCATCCGGGTTATGCGCTTATTTAACTTTTGATGAGAGATATTTTGAAGTAATTAATCTGAAGGGTGGTGAAAAAGCGTTTAAACCATTTGATTTTACTGGAGGAATATTTTCAGGAGGAGTGGTAGATAACAGCACTCATGGAGACCCTGATAATTATATACCTGGTTTTCAACTAAATGCGGTTGTGGTTCTTGGTTCTTCCTGGGTAAATGGCCAGGGTATGTATGCACGGTTTCAACTTAAGGCTATTGATAAAACGGAACATACCGAAATAAAATTTGATTATGATAAGATACGTCACAGAGATACAGGATTTCATGAATATCCCTTAAAATCTGGTACATTTCGCTACATATATAACTTCACTGTGAGTGTTGAAGGAATAGGAGTAGAGGGGCTTCCAGATGTGTTTCTGCTCCCCGGTCAGAGTGATAATAATACCATATTAAACAATTATCTTATTAATCCTCCGGATGACCTTTCGCAGTTAGAATGGAGTTATTCCACTGAAACCGACAGTGTTATAGTAAAAATTGACCCGAATACAAGCAGGGTTACTTATACTACTATAGGCGGATGGGTAGGAATTAATAATGTTGCATTTACTGTTACCGATGCATTGGGGGATATTGGAACTGATACTGTTTCTGTGGTTGCGACTTATCTCCCAGAAATTATTAATATGCCTGATAGTATTATTTTCCCGGAAGATATCAGACATGAGACACCTTTTCTGGATTATTTTGTAAATGACCTTGATAATCCACCTGAATCGATTATCTGGAGTGTGAAATCTCTTACGGAATTTCTTTATGCTGGAGTAGATAGTATACAGCGGAAAATTTTTTTGATAGGTGAAAAAGACTGGTTTGGCGATGGGAGTGTAATATTTTATACGCAGGACCCTTACGGTGCAGTGGACAGTCTGATTATGCCTGTGAGGGTTACTCCCGTTAATGACCCACCTAAACCAGGATTGCCAGATGAAATAGTTATGCGTCCTAAACAAATTAATACAAGTATAGTATTAAATGATTATGTTTATGATGTTGATGACAATATTACAAGTTTATCATGGTCATATTCCGGGAATGACCAAATAGATGTCAGCCTAAATGAGGTTAATAATTTTACGGCAACATTTACTCCTGAACCTGATTTTATGGGTTCCGAAGAAATTATTTTTACTGTTACAGATGGCAAAGATTCTGCATCTGATACAGTTACTGTTTCGGTGAGGAATGTATCTCCAAAAATAACTGATCTCCCTGATATTATTATTAGCACTGATACACTGGTTCATGGGTATGTTAATCTTAATTATTATGTATGGGATGATGAGCCAATTAATGATTTAAAATGGAATGCTTATGACGATACTATAGCAAATGTTGTAATAGATTCAAGGGATAGTGTGACATTTGTTTTAAACGATATAAATCAGTGGGGGGTTCAGGATGTTGTATTTACTGCAACTGATCTGGATAATTTTTCTGGAAGCGATACCTGCAGAGTTGTGATATTGAGTGATAACATCCCTACTGTATGGGGGATACCCGATATTGCCATTCCTGTCGGTGGGAGCGATAACTCTATTGACCTTGACGATTATGTCTGGGATAAAGATACACCTCCGGACAAAATAGAATGGATTAGTTCTCCGACAGAACACATCACTGTTTCCATTGATTTAATTACTCACAGGGTATTAATTTCTTCTCCTGACCCTTCTTTTGTTGGATGGGAGAATGTTGTTTTCAGGGCAACTGATCCTGAGGGTAATTTCAGAGAGGATGTGATTACTGTTACTGCTTATCCTGGTGATGGGACTCCTTTTGTAAAGGATATTCCCAGTGTCCAAATAACGAGGAGTTCCGTCGAAAAAAGGAATCTTGATGAATATCTTGTAATTTTTCCTGACTCTTTGAGGAGAAATGTGAAATGGAATGTTTCGGGTCCAATGGAAAAAGTTTCAGTTTTAATTGAACCTCAAACAAATATTGCTTTTTTCAGTATAGGAAATAATCCAGATTTTCTTGGAGAAATGTCATTTATCTTTACTGCTACCGATATTGTTTCTCAGAAATCAGGAAGCAGAGATATTTTGGTAAAAGTGGTTCAGGGGAATGCGCCAATTCTTGGTAAAATCCCTGACATCACTCTTATAAGCGGAACCATTGATAGTTCTATTTTGCTTGATCCTTATGTCAGAGATGCTGACACTAATTTGGATTCTATAAGATGGATAGTTACAGGTAAAATTAATGTAACAGTTGACATTTCAAGACTTGGCAGGGGGAAGGAACATAAATTAATTATCGGAAGTAAACCTGGTTTTATCGGAAAGGAAGAATTAATAATAAAAGCAGTGGATACTGATAATTACTTTGATGCCGATACTATCACTGTAAACGTTATCTCCTTGACCGAACTTTATATATATGTGTTTCCGAATCCCATAGTAGGGGAATTTGTTAATTTTGTTGTCCTTGCAACAGATTCTCTGTTGCAGGGACCAACATTTGAAGTTGTAATTGATAATAATGTCTATAAAAGGGGACTGACAAGGATACCAAATTTATTGGCGTGGAAAACAGATTTTCAATTTCCGAGAAATGAAAGTGGAATTGCGGTAATTAAAGTAGAGGCTGTTGACAGATTTGAAGAGATTTTGAAATCCGAAAAGAATATAACTTATGGACTTTCAACACCGAAGAGACCTTTGATTTTAATCGACAGTATTGCGAATCTTTCATTAGAAAAAGGGAGTTTTGATGGAGAGAAAACAGTAATGATGGTTAAAGAGGATTTAAAAGATGTTGCAGGACTTCGAGAAGAGGATGAAATAGATTTTGGAAATGACCTTGTATTTATAGTTGGATATAATTTTGCTCCCACATCCGCAGTATTAGGGAAACCGGCTTCATTATTAATGAAAATAGAAAGTATGGTGGATGAGGAATTAGATTTAAGAAAAATAGGAATCTTCAGAGGTGATTATTACAGTGGGGATATCGAATATATTTCAAAGTTTTCAGTAATAAATAATAGTATGACTGTAAAAATCGACAGACTTGGCAGATATTTTGCGGCATCAGACAATAAGCCTCCAATATTGAGTATAAAAGATGTAAGTCTGGATGAAAGAAAGTTGAATTTATCGATAGAATGTATAGAAGGAGGCAGCGGGATTGATATAAATACTGTTCAGACGTCGATTGATGGAATAATATGCAAAGGATTTTATAACACCGACAATAAGTTGATTGAAATTCCGTTTGATTGGGATAAACTTTCGACTGGCGGACATATAGTTTCTGTTCAGGTTTCTGATAAAATGGGAAATATCTCGAAGGAAGTCAGCACAGAATTTGAAATTGAAGAGTCTGTTATACCAAAAAGCTATAATCTTTATCAGAATTATCCAAATCCATTTAATCCGGAAACCACTATCAGATATCAAATTCCTGTATCTGAAAATGTTAAGGTGGTTATTTATTCACTTTTAGGGCAAAAGATAAAAACAATTGTTGACGAGTTTAAACCAGCGGGATACTATACTGTTAAATGGGATGGGGGAAATGAATCTGGTATTATAGTTTCTTCTGGGATTTATATTTGTGTTATGGGATCAGATAATTTCAGAGATTCTTTTAGAATGGTTTTTTTAAAGTAAAAGATAAATAAATTAAAAGAAATGGAAATAAAAAGGTTAAAATATATTATATTATTTTTGAGTTTAATTATACTATTCAAATGCGGAGGGGATAATTTGACTGGACCTCCAGCAAGAACAGCAAAGAAGATGGTTGAGGATGGATGGGCATTATACGAGATTGGTGAATATAGTGCTGCTTTATCCAAATTTAATGCTGCTGCGAGATTAAATCCCAATTTTGTTGATGTTTATAATGGTCTTGGATGGACACACTTTGCGCTTCATAATATAGAGCAGGCAGGCATTCAGTTTAATACAGGGGTAAGTAAAGATCCAAATGTACTGGATATTCTTGTTGGATACTCATTTGTTCTATATGAAGATAATGACTATAGTCTTGAGAGCGGTTCATTGAAATGGGCTCAAAAAGCGATTGAAGTGGATTCGACGGAATTCGATATGGATGGTGTCGATTACTATTTTGTCCATAATCCAAAAGTTACTGCAAAGGAACTAAGGGAAATAATGGCATTAAGTTATTTTTATATTGGAGAATTTGAAGATTCTTATTATCAAGTTAAGAACTATCTTAATGGCTATATCCTTGACCCGCAGTCGTCTGATTTCCCTTCCGAACTTTTAAAGGAGCTTGATAGAGTATGCAACGATTAGGAATAATATTTATAATATTGTTAATTCTGATATATTCAGATTTGTGTATGGGACAGGGTGGAGGTATTGACCTTTATAATGTCTCTACCGCAAAACTTGCAAAAGAGAATACTTTAAATTTTAAAGTAAAAACATCTTATCAAAATCTTTCTCGTGAGATTTTAACGGTTTCCACAGTTGGAGATACTTTTAATCTTGTGGGTGGGAGTAAACTTGGGGATTTAGAGTGGAGCCTGAGATACGGTCTGAGAAGGTGGGCAGAAGTGTCGGTTACCGGAATCACTTACTTTGACATAAATCAAAGCAGTTATAAGTATGGATCAGGTGATACAAAAATTGGAGTAAAAATCGGGACTGGAAGGCCAGATGCTGGTATTGATATGGCTTTTGATACTTATTATACCTTTTCAACAGGTTTTAGTGAAGGTACAAGGCTTATAAGGAGATTTTCTGCGGATAAGAATACCTGGGGAGGGAATGTATTTTTTGATTTTAATTTTGATAGATTTTCTATAAAAGTAAATGGTGGTTATGATAATAATGGTGGTAAAGCAGTTAGTTTGCCAGGGGCATCTACTGCCTTTTGGTATCCGGTAATAAGCGGTACACTTGGATTAACAGAACAGGGAGAAATACTTCGCTCTAATCAATATAACTTTGGTTTTGGGGGGGACATTAGATTATTCAACAGGTTGAGGCTTTTTGGAGAGTATAAGTCGAATCGAATAACATCAAAAGAGTCTGGTTCGGTTAATCTTGGGACATCTTTTTTTGGTTTGACATTTGGTAATAAAGAAAAATTGACTGCGAAGGTTGGTTATCTACTTCCCTTTGGTGCTAACCAGACAGATTCCGGATTATTGTTTGGTCTGCGCTTTAATGGTCTTTTTTCTGAAAGACGCAGAGAAAGGGAGCTTCCAATCCCTTTGATAAGTGAGGAACAGCCGGCAACAATTCCTGGTAGAAAACCATTCTTTTCAAGGCAGGGGGTATATTTTTCTGGAGCTAGAAAGCCGGTTTTAGATACAGTATTTTTAATAGATATGTCCCCATCAATGATTGGAAGAGGAATTCTGGATAATGTAGGTTCCAATGTTCTTACCGATTTACCTAATTTTATTAATACTCTGATTGACAGCACCTTAGGAGGCTCCAACATTGCTATGGTGATTTTTGGAAATGAAGTCACATCACTTACCTGGAGTGATATCAGTGAAGAGAAAAAGAATGAAATTAAAAGGTCTCTAAATGATGTTCCGGATAATGCGAGGGAATTTGCCCAGAGAGTTGAAAATGGTGAGATAGAAGGAACAGTCGAAGATTTTATAGGAGGTGTTGATAGAGCATATGAGATTTTGGATGGTTTTAAAAGGGCTGATTATAACAGAATTCATCTCCAAAGAATTATTTTATTTACTGATGACATAAAGGATGATTCGATAGAAGATGTGAATATAGAGTCAAAAATATTAAGTCTGGTCAGAAAATATGATATTAATCGAAAGGATTTCAAATTTTTCTATTACCTTCTTACAAATCGAGAGACAGCCAAGCGGGTAAAAGAATATGTAATAAACTTTGTTGAGAAAGAGGATGGATCAATTTTCAGGGAGGTAAACTTTGCTCAAAAAGATGAACTTCTTCCAAGGCTTAATTACAACCAAACCGAATATAAATCGATTTTTCAATATTTATCTCAGATTACATCGATAGGTGTTGTCAGTTTCAGGACCAATGATAAGTTTTCTATAGGAAAACAGTTAACCGAGAGCTTTAAATCTGTCTTTGATTATAATGAATATTTTAAGATAATGAGCCAGATGGAGGTTGACAGAGTTGTTGAGAATATTGGTTTAAATGTTAGTGATAAGATAGAAATAACCGAAGCACAGAGAGTTGGAAAAGAGTTGGGGGTTGATTATATTGCGACTGGGGAGGTTATTGATTTTCAGGTTAACAGGGAAGGCGGTTTTTATATTCCCCGGGTAGTTGGTTTTCCGAAAACGGAAATGTCTCTAAGAGTAGCCATAAATCTTATTGATGTTTCGGATGGTTCCCTTGTTTTTGTTGAAATTATTCTAGCGAGTTATAGTTATAGAAGGGGTATATCATTTTTCCCATCGACGCGTGAAGATAAGACTAGATATCTATCTACACTTGAAAAAGATGTACTTCAGAACCAACTATTACAAAAATGGGCAGATAATTTAAAGGATAGGATGTTTGAAGATATTACTGTTATAAGGCCAGCCTTTCCATAATTTATCATTCTGTGATATAAATTTTGATTGGAACTATATCGCTCATACTGGGCAGAAGATTTATCCTCTGTTTTTTTCTGATATCCTGATAAGAAATATTTAAATCGTAATATCCAACTGGGAGAGTAAAACTTCCTCTCCATCCAACAGCCTTTTCGATTTCATTTCCTCCTGCGTCAATGATGGAAATTACCGCGCCATTTGCCGGGTCGTTTTCTAAATTGCGATAACATTCGTAAACAAGATTGACCTGTTTAATATTGAAAATTAGGTCATAAAATGTTGTTGAATTTGCAGATATCCGAACTTTTTTGTTAATAACTTTGCCGAGAAGTGAACCTGAGACAATATATTCTCCTACTGGGAGTTGTTTAGTTACACCGCGCCATCTTGTAGAATCTTGATGAACAATCTCATCGATTGGCATTTTAAAGATTTTTAAGTCTATACCATATGCCGGTTTTTGCATAGCAGAATCTAAAAAGCATTGATATGAAATTAGACCCGTTTTAAGGGGGAATTCAAATATAATATCAGCAGTCTTTCCTTTTTCTACAATAACGTCTTCTATAAGTGAAATGCCGGAATTTTGTGGATGAACTTTGTATTGACCGACTGGAAGGTTCTCAATAGTTCCTTCCCATTTGTTTCCAGTATAAACAGTTTCGCCGTTTATGTGGATGATTTTTGTAATTGTTCCGTATGCCATATTATCTCTTGACCCCAATATGTAGTTTTTGTATGAGATATTCCCTGTTTCGGATTTGAAGACGAAACTCTGATACGCTGTTTGATTTGGAAAAACTGTAATCTCCTTTTTTTGTAATGAATCAGCATGTTTAGTTATTATAGTATATATGTCTGGTGTCACATCTTCGATTATGCCTTTCCAATTAAATTGTTTATTTATAATATTTCCACCTTTATCCATTATACTTATTTCCGACCCATATGCAGGAAATCCACCATCCTTTTCTATAAAACACTTATATGAAATATTTCCTAATTCTTTTTCTGGAATAAAATTTATTATTTCTTCATTTTCGAAACTCAGCTCTGGAGGTTTAAAAGATTGAAATAAATCTTCATAGTTATCGAAGTAAAAGTAGGAACCGTTTCCGGCTTCGGCAATATTTTTAAGTAAAAGAGTCTTTGATAGAGTTGTATCAAATCCAATGGTATGAATTTTCATAACTTTTTTTGACTGAACTAAATTTTTTGCAGCAAGAAGAGGATTACCTCCACAATTTTCGATTCCGTCTGAAATCAACAAGAGGTAATTTTTCAGACCTTTTCTCAAAACTTTTCCGGCAAAAACGAGCGATTCGCCAATTGGGCTTAATCCCTTGGGTCTAATTTTTGATAATTCGGCAAGAATTTTGCTGTTATTCTCAGGGAAAGGTATTACGGTTAATTCTATATCATCAAGTTTGTAAGGTTCATTTTTTCCGAAGGTTATTAATCCAAAATCATACTCTTTTGCTCTATATAGAAGTTCTTTGATAATTTTTTCTGATGATTGGAATTTATTTTTACCATAAATGTCTTCCTGCATGCTTCTCGAACAGTCGAGAACTATCATAATGATGGGGCTTTCCTGAGAGGATACAATAGCAGGATTTAGTAAGAAAGAACTAATTAGATATAATAATGTAATTTTGAATTTAAACATTTCAAATATTTTAATTAATTAACATATATAAGATATGAAAAAAATTATAATTAGTCAATATAAAATTAAAGGAAATTAATACCATTCTGTCAGGAAGATATTTCCTTTCAGGATAATGGAGATATATTGTTTACTATTGAATTTCTGTTTTATATAATGTAAGTAATTATAATTTTTTGATTTTATAAAAATATTGATATTGGTGAAATGATTTAGCGTATAATAAGTAATTCTTTTTTGGAGAAAATAAGAATTTTTAAGTAAGTTTTAAGTTGAAATTTTTCAAGTAAATAAACATATCAAAAAGATGTAATATTTAGAGTGGATGTGGCATAATGATTGCAACGTAAAAGCAGTAACATAATATATATAGCTGGAATATAATATTATAAATGGAGGTTTCAATGATTAAGGGAATTTATACCTCTGCTTCAGGAATGCAGTATCTTCAGTTAAAGCAAGAAGTTATCACAAATAATCTCGCGAATATATCAACAACAGGATTCAAAAAAGAGGGTGTATTCAGGAAGACTCTGATAGATATGGAAAAGGTTTTAAGGATGAATTCTACAGATTTTGTTAATCTTGATGAGGTAGATGAAGTAAGGACTGATTATTCACAGGGGTCTTTTAAAGTAACCAATAATCCTTTGGATTTTGCCATTGAGGGGGATGGATTTTTTGTAGTTGAAACACTAAATGGTATTAGATATACCAGGAATGGAAATTTTCTTATTGATGGGGATAATTATCTTGTAACAACCCATGGATATAGGATTCTTGATGAGAATAATCTTCCAATACAAATAACAGACGGAGATGTGTTTATTGGAGATGATGGTTCAGTAATGGTAAATGGCGAAGTTATAGCGGTATTAAATATTACAGATTTTCCCAAACCATATAATTTATTAAAGATGGGGGATGGACTTTTTGAAGATTTATCCGGTGCAGGATTAACTCCAGATTTTGATACTTATCGGATAAGGCAAGGAGTGCT
>JAUWXV010000325.1 GCA_030616165.1 bacterium | reverse complement strand
AAAAGATCGACCTCTTTATTTAAAGTATAAGAATAATATTCAAAAACACCTTTTTCCTCAAATTGCGGCATTTGAACGGACTCTTTCGCTAAAGCCACTCCCAATGCCCTGGGCCTTAATGAAGGGGGTAGAGTTATTCTGCTTATTTCACCAGAGATTAATTTTATCTCTGCATCTTTATAGTTTATTCCCGTTCTATTATTGATAACTGCAAAAGGATATATCTCCATTACATTTTCGTTATCCTGTAAAAAAGATAAATATTTTCCTTCCCAACTAATATTTTCCGTTAAATATGAAATCTCAAATTCCACTTCCCGTTTGATTTTACTATTCACAAAAAAGTCTATAACAGGTTTAGAAAGTAAACTTTCGTCCTCTGAAGAAAGATTTATGTTTATAATTTTATCTCTATGTATTAATAATAAATTATCTGATTGGTCTTTTATGATTATCTCTTTTTCGGAGGTTTTTACTAATCTGCCTCTAAAAACTATATCCCCCTGAATAAAAACACTTATATCTTTTCCGATATTTTTTTCCAAAAAATTTCTCGGCTCCATTATATTATAATTATATTGTTTTTCGATTAATTCAATATCATTTGAATAATCAACAGGTTTAATTATAATCGAAGAAGGGTCAATTTTTTCCGGGATATCATTAATCCATAATTTATTTAATCCTTTTTCTACACTGAATTTTCTTATTTCTTTAATAACAGCCAAATTGTCTTTATAAATTGTTAATAATAGTTTAGAATTTTCTTCGGAAAGTATTACTGCAGGTAAACTAACTGTTACCAAAAAAATAATATTTAATAGTTTAATAAACCTGTTTAATAATATCATCTCATTCACCCATAAGTATATTAAAATTATTTTTTATCTTATTGAATGTCAATTCATAATGAGCCTTTTTTCTCTTTTCTCTTTCAATAATTTCAGCAGGTGCTTTCTTGAAAAAAGCGGAATTGGATAATTTTTTATTCACATTTTCAATTAGTTCTTGAAATCTATTCAATTCTTTTTTAAGGCGATTTTTTTCTTTTTCAATATCTATAAGTTCCTCAAGAGGAAGATAAATTTCAATATCCTTAACAATCCCCGAAGCGGCGATACCAGAGTGATAATATGATTTCACAAACTCGATTTTTGCTGTTTTCCCAAGGCGATAAAAATATCTCTCCCATTTCTTAAAAATGCTTTGTTTTTTTCATCATCTGTGACAATAATTACATCAGCCCTTTTATCAGGCGGGACATTCATCTCCCCCCTTATGTTTCTTATAATTGTAATTATATCCTGTATTAACTTCATTGATTTTTCTGCTTCTTCATCAATTTCACCTTTGAATGTTTCACTTTCAATAGTCCTCATAATACTTTTTCTTTTCCCATTCACTGCAAGATTCTGCCATATCTCCTCTGTAATAAAGGGCATAAAAGAATGAAGCAGAAAGATTGATTTTTCGAAGACAGGAATTACAATCTTATTTAACAACAGCGCACTATTTTCCTTATCATCAGAAGAAATCTTATCTTTGATTATTTCAATATACCAATCGCAGTATTCGTGCCATATAAAATTGTAAATGGAATACAGCGCTTCATTCAATTTATATACCTTAAAATATTTTTCTACATCTAAAGTTGTTTTTTCCAGACGGGATAAAATCCACCTGTCGGATAGGTCTTTTTCAGGATTTTTGCCTTCAGGAATTTCAGTACTGACCTCTTTTCTTTTAGTTATCAAGAACCTGAAGGCATTCCAGATTTTATTGGAAAAATTCCTGCCCATTTCGAATTTGGTTTTCGACAACTTAATATCCTGTCCTTCGGTAGAGAGTGCAACAAGTGAATACCTCACGGAATCTGCACCATACTGGTCAATCATTTCGATGGGGTCGATGCCGTTTCCAAGTGATTTACTCATCCATCTCCCCAGGTCATCCTTAATCATCCCTGTAATATAAACGTGAGAATAAGGTTTTTTGCAGGTAAATTCATATCCTGCTATAATCATACGTGCAATCCAGAAAAATAAAATATCGTATCCTGATACCAGAACCGTAGTTGGATAAAAGTAACCAAGTTCAGGAGTATCATTTGGCCATCCCATCGTAGAAAATGGCCAAAGCCAAGATGAAAACCATGTATCGAGCACATCTTCATCTTGCCTAAGATTACTTTTTGAGCATTTGTCGCAATATTGTGGTTCTTCTCTCTTTACCAAAACTGCTCCACAATCTTTACAATACCAAACCGGAATCCTGTGCCCCCACCAAAGCTGTCTTGATATGCACCAGTCGCGTATATTCTCCATCCAGTTAAAGTAATCATCTTCCCATTTTTTCGGGAAGAATTTTATTTCTCCTGTTCTGACCCCTTCAATCGCCTTTTCAGCCAACGGCTTCATCTTCACAAACCACTGCGTCGAAAGGCTTGGCTCAATTATTGTGTTACACCTCGAGCACTTTCCAACTGAATGAGTATAATTTTCAATCTTTTCAAGCAATCCCTTATTCTCTAAATCTTCAATTACCTTTTTTCTGCATTCAAACCTATCCATTCCTTCATAATTTTTACCAGCATCTTCTGTCATAACTCCGTGCTCATCCATTATCACTACCCGTTCGAGGTTGTGCCTGTTCCCTATATCAAAGTCGTTCGGGTCGTGAGCAGGCGTAACTTTGACCACGCCAGTCCCAAACTCCTGGTCAACAAATTCATCCTCTATTATTTCTATTTCTCTATCTACAAGGGGCAAAATTACCTTTCCCTTAATCAATTGCTTATACCTTTCATCATTTGGATTCACGGCAACAGCGGTGTCCCCAAGCATAGTTTCGGGTCTTGTAGTGGCAACTGTGATAAAACCGCTCTTATCTTTTAAAGGATATTTTATATACCATAAATGCCCTTTAATTTCGCATTTATCGACTTCCTGGTCAGAAATTGCAGTAATACATCTCGGACACCAGTTTACAATATATTTTCCTCTGTAAATCAATCCTTTTTCATAAAGTCTAACAAAAACCTCTTTCACTGCTTTTGATAGTCCATCATCAAGGGTAAACCTTTCTCTCTCCCAGTCGCAAGAACACCCCAATTTTTCCCATTGAGAACGTATAATATTTCCATGCTTTTCTTTCCATTCCCACGTCTCCTTGAGAAATTTTTCTCTTCCAAGGTTTTCCTTTTTTATTCCTTTTTTTGACAATTCCTTTTCAACTAC
>JAUWXV010000244.1 GCA_030616165.1 bacterium | reverse complement strand
AATATATATCATTTATTATTTAATAAGGCATTAGGGCTGTCCTTTACATGTCCTATACTGGCACGGTAAGAATAAACAATCCTTTTAGCCATATAAATATCCCCCATTTTTCCGTTCCGGATATGGTTCATTGAACCCATGATTATTACTCTTTTTTAGTGTTAAAATTTAGATTAATTATTATTTTTTAAGAATTTTATTTTCAAACATTTTAGAAAAATTTTTGAAGTAAGACTGGTTATTAATTAAAACTTTTAAAAAATATCATAAACTCTTCTTATGTAATCAACATTATCAATTGTATCTGCGATTGGATCGCCGGTTATCACGGATGTCTCAAGTGTTAACCATCCTTTATAACTGATTTTCTTTATCGCTTCGGCAATTGCAGGGTGATTAAATCCCTCGATTATTCTCCCTTTAATTCTTGGATGATTCAATCCTTCAATATTTTCTCTCATGAAGTGACTACCATTTTTTACGTGAAATTCACAGATAGTGTCCCCCAGAATTGGTATTTCTTTGAGCGGTTCATAGCCAAAATACATAGCATTATAAAAATCATAATATATTTTCACAGATGGATGATTCACTCCTTCTATTATCCTCAATTGTTCTTCAGCACTTCCGGAGCATTCAAGTCCAAAAACTATCCCTTCATCTTCTGCTTCGGGAGCAAGTTCCTTTAATACTGCTATAACTCTTTTGTATTCCTCATCTGTACTGGGGAAACCTTCACGAAGTAAGGCGAGAAGAATGACATTTGCTCCGAGGTTTCTGGCACACCTTATCGAATCCATAACCCATACTATTGAATTTGGTTCAGATTTGATTAATGCCCCAACCATTAATGAATTAATCTGAATCCCGTACTGAAGACAGGCATCACGGAATGCAATCTGCACAGACCTGTGTCTTAATGAAGAAGGATCATTCAAATCGTAAATAAATCGCATCGATACACCATCTAATCCTACCCTATAGGCGTTCTCTACCGCTTCTAACCTGGCTCTCTGTCTTAAAGACGCGCAGCATGCACTGAGGCGGAGTGGATATTTAGGTTTTGCTTCACGTGCATTAATCTTCTTCTTTCCAATCTGCGTTGAAAGTGCCAAACCTGCTGCCCCAATTGCAGTTCTTTTTATAAAACTCCGTCTATTTAATTTCTCATGATTTATCATTTCTTTAAACCTCCATTTATATGATTAAAAAATTCTGTACATTGAATTTCTTTACCATTCTCAAAAATCCTCAAATGAATAAAATTTTAAAATATATATATTTTTAAATGAGGTAATTTCACAAGGATATTATAAAAAGCAGGCAGAAATATAATTATTGTCCTTCATCACTTTACATTTTTATTATTTTTCTGTTGCCGGTTTGAGGGTCCAGCACTGAAGCATTGTATAATATGTAATTTTACTCATGTCAAGGTCAGGTTTATGAATAGGCCAAACTCTGCATTCTTCAAGTTCTTTCTTTAAATTTTCCTCATTATCTCTGGGATAAGGGTCGAAGTTTATAACGGTGTAACTCATATTAGTTGAGTTTTCTGTACAATCCAAAAAATATTCGCTGAACAATCGAAGCAGAGAGCCCGCCCCTATTTTTTTGCCATCCACTTCCACATTCCCGGGAATCATTCCATTTTGTTTAATATAGTCAAACACTCTCTCAGCGGTGGAGTTAATCTGTTGTTCAGTTATTGACGAAATTTCGGGTTCAGACAAAGGCATCTCTATAGGACCGAATACTGTTGCTCTTTCCACCTGACTTAACATACTTCCATTTTCGGAGAATGCTTTAATTTCTTCTGCTAAGGCAGTAAATATTTCAGCAGGGGAGAAGTATTTACCAATAATCGGGCGATTTTCACTGATTATTTCTTCAGATAGATTTAATAATTCATTAAGAGTTACAAACTCTTTTTGATAAGAAAAACGCTCCATCAGCTCAGAGAATGTGGTAAATTCGACATTTTTCTTCTGTTCTTTACAGAACTTCATTAGTCGACGGAAATTTTTATGTGCAACTTTCATAGTTTCCTGTGGTCTTAAATCTGGAGATTGCAACTTTTTTCCCTGAGTTGGATTAATTCCATGAGCATAGTTACGTAAATCCCAGAACTGTTCTGAACGGATTTTCGTTGGATGACCAAAAAAAAGAGCGATAAAATCTTTTTCCTGCATCAATTGGTCAAAGTTTCCTTTGAATTTTTCAAAAGCAGGATTGAATAACTCATCTTTATAATAAAAGTCATCAAAACCATCCGGGTCTCCCCAGTATCCATGGAAATTTAACGCATTGCAGAACCACACTATATGATGGTTTTCATCAAGGTAAATAGGGGAATAAACATATCCTTTACCAATTTGACTTAATGCAGCAACCAATTGAGGGCCGTATGAACCACCATGCCTGGCAAATGTCGGTATTTTCTTACCGAATATTCTTTCAATATCTTGAAAACCGATTTTCTCACGCTGTTTCATTGAATCCACTCCAGAGTGCCATTCTGCATTTTCAAGGAATTCAGTAATAGTGGGGTGTACCGAACCTAAATTTGTGTGAGAGCCAATATCATGTTTTGCCATAGCATCAATAACATCCTTTCTGCCTCTTTGCTCTAATGAGCGTGCCTTTTCACCAATAACAAAAAAAGTCCCTGTCATACCTTCTTCAATCATCGTTTCTGCCAGCCACTTGGGAATATCGTCAATCCGTTCTTCAGGGGGAGTAATATAATCCTCTGTATCAAAACATATAACAGTGTTAGTCTTTTTAATTTTTGAAGAACAATTCATTAATAAAATAATTGCAAATATTAAAATAAATAATACATATCTTGAACGTGTCATTTTTAGTCCCTTTTATTGATGTTCTCCATGAAAAATTCTATCTTCAAAAAAACTACAATAGTTATTGTAGATTTCACCAAACAATCATTTTAAAATTATTGTTTTTATTTTTATTAAAAAATTCAAAATTTTCTTATTTAAACTGATTTTTCAAAGCAAATGAATGCCTTATACTCTTTAAGCCGTAAATCCATTTCTCTAAATTAAGGTCACGCTCACGCATAACAATATACGATAAATCTGGTATAAGGTCTCCGGTGTGATTTTTCGTATCATCTAATATATGAACAAACTTTTTGCCATCAACAGTTCTCCCTTTAGGATAACGGCTTACTTCCCAAACTTCTTTTAATTGCTGATAAGTTGGTTCTCTCTCTTTGCATATATCTTCAGCAAGTTTTATTGCTTCATTGAGACAGGAAACAGCATTTTCATAATCTAAATAATTTCCTGCTGCATTAGAAAGAATATCTTCTATTTTTGCCAAAGTTTCAAATAAATATATATTGTGGCTGTAGAGCTGTGCTAATGACAGCATAACCTCAATATTATATTTATGCCCGGATACCCTGTTGAGGTTATCTTTAAGAAGAATAATAAGACGGTTATTTGCTTTCCTTTCCTCATCTAAATTATCCAAATTTCTGCGGTAATGGTCTTTCCAGAAAGGATGATTATAAAGTGTATTAACATCGGGTAAATTGGGTAATTCAATGGACTGTAACCTGCGAGGGCGAGGAATTGGATATTTGCCTCTGGAAGAACCATAAATCGGAACTAATGTTGAAGGTACCCTGTCCCAGGAAGTTGACCAAAATCTAAACCCATCATACATTAATTTATATATTTCTTCCATATCCTTTACTTCAGGACCATAAAAAAGTCTCATAAATTTAGGAGGTAATTCGTCCGGCTGAGGTATTCCGCCATTCCATGCATAGGAAGTACCTGTCACCCAACCAAGCCAGAATACTTCATCATGGGGTCCAGAATCATCCCAGGCGGCAACAAATGTTCCTAAAACATTGTTCTTCCTAACTTCACCAAAAGATACGCTCTTATATACATCATTTATTCGCTGTATATAGTCTGTAAATAGACCACTACCATGGATTGAAACATAAATCAATACTCTCATCCCATGTTCTCTTTCTATCCTCAATTCGTCTTTTCTCTCCCATCCTTCATGACCTGCAACTGCATCTATCAGTGTATTAGGAAGTTTCTGTATATCATTAACTGCTAAAGGCGATTCCCCCCAAAACATAACCTCTTTACCCCTATCTTCGAGATATTTGGCGGCTTTATTCATAAAATCGACAAATAATCTGCTCTTTCCTCCTTGTTTTACTTTTTCTGCGCAGCCGCATTCTACTCCATCACCAAGAAAATAAGCTTCATCAGTAGATACATGAAAATATTTCCCCTGAAATGCTTCAAGTATCTCGTCGAACATATCAAAAAGTAAATCCCATGACTCTTTTTTCGAGGGACAAATCATATAGTTGTTATTAACGTCTTCTCTCAAATGTGCAAACTCTGGATGCTTTAAAACATACGCAATATGAGCCGGACAATCAACAAGAGGAATAAGTTCTATATACCTTTCCCGTGCATATCTATCTATCTCTTGCACCTGCTCTTTTGTAAATGCACCGGGCGCACCAATAACAGGATGTCTTTCATACGCAAACTTATCCTCTACCTGCCAGCCAATAGCATTTATCTTATATTCCACCGCACGGTCAATGTATTCCTTCAGCGTCTTCATTCTGTTCTGATGATGCTTTTCACACCAGTGGATTATGCGAAGCTCAAGCTCAGGCCAATCTTCTATCCTGCAAACCGGCAACCTGTTATCTTCCTTTGAAACCAATAACTGTAAAAGTGTCTGAACACCATAAAAGAGACCTGGACCATCATTTCCTCGTATTAAAATTTTATCAGGTTCTAATTCCATAATGTAACCCTGGCGGGCAAGCGCTTCTTTCTCACCAACAGCCGCACTGCCTGAACGGATATCAAAATGTATTACCTTCCCACTCAAACTATTAACACCTTTTTTTATTGATATATCTAACCCAAATTGATTTTTAAGTCTGTCAAGAAAAGTTCTTACTGCAATATCATTTTCTCTTACATTCGATGAAAGATTCAATTCCCAGTCGGATCCAATCTCAAAACTGCCCTCTCCTGTTGTAATCTTCTGTGGTTCAGGTAAAAGAGCATAACCTAAATCCCATAATGAAGTTTTTGATTCACCAAAAGTCTGTACAAGTAAAAAATTTGTAGAAAATATAAGGATTAATACAAACAAAGATAAAATTTTTTTAATAACCATAGTAAAAAAAATATTTTTATTTATCATAATTTCACCTCCCATAATAGCGGTTGAAAACAAAGGAATGTTCTAATGCTTTAAAATTATAGTGTAGGCCTTAAAAAAAATTTTGGACAATTCACAATATAAATTAAGAGATACATTTTACTTTTACAAGTGTTTTTTCACATCCTGCCAATTTTTTGCACTATTGGAGAAAATTATAATGATGGTTTAAAATTAGTTTTTTTGAGAAAATGTCTCAATTTT
>JAUWXV010000063.1 GCA_030616165.1 bacterium | reverse complement strand
GAATAGCATTGAACCGATAGTATATATAACTTCAGCAGGAATGTCGGATGCTTTATCGGGACTGGTATCAGCAAATACTAGATTTCCAGTTATAGCATGTCCACCAAATTTAAACACCAATGATATTTTTTCAAGTTTAAGGACACCTTCCTATGTCCCATCTATGGTCGTTTTAAATCCAGAAAATGCTGCCATGGCTGCTGCTAAAATTTTTAACCTTGAATCTGTATCTAAAAAGATAATTGAATATAAAAACAAAATAAGGAAATTGAATAAAGGAGTTTAAAACTTGAAAATTTTTGTTATAGGAAGCGGCGGAAGAGAACATACGCTTGTGTGGAAATTGAATAACAGCGAAATTTGCGAGGAAATATACTGCTGTCCGGGTAATGGGGGTATTCAGCAGGAAGCCGAGATTGTTAACCTTGATATAAGTGATTTTAAAAGCCTTGCAGATTTTACTAAAGAAAAGTCAATAGACCTTACGGTTGTCGGACCAGAAATCCCTCTCGTAAATGGCATAGTCAACTTTTTTAATGAATGTGGTCTGAAGATATTTGGACCGACAAAGGAGGCAGCAATATTAGAAGGAAGTAAAGTTTTTGCGAAGCAGTTTATGAAAAAGCATAATATCCCAGCAGCAGATTTCGCAGTCTTTGATAGTTCTGATGGCGAATGTCTTAAAAAGGCAAGAGAATTAATAAATAGAAACGAAAATGCAATGGTTGTTAAGGCTGATGGTCTCGCTGCTGGCAAAGGAGTTACAGTCTGTAAAAATGTTGCTGAAACAGAGTGGGCTGTAGAAAGAATAGTTTTAAGAAAGGCTTTCGGAAGTGCGGGTAATAAATTTGTTATAGAAGATAAATTATCCGGAGAAGAGGTCTCAATACTTGCTTTTGTGGATGGGGAAAATATTGTTCCGATGCTTTCTTCACAGGACTATAAGCAGATATACGATAGTGACAGTGGACCAAATACAGGTGGGATGGGAGCGTATGCACCTGTCCCATTTTTAAGCAGTGAAGTTAACAAGGAAATTTATGATAAAATAATCTTGCCAACCGTGAAAGGATTAAAAGAAGATGGGATTGTTTATAAAGGTGTCCTTTATGCCGGGTTGATGTTGACAGAAGACGGTCCAAAAGCTCTTGAATTTAATTGTCGCTTTGGTGACCCGGAGACTCAGCCTATCCTTTTCTTGTTGAAGTCCGACCTTATTGAAATTATGGAAAAAACTATTAATGGAGAACTTAAGGGTGTTAGTCTCGAATGGAATGATAAGTTTTCAGCGTGCGTGGTTGTTGCATCGGAAGGTTATCCTGGTTCCTATACAAAGGGAATGAATGTAACAGGATTGAAAGAATTAAAAACTATAGAAAACCTGAAAGTCTTTCACGCTGGCACAAAACTCGTAGATGATAAAATTTTTACAAATGGAGGAAGGGTATTTGGAGTGACATCATCGGGAAAAACCCTCCGAGAATCACTCGATAATGCTTACATGGGTGTTGACAGAATATCTTTTGAAGGAAAATATTTTAGAAAAGATATAGGATTTCGGGCATTTAGATATGAATAAATTAAGAGTTGCAGTATTTGTATCCGGCAGTGGAACCAACCTTCAATCCATAATCGACCATTGCGAAAATCAGAAAATAGATGCAGAAGTTATTGCTGTAGTTTCTAATAAATCTACTGCTTATGCACTCGAAAGAGCAAAAAGACATAATATTCCAACCATTGTTGTAGAAAGCAAAAAATTTAAAGATAGAAGAGAACATGAGGCAGAAATCATAAAACAACTCGACATATATAAACCTGAACTTATTGTCTTTGCTGGTTATATGAGGTTGGTTACCCCCGAGTTTATCAGACATTGTTATAACAAAGAGAAAAATCTTCCCGGAATAATAAATATTCATCCTGCTTTACTGCCAAGTTTCCCGGGAACAGACGGATATGGGGATGCCTTCAAATATGGAGTAAAGTATTCGGGAATTAGCATACATTTCATAGATGAGGGTGTTGATACTGGACCAATCATTTTACAGCAGACATTTCCAAGATACGATTCCGATACGCTTGAAGAATTTAGAGAGAGAGGGCTCAAGATCGAACATAAACTTTATCCTATGGCGATTCAGTTATACGCTCATAACAGGCTGAAGATTGAAGGGAGATACGTGAAGATTTTAGAGGAATAAATTTTTTAATGTTTGAATTTATTTGTAATCTGAAAATTGCATAATATAAGGGTATGTTTTGTCTAATTCAATTTTTAGAAAAATAAAGTCAGGAGATTATAATGAAATCAAGAAGAGATTTTGCAAAAGATATTGGTAAAGGTGTGCTGTCAGCTTTTATGGTTTCTTCAGTTTCTAATTCGGCTGGCAGGCATACTACCTTAAAACAATCCCAAATCAACACTCAGAACAAAATTCGTATAGGAATTATTGGTGCAGAAAATAGCCACACTGTGACTTATGGAAGAATTATTAATGTACAGAAAAGGTTTCCCGGAGTTGAAGTTTTATATGTTTGGGGAGAAACCGATGAATTTGCAAGGAATGCAGCAAAAAGAGGGCAAATACCAAATATTGTTAAAGACACGATGGAGATGATGGGTAAAATCGATGCACTAATCGTTGACCACAGGCACCCGAAATATCATTTGGAAGCTGCCTTGCCATTTGTAAAGGCTGATATCCCAACTTTCATTGACAAGCCTTTCTGTTATCGCGTTGCTGAGGGAAAAGAATTCCTTAAAATTGCAAAAGAACTAAAGACACCTGTTACCTCTTACAGTACCATAGCTCAAAGTAATGAAGTTTTTGATATGAAAGCGCAGATTCCTGATATTGATAATATATTACATATCATTTGCACTGGTTCATGTGATATTAATTCAAAATATGGTGGAATCTTTTTTTATGGAGTGCATACGGTACAGAAAATGATGTATATTTTTGGAGAGGATGTTGAAGAAGTCAAGGTTTCTACCAAAGATGATAAAACAACTGCAAGTGTAATTTTTAGTTCAGGCTATTTTGCAACACTATACCTTATTAGAAAAGGATACAGTGGTTGGGATGTTTTGCTTTTGACTGATAAAGGTTTCAGACCTCTTGAGCCGAGAATCAAAGAAACTGATTCCCTTAAACCTTATGAGGATATGGTTGAAATGTTCCGAACAGGTAAAGAACCAAGAACACATGAAAGTATATTAAAGTGTGTCGCAATCCTTGAAGCACTTGAAAAATCTGTCATTTCACAGAAGTGGGAAAAAGTTGTTGTTTAAAGTTAAAATGATAACGGAATTTCAATTTTTTAAAATTTAAAATAAAATAGAGAAAATATGATAAGGATTATAATAAGTGGTATATACGGGAAAATGGGTCAGATTATCAAGGAGAGGATTAAACAAGAGGATAATATTGATTGCATTGGAGGTGTTGATATTATTGGAACAGGGAAAGATGAAGATATACCAGTGGTAAGGAATATTGAAGAAATTATCGGAAACGCTGATGTTGTTGTTGATTTTTCAATCGCTTCAGCAGCGATGGAAAAAATTCCGATATGCATAAAACATAAAAAGGGTATGGTTATTGGGACAACCGGTTTTTCAGATGATGAATTAAGAAAGATAAAAGAAGCCAGTTTGACCATACCAATACTTTTATCCTCAAATATGTCTATCGCTATTAACCTTTTATATAAACTTGTTGGTGAGGCGGCAGAATTGTTAAAGGATGGATTTGATATTGAGATAATAGAAAAACACCACAGATATAAGAAAGATTCCCCAAGCGGAACAGCCATCTCTGTTGGAAAAATTATTGCTGAAAAGCGAGGTATTAAACCAGAAAAGGTATTCAAAATGGGCAGGAAGGGCTTTGACGAAAGAAAAAAGGAGGATATAACTTTTCACTCGGTGAGGGGAGGCAAAATTGTCAGTGACCATGAAATTCTTTTTATCGGTGACAGTGAAATTTTTAAAATATCTCATACAGCATTTTCAAGGGAAATATTTTTAAATGGTGTAATTCAGGGGATTTATTTCATATCTGATAAAAAAAGGTCTCTTTATGATATGCAGGATGTCTTAAAAATAAAATAAGTTTTTACTGAGGAAATACGAAATGGATTATAAAGAAATTGCCAATCTTATATCAACCGCAAAAAAGAAAACACCTGTAAAAGTATATATCAAGGGAAATATCGATAAAAGAATACCGAAAGATGTTATGGTATTCAGTGGAAATGATTCTGTGATTTTAATCGGGGATTATAGTTATATAAAAAAAATATTAGAAAGAAACGGTTCAAAGATAAAGTATTATTATTTAGAAAATAACTGTCGTAATTCAGCGATTCCACTTCTTGACCTTAAGAGATTGAACTGCCGTGTTGAACCGGGTGCACTAATAAGAGAAAAGGTTAAGATTGGCAGGAATTGCATAATAATGATGGGTGCGGTAATTAATATCGGCGCAGAAATCGGAGATAAAACGATGATTGATATGAATGCTGTTATAGGTTCGAGGGCTGTTATTGGCAAAAGGGTGCATATTAGCGCTGGTGCGGTTATTGCTGGTGTGTTGGAACCACCGAGCGCAAAGCCTGTTGTTATTGAAGACGATGCATTAATTGGTGCTAATTCAGTTATTCTGGAGGGAGTGAAGATTGGTAAAAAGGGTATCGTCGCCGCTGGGGCAGTTGTCACTAAAAATGTAAAGCCCAATTCGGTAGTTGCAGGAATACCTGCAAAGTTTATTAAAAAAAGAGATTTTAAAACTATTACTAAAACAAAGATTATAGAAGAATTGAGAAATTTATAAATATTGCATTATTTTAATTATCTAAAAATTTCATAAGTTTAATTTTGAAAATTTTTAACTGTTAGATAACCTTTTCGATGTTCTGACCTGCTGAAATTTAAAAATCTTTCTTCTTCAATATTTGTCTATCGAAATTATAAAATAATAAATAAGGTAAAAATTATTTAAAAAAATAAATTTATTAAGGAGCGTATTATGGGAAAAATAAAAATTTTATTTATTTTATTTTCATTTTTTCTTTTAATCGTATATAATACTAATGCGGCGGAATTTATGGCGGGAAATTCTTTAACGGTAGGAAAAAATGATACCATTAATAACGACCTTTTTACTGGGGCTGGGACTTTTGAGATGAATGGTTATGTAAATGGTGACCTTATGTCAGCAGGTGGAACGTTGACATCAAATGGTAATATTGAAAAAGATTTTATTGGTGTGGGGAAAACTATCTTTATTGGTGGGAGTGTTGGTGATGATATTATTATTGCTTCTCAAAAATCAACCATCGAAGCTGAAGTTGAAGGTGATGTTATAGCAGCAGGAGGTGAAATCGAATTATCTAAAGAAAGTGTTATTAATGGAAATGTTTATACTTATGGGGGAACTACGATTATTAAAGGACACGTAAAGGGTTCGATAAAGTGCGTCGGTGGAGATATTTTCATTTCCGGTATTGTTGAAAAAAATGCAAATCTTGAAGCTTCTGGGTCTATTGCTTTTCTCACAGGTGCCAGAATTCTGGGAGATTTAAAATATAAGTATGCAGAAGAAATAGTAAATTTATCAGAGAAGAACATAGTAAGTGGAAATATTAGTTTTGAAAAAATAAGGGAAAAAAGGAAATACTTTTCAGGATATAAAATTTTATTTGAATTGTGGAGTCTCATTGCTTCAATTATTGTTGGTATCTTGATGATTATATTTTTAAAGAGAAATGTGAGAGGGACAATCATTTTAATAAAAAGAAAAATTTTTACAAGTTTTGGAATTGGCGCGGCTGTGCTTATCGGGATTCCAATTCTAATTTTGCTCTTGCTTATATTTGTTATAACTATTCCCGCCGGACTTATATTACTTGCGATTTATTTAATAATCGCATATATCTGCAGAATTTATGTAGGGATTTTGCTCGGAAATTATTTATTAAAAAGACCATTGGAAGGTGAACAAAAATATTATCTTCCTCTGATATTGGGATTGATAATTATTGCTGTAGTGTCAAATATTCCATATATAGATTGGCTGGTTTCTCTTATTGTTTCTATTCTTGGAATGGGAGGAATTGCAATTTATCTTTATTCTACTCACATTGAAAAAGCTAAAGAAGAAGTTGTTTAACTAAAATAATTAATAAAATTCTGTTATGAAAATCATTAAATCAGTTCTTTTAAATTTTTTATTATATATAATTTTATATTATACGATTAATGCCCAGAATATAGTTATCAACGAAGTAATGTATAGTCCTATAACAGGTGAGACGGAGTGGGTTGAAATTTTTAATGCAGGAAAAGAAACTGTTGAAATAAAAGGATGGATGATTGGAGATAGAAATAAACCAGAAGGAAGTATTATAATAGATGATTCTTATCTGGTTTTCTCTGACGATTATATTGTAATAAGAAGAAATTCAGGATTAATTTTTGATTTCGATGGCAACATTAAAGTCATTATTATGTCTAAAGGATTTCCGCGGTTCAATAATGATGAAGATGATGTAATCCTTCGAAATGATGAAGGTATCGTTATCGATAGTTTGAGTTATAAAAGCAAGTGGGGAGGGGATAGGGGTGTTTCCATTGAGAGAATAAATCCTTATAAAAATACTAATGATAAAGAAAATTGGGATTCCTGTGTTGAAACAAACGGTGGAACGCCTGGTAAAGAAAATTCAATTTATTCAGTGATTACACCATCAAGAGTTTCAATAAATGTAGCACCTAATCCTTTCTCGCCGGATAATGATGGTATTGACGATTATGTTACTATCACTTATTCTCTCCCATTTAATAAAGGGAATGTTAAGATTGAAATATATGATGTTTCCGGGAGGCTGGTAAAAAGGCTTCTAAATAACGAGCCCACTGGAAGTACCCGCTCGGTAATTTGGGACGGAAAGAATAATGATGGGAGAATTTTACCAATAGGGATTTATATAATATATCTTGAAGCGCTTCAATCTGAGAGAGGGATTACAGTTTCAAAGAAGGAGACTGTAGTTCTTGCCGGTCAACTAAATTAGTCTGAATAATTTATGAAAAACTTAGTATAATTGCTTTTAGCTATTAGCCGTTAGCTATCAAAAAAATGAAACTCAATATTTGGAGGGATGAACTCTGCAAGATTTCAAAAACTTAAAAGTTTGGAAGAAAAGCCATGAATTGACTCTCAAAATCTATAAAATATCCAAACAATTCCCCAACGCGGAACTATTTGGTTTAACAAGTCAAATTAGACGCACTTGTTCATCTATTCCTTCAAATATTGCTGAAGGATGTGGAAGAAATAGTGACCCTGATTTTGCTAGATTCTTGCAAATCGCTTTTAGTTCTGCAAACGAATTAGAATATCAAATGATACTCGTTTACGATTTAAAGTATATAAACTCAAAAACTTATGATGAAATTATCGGTTAGCTATTATACATTAAACGAATGCTTAACAAATTAATTATCAAGCTAAAAGCTAATAGCTAAAAGCAAATAGCTTATTGCCGACAGATGATAATTACAATTTATGAATAATTCAGATTAGATTTATCTGGGAGCGTTAAGGAGTGATATTATTCCAAGAATGCCAAATATTATATTACCCAGCCAGGCTGCAAGTGCTGGCTGAAGAATATTTTTTTGACCAAGAATTGGTCCCACACTTATATTTATGCCGTAATATAAAAAACAGATAAGAAGAGATATTCCGAAACCTTTTGCAGTTCCTCCCCTCCATCCTGCAGAAGCAAGAGATATCCCAAACATTACAATTATAAAACTCGAAAACGGAAAAGAGAATTTCTGATTCAGATTAACACTCCATTTTATAGTATCACTCCCAAGACTTTTTAATTTTTTAATAAATTGCTTCAGTTCAGCGTAATTCATCTCTCCGGGCTTGATTTGGATAACACTTAAATCCTCAGGTTTTACATTTAAAGTATAATCAGTTAATTGAGTGAAGAGTTCTAATTCCTCCTGTTCGTCTTTAAAATTTCTTATCGCTCCGTTATTTAAAATCCATTTGTTTTTTATCCATCTCATCTCTTTTGCATCAATCCTCCGGGTAATAGTATTCCCTTTTTTTATCTGAATATTAATATTATAAGCAATCAATCTTTCACCGTCGAAGTATCCGACATTAACAATTCGCTCCTCAGAATCCTGTATTGATATGTTGCTTTGTTCTGTAAGTCCTGCTGGGGGAAGCTTAAGAAGATGCACGCGGTCAATGTCAAATTTTAAGCGGTTAGTATATGGAACAAAAAGTTCATTAAAAAAAAATGAGAAGACGCTGATAAAAAATGATAAAATTATAATCGATGAAAGAATTCTGAATAAACTGACTCCTGAAGATTTCATTGCTATCAATTCATGATGTCGTGCAAGCTGGCTTATAGAAAAAAGGCTCGCCATAAGCATAGAAATAGGTAGTATTTGTTTTATTATGTCGGGTATGAAATATATATAGTAAAGAATTATCATCTTTAACGGAACCTCTTTATCAAGAAAACTGTCTAATTTCTCTATAAGGTTTGTAATTATATATATGAGAGTAAAAGCTGCAATAGAAAAGAGAAGTATATTTAAAAAGTTTTTCAGGATGTATCTGTCGATTATTTTCATTATATTATTTCAAGAAGAATTTTTTAAATGGGACTAATTTTTTCAAAAATGCAAAAGACAATACAGGTGTTTCTTTTGAAATTTTGATTAGTAGATAAATTCCTGTGCACCCGATAAGGATATTGGGAGTCCACATAGACCAGAATGGTGAAATTATACCCCTGTCACCTAATGATTCTCCTCCTATCAAAAATGCCCAGTAAATTGTGAACAATAAAAAACTCAAGCCGCCACCGGCAGCAAATCCACCTTTTCGCGTCATAACACCGAGTGGGACACCAATCAGAACAAAAACTATACATGCTGCTGGTATGGAATATTTTTTGTGTATTTCAATTTTGAGACTACTCTTATATGTAAACTTGCTTTCTAAAACCGCTTCTTCCATTTTTAAACGGCTTATCAATATCGACAATCTATTAACATTTGTTTGGAGATTATTATCTTTGAACTGCGATTCCTTGAGTAATTTGGTATTCAGGCTTAATTCATTCTGAATAGAATCAATAATTGCGGGGATACTTTTTAATTTTATTTTTTCAGGTATTCCCAAAAGTTTATTGATTTTAACTTTTTGTTGATTTATATCATTTTCAAGATTTTTAATATCTTCATTCATAACCTTGATGCTTTTTTCCCGAACGCCTCTGTATTGACTGGAAGACCTTTCCAGTTCGTTACCGGGAACATCTATGGATATTACGTACTTTTCGAATTTGAGTCTTTGATAATTCTCCAGATTTTGCAACTGGAGATTGTGTATCTCTCCATTATAAAGTGTAATGCTGAGTTTATTTCCCTCTTTTGAAGGTATAAGAGTTCCTTTTTCGGCAATAATGCTTTTTTGTGTGCTTGGATCTGTTTGGTCAAATATTAATATATCATAAATCCATGGAGAATTCTTTTCTATCTTTTTTATTAAAAATCTGTAATTCGGAATGATATCAAAAAAGACATTTTCTTCGAGCGTGATAGTGGGTCTTTTTCTCTGAATATCCGATATCAGGATTCTTGCCCGGTAATTGAACTCTGGAAGAATTTTATCATAAAATTCGTATGTAAAAAATCCGATAATTATCGAAACAATAATAACAGAAAAGGTCATCCTAAAGGTGCTGATGCCGCTTGCTTTTAGTGCTGTAATTTCGTTATTCTGTGATAGACTGCCGAAAGCCATAATACACGATACAAGAACTGACATAGGAACTGCAAGTGTTACTATCCAGGCGAGATTCAATAATATAGCCTCGATTATTATCATAAAGGGCAGACCTTTCCCGATGAATTTGTAAATGTCCCTCATTAGATAATTTGATAGAAATATGAATACTAACACAAAAAATCCAAAGAAAAATGGATATATGTGCCTTGATAATATATACCTGGAGATGATAAACATAATTTATTGATATATTATTAAAAAAGTATTTTCGTGAAATCCTGTAAAATTATTTAAAATATATGTAAAAAAAGAAATTAAATCAAGATTATATCTTTATTTATATATAAAAATAAATAACTTGATAAATTTTAAATATTGGATTAAATTAAAATTAAGTAATCAAGTTATTGGGAGATTATATGATGAAAAGAACCAAGATAGTATGCACAATAGGTCCTTCATCAGAATCTGTGGAGGTTCTTAAAGAGATGATATCTTCAGGAATGGATGTTGCCCGTTTGAATTTTTCTCATGGTTCTCATAATAGTCATCTAAAAATAATAAACAATGTAAGAAAAGCCTCAAAAAGAACGGGAAAAACTGTGGCGATACTTGGTGATTTGCAGGGACCCAAAATCAGAACTGGTTTGCTAAAAAATAAAGAATGTCTTTTAAAAGAAAATTCAGAAATCACTTTGACTACAAAAAATATCCTTGGAACCGAAAATATTATCTCAACTAATTACAAAAATATTACGAAAGATTTAAAAATAGGGGACTCGATTCTATTAGATGATGGGATGATTCAACTGAAGGTTAAGAATATTAGAGGTAACAATGTTTTATGCAAAGTAATCGATGGCGGACTTTTAAAAGAGCATAAAGGAATTAATTTACCCGGTGTTGATTTGAGTGTATCATCATTGACTAAGAAGGATGTTGAAGACCTGAAATTCTGCCTCGAAAACGATTTAGAATATATTGCTCTTTCCTTTGTTAGAAAAGTAGAAGATGTTAAAAAAATTAAAAAAACTATTTCAAAGTTTAAAAAGGATACACCCGTTATTGCAAAACTTGAAAAACCGGAATCAGTTGAAAATCTTGAGGAGATTCTTGATGTTTCTGATGGTGTTATGATAGCAAGAGGGGATTTGGGTGTTGAAATGGAACTCGAGAAAGTCCCGATTATACAAAAAAAAATAATCGAAAGGGCTAATGAGTGTATGATGCCCGTAATTACTGCTACTCAGATGCTTGAATCTATGACCGAACATCCACGCCCAACAAGAGCAGAGGCATCGGATGTGGCAAATGCTATTCTGGACGGAACAGATGCAGTAATGCTTTCTGAAGAGACTGCTTCGGGAAAATATCCTGTGGAATCTGTAAAGGTTATGTCAAGGATAATTGAAACTACTGAAAAGGAATTCTCGATGCAAATCGTGAAAAGAAAAGTATGTCCCGAAAAAGTTTTGTCATTTTCGGATACAATAACCGATGCTGCCGCATACTCAGCCGAAGCTATCCGTGCAAAAGCTATTGTAACTTTTACTCAATCTGGTTTTACCGCACTTTTGATTTCAAAATCGAAGCCATATATCCCAATTATTGCATTCACTCCTTATGAAAAGATTAAAAGAAAAATGTCTCTTTACTGGGGTATTAGCCCGAAAATTATGCCACTCATCGAAAATACTGATGATTTGATTGAAAAGGTTGATAAACTCCTTTTAAAAGAAAGATTTGTTAAAAGGGGGGATGCAATAGTAATAATTCTCGGTGCGCCAATATATGAAAAGGGGACAACAAACCTTTTGAAATTACATAGAATTTAGAAAAAAGTAGTCCTATTTTTGAGCATAATCAATTATTAATAAATCCATTCATCTCCTTTATCTTTGCCCTTGAAGAACAGTTCTCCTTTTTCCTGCAAATTTTTTAAGATTGTAATTATTTTATTTTTGGCGGCTTGTATATCTGAACGCCTTTGGGGACCAAGGGTTCTCAGTTCAGAAAGTAATATTTTTTTTCTATTATCAGAAATGTTGGTAAAGAATTTTTGTTTCATTTCATATGATTCATCTTTAAGGGCAAGCGCAAGTAAATCATTGGGGATTTTTGTAAGGGCTCTTCTTAGTGAACTGTCTTCAATATTATGTATATCTGCAAATGTGAACATCTTGTCTCTTATTCTGGATGCCAGATTTATATCCCTTTTTTCGAGTTCTGAAAGTATATTCCTACCTGTTTTTGATTGTAGAAGATTAAGTATTTTAGCCACTTTTTCGGAACCTCCCACCTCTGACCCTCGATGAGAATCAAAAGCCCTGAGTTTTTCTTGAATCCCTTTTGCAACTTGATTTAGAACATCACCATGAATACTGCTTCCGGTAGCCATTCGGTATGCTATATCTTTTTGCTGGTCAGGTGAGAAATTTCTAAGAACATTTTTTGCTTTTAAGGCATTAAGTCGAACTAAAATTATTGCTATTGTCTGATTGGATTCACCCTGTAATACCTGAAAAATATCATCTTCTTTATAATTATTAAGTTTCTGAAATATTAAAATATTTTGAAGTAAAGGATTAATTTGGGGTCTCCTTATCTTTATTAGATATTTTAATTTTTAGAATGTAAAATTATAGAACTTTATTGTTTATTAAAATTAAAAAAAAGAAGCTATTATGTCAAGATATTTTATATAAAGTTAATTAAATATTTTTATCATTTAAATTTAAAATCACTTGACTTATTAAATTTAAAATATTAGATTTACATTAAGTTTATATGAAAGGAAGTATTATATTTTATGCATGTAAAAGATAGAATAAAAAAACTTCGAGACGATATAAATTATCATAATTACAGGTATTATGTTTTAGATAACACCGTAATTTCAGATTATGAATACGACAAATTGATGCAGGAACTGATAAACTTGGAGAAAGAACATCCTGAATTAATAACACCAGATTCACCTACACAAAGAATAGGTGAAGAACCAACAAAAGTTTTTCCCACTATTACTCACTCTGTTCCTATGCTCAGCCTTTCAAATACATATACCAAAGAGGAGGTAATTGACTTCGACAGGAGGGTGAAAAACTTACTTGGTGGTGAAAAATATCAATATGTTGTGGAACTAAAAATCGATGGTGTTGCAGTATGTCTTATATATAGAAATGGCAGATACGGTCAGGGTGCAACAAGGGGTGATGGTTTTACTGGGGACGATATTACACAAAACCTGAAGACTATTAAATCTATACCTTTAAATATTCTTAAACCTCTTGAAGGAGTGGATGAGTTTGAGGTAAGGGGAGAGGTTTTTATGAAAAGGAATGAATTTATCAAACTAAATAAAATGCAGGCAGAGAAGGGTGAAAAAGTCTTTGCTAATTCCAGAAATGCAACCGCGGGTTCGCTCAAACTCCAAGACCCTAAAATTGTTGCTGAAAGACCACTTACTATCTTTGTATATTATCTACTTGTTGAAAAAGGAAAAAAGGATAAATATGACAGCCATTATCATAATTTAAAATTGCTCTATGAAATGGGATTTCTGGTTAATCAGAACTTAAGACTTTGTAAGAATATTTATGAAGTACTTGACTATTGTAAGGAATGGGAGGAAAAGAGGGAAGAAGTTGGTTATGAGATCGACGGGGTAGTTATAAAGGTCAACTCTTTAGGGCAGTGGGGAATTCTCGGCAGCACAGCAAAAAGCCCCCGCTGGTCTATAGCATTTAAATTTAAAGCAAAAAAGATAGAGACTGTAATCAAAGATGTTTTCTGGCAGGTTGGAAGAACCGGGAGCATAACTCCGGTTGCTGTTATGGAACCCGTTTCTTTGGCTGGAACTGTTGTAAAAAGAGCAACTTTGCATAATGTGGACGAAATCAAGAGATTAAATATTATGCTTGGAGATACTGTTGTTATTGAAAAGGGGGGAGATATAATTCCAAAAGTTATCGAAGTGGATTTTTCTAAGAGAAAGCCAGACGCAAAGCCTATATCTGCGCCTGAAAGATGTTCTGTATGTGGAAGTGAAGTAGTTAGATTTGAAGATGAAGCGGCAATAAGATGCATAAATTTTTCCTGTCCGGAACAGGTAGCAAAGAGAATAGAGCACTTTGCTTCACGCAACGCTATGGATATCGGCGGGCTTGGTGAAGCACTTGTCGAGCAATTAACTGAAAACAGGATAGTATCAAACCCTGCTGATATATATTTTCTTGAAAAAGAAAAACTTGCTGCACTTGAAAGGATGGGAAATAAGAGTGCAGAAAATCTCCTCAGTAAGATTGAGCAAAGTAAAAGCAGATCCCTGGAAAGATTAATATTTGCCCTCGGAATAAGATATATTGGAGCAGGTGCTGCAAAAGACCTTGCAAAAAGATTTTCGTCTATAAACGAACTTAGAAATGCAGAATTTGAAGAACTCCTCACAATTGAAGGAATTGGGGAAAAAATGGCTAAAAGTGTTGTGGAGTTTTTTAGAAGAGATGAAAATTTGAATGTGTTAGAGAAACTGCGAAAAGCCGGGGTGTTAATGGAAAAGAAAAAGGAAGAAGTGACAGAAAGGAAAACAATTGAAGAAATTGATGGGAAAACATTTGTTTTAACGGGAACGATTGAAAGATTAACTCGTGAAGAAGCATCAAAATTAATAATGGAAAATGGGGGAAAGGTCTCATCTTCGGTTAGTAAAAATACTGATTATCTTTTATTGGGCGAAAATCCTGGCTCTAAATACGATAAGGCAGTTAAATTAGGAGTTAAAATTATTAAAGAAGATGATTTTTTAAGTATTTTGGGAATGGGTTAATTAAATATTAATATATTGGACAGAATATTATAAGTTTTTGAAAAAAAATTATTTAAAATTTTATTTGACTTTATTAAAATTTAATTGTATATTTTATCTTTGTTTATGTTAAAAAAATTACAAAAAAAATTAATTTGTGAAAAAATTTATTTTCATATTTTTAATTGAAATAATTTTTGTTTCATTAATCTTCGTAAGTGCCTATTCTCAGGAGATTGTCACTGGATATGTTATAAAGATTGACGAAAATTTGCTCTACTTTGACAGAGGGTCAGATGATAATGTTAGAATAGGAGATGAGTTTAAACTACTTCGAGATATGCCAGAGGGTAGAAAGGATAAAAACATTGGAATTGTTCAGATTACCCAGATTTTTCCAGAGATTTCTGTGGGGAAACTTACTGAAATCACGGCTGTGGAGAATCCGAGTGTACTTGATAAGATTGAAATTGCACCTATTATTGAAATTCCCGAGAAATTGAAAAATCTGGATGAGGTGGATGATTTTTTAATTCCGATTATATATCATAATAAAATAACTTCTGTAGAAAAGGGAAAGGATATTGATATAGTAGTGAGAGCAGATGCTTTTGAAGGCTTGAAAGACCTTTATGTTAAGTATATTTCGGAAGATTTTAATGAATGGGAGAGGATAGACCTGATTTCATATAGAGGCGACATCTATTTTTGTAGAATACCGTCTGAAGGTGTTATTGGTGACACGCTCAAATATTTTATAAAAGCAGAAGACATAAATGATCGAAGTGCCAGTTTAGGCAATGAAACTAACCCAATAAAAATTAATATAGTAAGTAGTCTATATCAGGAAGTCAGTAAAGATTTTTTAAAAGAAAAATCTGATAAGAAAAGGAGTAGTATCGGAAGATTACTCATTCCAGGTTATGCCCAATTAAAGCAGAATGAGGTAGGAAAGGGATATATGATAATAGGTTTACAGAGCGCGGCAATTTTGGG
>JAUWXV010000288.1 GCA_030616165.1 bacterium | reverse complement strand
TTTTATATCATTTTCGAAATCTTATTCTGTGCGATATCCAACATATTTATTTTTTATTATTCCTTTTTCATCAATAAGAAACGTAGTAGGAATATATTTAACAGATCCAAAAATTTTCATTACTTCTCTTTGACTTCCAATAACAATATTATAATTTATCTTGAATTCTTCTGCAAAGGGCTTAACGACCCTTTTACCCTCAACGTCTGTTGCAATTCCGATAATTTCAAGACCTTTATCTTTATATTTCTTATACAAGTTTATAAAACCAGGTATTTCCTCTCGGCATGGGGGACACCAAGTTGCCCAAATATCTACAAGAACGACCTTTCCTCTAAAATCTGACAAACTTACTGGTTTGTCGTCCAAGTCATTGAAAACAAAATCTATTTCCCCATCTTCTTTACTATTATTCTTTTCAACTTCTGAACAAATAATCAAAAATACAGGGAGTAATATTATCACTAAACTGCGCAATTTTCTCACTAAATTTTTCATATCCCCTCCATTTTTATGTTCTAATATATTTCTTTAGATCCAACCAAATCTAATAAGAGTTTTGTTGACTCTCAAAGCAAATAAACCTGCCAGCCCAATCAGCACAATTGTTAAAACTGGACTGAAAGTGCTGTACACCTGTAAACCTATAATAATGGTAGTGATTACAATAAACAAACAGAAAGTCGCCATTCGTTTACGTCTGACTCTATAAGGTTTTAATTGAGCATTAAGACCATCTGGCAATTCAGTGTCAGGACCAATGTTTACCAGCAGTGCTTCTATTCTCGGCTGCAACTTGAAATGTACATACGAAAGCATTCCCATCAAAGTGCACAATAGAATCGTTTTAACAAGTACAATCCAATTAGTCCATAGCGCCTCAATTCCTAAAGGCCCAAATACTAACAACAGCACACCTGTAATTCCTACTGTAGATTGGAATACGAAACATCTATAAGCACCATTTTTTATAATATTTTCCATGTAGCGGTCAACACTGTAATTAAACGATGAACCTAACAAAGCGCGCTCGTTTACAACAATGAGATTAAATAATGGAATTGACATAAACACAAAACCCATAATGTGAATAAACTTAAGAATATCATATAGCATTTTTATCCTCGCAACTTAATTCTTTATTTATTTGTGAATTAGACTAATATTATCCAATTCATACCTATAAAATAATATAATTACTGTTGTTCTTATTAAGTCGCCCAAAGAATGTATTTTACTTCTACCTACTAAGTATATTATCTCTATCCGATAGACTGTAAAAATGGAAACCATCTTATTAAATATCCTGAAATAATGTTAAAATAATCAAACATAATCATAAGACCAATAATAATAAGAAATAATCCACTTATAATTTCGACAATTTTAAAATTTCTTTTAATTACAGCGAATAAATTAATAAAGGTATTAGCAGCAATTCCAGTAATAATAAATGGTATCCCTAATCCTAATGAAAATGCCGAAAGGAGAACAACTCCTTCATTAACAGTATTCTTAGTGGCAGCTATAGTTAGAATTCCTGCTAAAATAGGTCCAATACAAGGAGTCCAGCCAAATGCAAAAGCAAGCCCAGCTGCAAAAACTCCAAAAAGACCAAGTTTACTTGAGCGAATATTGAATCTTTTTTCATAGTTTAGATATTTTATCCTAAAAATCCCTAAAAAATGAAGCCCAAAAACAATAATAATCGCCCCTGCAATTTTTATTAATAATGATAGTTTCTCTAATAAAAAGTTCCCCAAAAAGGTTGCTGAAGCCCCAAGTAAAATAAAAATTACTGAAAAACCTGCGACAAAAACTACTGAACTTATCACTATGTTTTTCAAATTCCTTGAACCGCCACCTTTATCTTTAAGCACATCAATTGAAACACCTGAAATAAAGGAAATATACGCAGGAATTAATGGTAAAACACAAGGAGAAACAAATGATATAAGCCCTGCGCCAAACGCTGCAAATATCGAAACATCAGTCATTTTAATTTCTTAATCTTATAATTTGATTATCTTTCAATATTAACAAACAGTTTTTACTTGGAGTTCCAAATAAAAAGACAACTCTAATATATAACATTATTTTATTAGAGGACAGATATTATATCAGATACTACTTCATATTTAGCAAATGGCGGCATAAGATATACACCTTCGACTAATCCTTTAATTTCCTGAAGTAACTCCCGAGCGATACTTATTCCTTCTCTTATTGCATCCTCCTTTGAAACTCCGTGCATTCTTTTTCTAATATCCTCAGGAATAAAAATTCCCGGGACTTCATTATGTAAAAACTCCGTATGCCTTGAACTTCTAAGGGGCAAAATACCAGCAAGAATTGGAATTCTAAAATCTTCAATCTTTACAAGAAAATTCTCAATTTGCTGGGGAAAAAATATAGGCTGGGTAAAAATAATATCTGCACCCTCATCTATTTTTCTTTTCAGTCTTTCGATTTCGCAATTTATATCCTCAGCCATTGGATTTGCGGCAACACATATTGTAAATCGAGTGGGTTCTCCAATGCTGTTATCAGCAAGGTCGATACCATTATTCAACTTCTTCAATATTTTTACCAGACCAATAGAATCGACATCAAATACAGAAGTAGCATTAGGATAATCGCCAATATTTGTCGGGTCGCCTGTGATTGCAAGCACATTCTTAAGTCCCAGAGCATGCGCACCCAGAAGTTCCGACTGCAGTCCGATTAAATTTCTATCGCGGCAGGTAAAATGTAAAATGATTTCCATATTAACTCTTTCTTTTATCAGATGAGCCACAGTGATCGGGCTCATCTTTAATCTTGCTCTTGCGCCGTCGCTAATATTTACTGCGTCTATCCCAATATCCTTAAGATAACCTGCACCTTTTAAAACATCCGAAATATCCAGCCCTCTTGGCAGGTCAAGTTCTGTGGTTATAACAAATTTCTTCTTAATTTTTACTGAAAAATCAGAAAAACCTTCCTCTTTTATGACTGCTTTTTCTTCTTTTCTTGCAGGAACTTCCTCAATAACAGCAATAATTGGTCTTTTGACCGGTTTCATTCCCTTTATCCTATCTGCTACTTCTTTGATATGTGCCGGAGTAGTTCCACAGCATCCCCCTACAAGAAATACCCCCTCTTCAACAAATTTTAAAGCATATTCGGCTAAATATTCCGGTGTAGCCTGATAAACCAGACGCCTGTCAACAAGTTGTGGAAGACCCGCTGTAGGTTGAGCCGATAGTTTAATAGTGCTTCTCGGAGCCATTTTCTCAATAATGCAAAGCATGCGCTGTGGACCGACTGTGCAGTTTGTCCCAAGAACATCAACTTTCAGATTCTGGAGAAATTCAACAACATCTACAGGGAGCTCTCTTTCCAGAATCCTTCCCTCTTCAATGAAAGTCTTCTGTGCAATCAATGGTAGATCAGTCATTTCCTTTGCTGCTTTTATGGCAATATCTAATTCTCTTAAATCAGAAAAAGTTTCAAGCATTATAACATCCACTCCACCTTCGGCAAGACATTCTATTTGTTCTTTAAAAGCCTCTTTTGCCTGCTCATATTTAATCTGACTGATGGGTTCAAATGGTTTTCCAATGGAACCTACACTTCCTGCTATATATGCTTTTCCTTCGCTTGCTTCAATTGCAATTTTAACCGCCTCAAGATTTATTTCCCTTAATTTTTTTTCGAGATTGAAATTCTCAAGGCGGAATCTATTTGCGGTATAAGTATTTGTCTCTATTAATTCCGAACCTGCTGAAAGATATTCCTGGTGAATTCCTTTTATTACATCCGGGTTAGTTAGATTAAGTTCATCAAAAGACTTTTCGAAAGAAAATCCCTTTGAATATAGATAAGTTCCCATTGCTCCATCCCCAACCATCACCTCGTTTATTAATAATCTTTCTCTGAAAGGAATTTTTGTTCTACCCATTTTCAATTACTCTTAAATTAACAATTTTTTCAGTAAGTGGCAAATAAACTAACAGGGATTTTTTAAAAAATCCCCTTTCTTAAAGGCTTCAGGGGTGATGTGCTGAAAGTATGTGCGATTATATCCAACTGTCGTATAAAAGGTTCTTTTAATGATTCCGGAGCAAAAACAGCCAAATCTATAAAATATATTCTTTTTGTCTTTTTATCAAAAAATGCATAAGACCTAAAAAATCCCCCGATAATTATTTCTTCTATTTCCCATAATCCTTCGACCTTTACAGCATCCCTTCCTAAAAAATAGGTCATTTCTGTTTTTGTATAATCCTCATTAATTTTCATCCCATCCAGATATTTTTTCCCAATAAAAGCCCTCCTTTCAACTGCCCAATTTTCATCAAGTTCATCACCATCTTTTGAATCCTTCCAATAAACTGAAATCAT
>JAUWXV010000015.1 GCA_030616165.1 bacterium | reverse complement strand
GATTTTTTCTATGATAGTATTAATACCACACCGTAAGTCGAAAACTGGACGATTGTAAGTTAGTGGAAGTAATTTACGATATCCTTCGTCTTCATAGATTATTATTGACTCCATAATATTGATTCCATTAGAGTTTAATGATTTTTAAAATAATAATTTTTAAAATACTAATATAAGTTATAATTTTTATTAAAGTCAAGTTTTTTTTATTTATAATACTTATGAAAGAAATAATTTGTCTTTTTTAAAGTATTTATAAAAAATCTTGACAAATAAAAAAATAATAATAAATTTAACATCAATTAATTTATTAAATTTTGCAGCTTTTTTTAAATGTTACTTATTACATCACGTTGATTTCCACAATATAAAAAACTTTGTTCGTATTTTTTTAAAAATTTACCAAAGATTTAGTTTTGAATTAGAGTATATGCTAAATGGAGGTCTAAATGCACTTAATAGATTGGTTGATACTTGTTTTCTTTATAATTCTGATGTTTGGAGTTGGGAAATATTTTTATCGCTGGATAGGTTCATCAGATGATTTTCAGGTAGCAGGAAGAACAGTCACCCCTTTTATACTTGCCGCTACTATGATGTCAACAAATATGAATTTATATAATTTTATTGGTGAAGCGGGTTCTGCTTATCAATATGGTATTTCTATTATCTGGCATGAATGGACCGGTAACATGGCTTTAGTTTTTGCAGGGCTTTTTGTTATTCCTATATTGAGAAGACTGAAGATAAGGACAATTCCGGAATATCTTGAAATGAGGTTTGGTATAAGGATGAGAATACTTATTGGAGTGTTATGGGTATTGAGATTAAGTTTCTGGCTGGGAGTAGTTATATATACCGGAGTTACCCTAATGCAAGGTATAACTGGTGTAGAATCTTTCATATTCTGGTTAGGTGTATTGTCAATAGTAACTGTAATATACACATGTCTTGGTGGTATGTTTGCAATATTTGTAACCAATACTTTACAATTTTTAATGATGCTTGCAGGTTCATTGGTATTGGTTCCAATAGTGATGAGTCTCTGCGGATGGCTTCCTGGTTTAATAGAGAAACTTCCAGAGGGTCATATGTATATTGTTGCTCCTTCTGGTCCATTTAGCTGGAAGTTTACGTTTGCAATATTTGTTTTGGGTCTTCAATGGGCTTGTACAGACCAGGGGATGCTTCAGGCAGCGTTTTGTGCAAAAAATATAAGGTCCGTTGCAAAAGGTGTGATTCTTGGCGGGCTTGCTTTGACGGCTTTTAATTTTCTCATTTTTGCTCCGGGTTTATGTGCAAGAGTTCTTATTCCAGGATTGGAAAACTTTGACCTTGCAGTTCCTACTCTTCTTGCTAACTATATGGTTCCCGGTGTTCTTGGATTTACGATTTGTGGATTAATAGCTTCACAGATGTCAACCATTGATTCAAATCTTGTCGCTTCTGCTACACTCTTTACAAATGATGTCTATAAAACAATATTAAAGAAAGATGCGACAAAAAAAGATATTTTAAGAGTGACAAGAATTGCAACTGTTGCTGCAGGTATTATGATGATTGTATTTGCTTATGCTGTTCCAAAGTTGGGGGGTGCAGTTAATGCATATTTAACACTTATCGGGATTGTCGATATGCCCCTTTTTGTTATTGCAATAGTTTATGGACTGCTCTGGAAAAGGGCTAACGAAAAGGGTGCCTTATGGGCTTATTTTATTGCGGCAATTGTTGCAGGGACTGCAAGATTTGGATTTGGGCTGAGCAATAATTTGACCACGTTCTTATCTGCTGGAATAGCCTTGGTTGCTTGTCCCATTGCGAGTCTATTAACCGAGCCTCTCTCATCAGAAAAGACTGAAAAAATATGGAAGGCAAGAGAACCAAGTAAGGAAGAGATTGAATCTGGCGATGAATATCATATTATGCCGAAAACTAATATTGGCAAAATAAGCATAGGAATTTATCTTTTTGGATTTTTACTTTTTGTAGTGGGAACATTTTTGGGTATGACCGGAACATGGGTTGCCTCTCTTCTTGCAGTGCTTGGGATGTTGATATATTTTCTTGGAGGATTTATGAAATTTTCACTCGAATAACATTTTTTTACTTTTAATTTTTCAATGATTTAAAGGAGAATTCATTATGATGGTCTTTGGAATAGATATAATTACCTGGGGAATCTGGCTGATTGGATTTATAATTCTGGTTATCTGGATTTATATTCCAATTAAAGAATTCAAAAGGATGATACAGGAGCGAAAGGATGCTGTTGAAAAAACTGAATGAATATTAAGTTTGTTTTTACATATATGTTTCAAATTTTTCATAAAAAATTGTTTGTCAATTTATTAAACATAACACTGCGAACGCGATAAATCATTTTGATATATTTCATATAAAAACTGTATAGGTTCGATGTATTGAACCTGATTATTAACCAATCAAAAAAATTTAAACAAAAAAGAATATGGAAGAAGAAAAAAAGAGAATTAATCTATTTAAGAAGATAGCAATAATGCTATCTGCTGTTGGTCCTGGTTTATTCCTTATAGGATATAATATTGGGACAGGAAGTATAACAACTATGGCAGCATCCGGGTCACGATATGGGATGTCTCTATTTTGGGCTCTTTTATTTTCATGTATCTTTACATTTATAATGTTGGTGGCATATGGTAAATACACATTGGTAACAGGAAAAACCGCTCTTCATAGTTTCAGAATATATTTCAGGTTTGGCAGTTTATTAAGCATATTCATAATGATAGCTTTAATAATTGGAGAACTTGCTGCTTTGATGGGTGTTGTGGGTATTGTTTCCGACCTTATAAAAGAATGGTCAAAATTTATCACACCAAGTGGAGAAGGTTTTAATCAAATAGTTGTTACTATTGTTATAATTGTTGGTTTGTATTACATTTTTTGGGTTGGAAAATACAGTTTTTTCGAGAAAGTTCTTATTGTTTTTGTTATCACTATGGGTATAAGTTTTATTACGAGTATGATACTTGTCATACCCGAACCAAGCGTTGTAATAAAGGGCTTGGTTCCCAGATTACCTGATGATCCGAATGCTCATCTGATTGCAGCAGGTATGGCAGGGACTACTTTATCTGCGGCAGTTTTTATAATCAGGAGTATTGTTGTTAGTGAAAAAGGCTGGGGAGTTGATAACCTTAAATTAGAGGTAAAGGATGCATTTGTTTGTGCGACTATGATGCTTATTTTAAGTGCAGCTGTGATGGCTTGCGCTGCTGGAACTCTTTACCCAAGGGGGATAGGAGTAGATAGGGCAGTAGATATGGTAACAATCCTTGAGCCGCTGGCAGGAAGGTTTGCGATGTCAGTTTTCGTCGCAGGCATTGTAAGTGCTGGTCTTTCAACGGTGTTTCCTATTATCCTGATTGCTCCTTGGCTGATTTGCGATTATATGAATATCCCGAGAAATATTCGTTCCCCACTATTTCGAATTCTGGGAGCGATTGGTATTTTATTTGGTCTATTTGTTCCTATTTTTGGACTAAGACCTGTGTGGGTTATGATTGCGTCACAGGCTTTTCAGGCTACTATTATGCCTATGGTAACGATAACTATGATTATTCTTCTGAATCGTAAAGATATCATGGGCAAGCATACAATTGGATTCTGGATGAATTTGGGATGCTGGCTTACTTTTATATTTTCGCTTGTTATGGCTTATACTGGTATTGTCGGTTTAAAGGGTTATTTTTAGAATAAAAATCATTGAATGAATTTTCATTAAAATTTTCATGTAAAAGGAAAAAATAATTTATTGCATGGGTTCGATTTATCGAATCCTTTATAAATATTGTATTAAGTGCATAAAAATATCTCATTGGCAAAATATATGAATAAAGAATATCCTAAACGTAAATCGATTAGATTGAAGGAATATGATTATTCAAAAGAAGGTTATTATTACATTACTGTTTGTACAAAGAATAAAGAATTGTATTTCAAAACTTGTGAAATTAAAGATATTGTCCATAACTGTTGGATAAAAATACCAGATTATTTTAAAAATGTAGGAATTGATGAATTTGTAATAATGCCAAATCATTTGCATGGATTATTAATTATAGATAAAAAATTATGTCAGATTAATGAGTTAAATAAAAATATTGATATGAAACATAAACCAACTATAGGTGAAATAATTAGATATTTCAAAGCAAGAACTACACATATAATGAGAAAAAATAATAGTAGTGAATTTTCATGGCAGCGTAATTATTATGAGCATATTATACGAAATGAAAAAGAATTAAATAGAATGAGAAAATATATAATCGATAATCCACTAAAATGGGAATTAGATAAATATAATCCCAAAAGATTACAACATGTGTAGGGGTTCGATTTATCGAATCCGTTATAATGTAAATTTTAAATATATAGATATAAAGTTGTTATTTATTATATGTTCATAATTTTTATTGTGAAAAAAATAAAATTGTATGGATTCGATTTATCAAATCCCTTATTACCAATGTTACAATTCGGGAATTCGACGGGCGCGATAAATCGCGCCCCTACAGTGATTGTTAAAAAAATTATGCTTATTTGTTTTTTTTTATTCATTTACTACTTCGATTTTTACTGATTCATTTAAAGAAGCATTTTTGAATATTTTTGGGTCTCCGGTAATTTTTCCGATAACATTGACTTCGCTTGCTGGTCGAATTTCATCACCAGAACTTGCAGGTGTGGGACCAAAAAATATACAGAATGCATTCCCCGGAGGCCAATATCCAAGGTCACCCAGTTCAACAACTCCTTTCGGGTTTTCAGGTTCTGCTTTTACTGGAATTGAAAAATATATTTCATCTCCCCAGAAACTCCCTTTTGCTTCGATAGGGAGTGAGTTATAGATGAGTTCTGCTGTTTTGCTTTCGTTAAGTTCTGCCTCTGCTTCTATTGAGCCTATGGTTATTAAAATTTTCTTCTTTCCGCTCATTTATTTGATTCTCCTTTATTTATATATTGAAATACTTTGCTTCGGGATGATGGACAATAATTGCCGACGTTGACTGTTCGGGAACCATTTGATAGCCTGAAGTAAGGCTGACACCAATGTTTTCTTCCGGTTTTAACAGTGAAAATATTTTTTCCTGGTCTTTAAGTTCTCGCCATAGGGAATAACCCGGACTGAATCTTTTACCTTGATTCTCATTGAGTATTAGTTCTTTTTTTATTAATCTATGAGTATATTCTGTCAATGCTTCTGTGGTCTGAACACTGAGTCCATGTAAGTAATAACTTTTAGAAAAATCATGGTCTTTGTTTAACTGGGCTGTAATTTCGGATGCCTTTGGTCCTATGGTTACAACCTGAAATGCAGCCGTATCAAGGATTGCTGATTCAACTGATGAAAAATAATCTGCAATGCATAACTTTTCTTTTCTTTTCTGTCTTGGAAAAGATATGACTGCTATTATATTATTTATGTTATCGGGTGAATATATTATAAGGTTGTTTTCATCAGACTGACAGCGAAAATATCCATATACAGCCTTTGGTAATAGGTATTTCTTTAATATACATTCTTTTTTTAACTCATTTAAAAGAGGTAAATATTTATTATTTACTAATGATTCATATTTTTCTTTGTTAATTCCTCTGATTCCCCAGGAGAGTTTAAATAGAGACTTTAAGTCGAGAAGATTAAAAACATCATTTAAAGAGATATCATTTATAACCTTAACGCCCAAGAAAGGTGGCTCTGGAATAATTTGAGCAGGCTGAACGGAATATCTTGTTTTTACTTTTTTAGATGATGTGGTTTTATCTTTGTTTGAGGTTGAATTATGAAATTTAATAGCGTCGGCAACTGCTTTTTCTATAAATGCATTTCTTTTAATAGATTGTGAGAGTTGATTCATAAAGTCGAGACCTTCAAACGCATTGCTTGCATAAAAGACTCCTGCTGGATATACTTCATTTTCATTTATGAATGAAATTTTCTTAGCGAAAGTAGGGTTGACTGCTGCTCCTCCAACAATAACGGGATATTTTAATCCTCTCTTGTGAAGTTCCTGCACGGCATAATGCATCTGTTGAGATGTGCTGACCAAAAGAGCACTCAATCCTATGGCATCAGCATCAACTTCTTTTGCTTTATCAATAATTGTCCTTATCGGGACCTGCTTACCAAGATCAAATACCTCATATCCATTGCTGGATAAAATTGTTTTCACGAGATTTTTCCCAATATCATGAACATCTCCAAATACAGTAGCGAGAACGATCTTTCCTTTAGTTATTTTTTTACTTTTGTCAAAGAATTTTTCAAGGTGAAAGATACACTCTTTCATAACCTCAGCAGATTGAAGCACAAAAGGGAGAATAAGCTCTCCAGATGACATTTTATCTCCAACTTCTTTCATTGCAGGAATAAGAAATTTACTTATTATTTTTGATGGTTCATATTTCTTTAATAGTTCATTGAGTAAATCTTCTATATTTTCTGAATCTTGGTTTAAAATTTTGAATTTTATTTTTTCTTCGTAGGTTAATTTTTCAAATGCAGTTATTTTATCCTTTGAAATCTTTTCGGGCTTTTGAGATTTGAAGAAATTAACAAGTTCAATAATGGCATTTTTATTTCTATTAAAGATTAAATCATCACATAATTTTCTCTGATTTTCAGAAATAGAAAAGTAAGGAGTAATATCTTTTGGGTTCACAATTGCCAGATCTAATCCTGCTTTAACGGAGTGGTATAAGAATACACTATTCAAAACTTTTCTTGTATCTTTGTCAAGACCGTATGATATATTACTTATTCCAAGTATTGTTAATGTGTTAGGAAATTTTTCTTTAATCTTTTTTATTCCGTTTATAGTCTCGATGGCGGTATATTCATCTTTTCCTGCTGCAAGTGTAAATGTAAGCAAGTCGAAAATTATATTTTCAGGATTTATGTTGAATTTGTTAACAGAAGTGTTATAAATTTTTTCAGCGACATTTAACTTTTCATCTGAAGTTTTCGCCATTCCATTTTCATCAATGGTCATAGCAATGATTAAGGAACCGTATTTTTTGACCGCTTTCAGTATTTTATTTATATCTTCTTCTGATTTTTCAAAATTGATCGAGTTTACGATTATTCTTCCGGGGTATATTTTTAAAGCATTTTCAATTACATCCGGCTCAGTAGAATCAATCATCAACGGTGTATCGATAGATGATGAAAGAAGTTTCACGACTTTTTCCATTCTTTCTTTTTCGTTTCCTTTTTCTGTGAGAGCAACGCAAACATCAAGAATTTGTGCTCCCTGTTCTGTCTGCAGTTTTGCAATTGGCAGTATTGCGGAATAATTATCATCAAGTAATAACTTTTTAACTTTTTTACTGCCCAATGTATTAATTCTTTCTCCCACGATGAGAGGTTTTGGTTCTTGAATTAACGAAACGCTTTTTATACCACTTGAGATATACTGCGGGTTTTTAAATATTCGTTTTTTCGGTGGGAGATTAGATATTCTTTCAACCAACAATTTTATGTGTTCAGGCGTTGTTCCACAGCATCCTCCAACTATATTTAAGCCGTATTCAGCAGCAAAATCTTCAATGAAAGATGTGAAATCTTCAGGTGAAAGTGGGTAAGTAGTTTTGTTCTGAAAAATTTGAGGCATTCCGGCATTTGGCATACAGAATATTTTTTTTGAGCAAAATTCACTTAAGTTTCGAAGTGCATCCTTCATCTCTTCGGGCCCAGTTCCGCAATTTATTCCAATAACATCTGAATCGAGGGATTCAAGTGTGGTAACTACAGCGCCAATATCTGTGCCGAGCAGCATTCTTCCATGAGAATCGAGTGTTACCAATGTAATAACAGGAATTGGTATATTTTTTTCTTCGGAAATTTTTTTTACACCGAGGAGTGCAGATTTTACTTCAAGGATATCTTGTCCGGTTTCTATTTGGAGAATATCGACTCCCCCATCAATGAGTGCTTTTGCCTGCATATAAAATATTTCTATGAGGTCATCGACAGAAATATTCCCCAGTTCTGAATCTATAGATGATGGAAGCATTCCTGTTGGTCCTATGGAGCCAGCGACAAACCTTGGTCTTCGAGGCTTGGAATAGATGTCCGCAATCTTTCGGGCAATCCTTGCTCCATTGAAATTTATTTCATAAACTTTATCCTCAAGGCTGTATTCTCTAAGTTTTAATATATTTGCTCCAAATGTGTTCGTCTCAATTACGTCACAGCCTACTTTAAGAAAATTATGATGTATTTCTTTGATTATTTCAGGCTTAACTATATTAAGATATTCATTACAGCCAAATTTTCCATTAAAATCTTCTTCATTTAGTTCGAAGTTCTGTATACTGGTGCCCATTGCTCCATCAAAAATTATTATCTTTTCCTCGGCTAATTTTAAAAAATTATTATACATATTTTTGTGTTTTTTAAATGATATATATTTATTTTCAACTTTTTTTACAAGACGAAGCGGCAAAAGGTGGATTCCCGCTTTCGCGGGAATGACAGTCTGGTGTATAAGTTCTTAATTTACAATAGAATTTATTTATTGAACTCATTATCAAACTCCTTAATTTTTACTTTTTGCCGTGTCGTTTTACAAAAAAAACTGCCTGCCTGTTTGCGGTAGGCAGCAAAAGGAATTTTTTATATTTTCCATGAAGGTTCGATAATTCCGTCGGTTTCTCTAATGATTTTAAAAAGTTTTTCTTCTAATTTTGCCACAAGTTCTTTTAACTGTGGGTCTTTGATATGACGATTTAACCGCCCACCTTGAGTTGTTATTCGAACATCAGCCATGAGGTTATTCATTTGGTCTGGGTCGTTTTCAATGTCGTATAATTCGTTTAAGTCCCAGACACCGTGATATCGCATATAACTGTATTTTTCTGTTCGGAGCCCCTGAACAGTTGGTGTTTGTGGGTAATCGCGTTCCCAGAAATATTCATACAGGAATTCTTTCCGCCATTCTATAGGACTGCCCTTGATTAATGATAAGAAAGAGCGCCCTTGCATAGATGGCGGAACTGAAATCTGTGCTGTTTCTATAATGGTAGGGGCAATATCTATATTTAGAACAAGTTCTTCTTTGAACTGACCTCCATCTGCAAGAGCAGGACAGTGAGCAATTAAGGGAACCCTTATAGAAGATTCATACATAGTTCTTTTATCAATTAATCCATGTTCTCCAAACTGGAAGCCATTATCCCCCATAAACATTATTAGGGTATCTTCCAGCAATCCTTCTTTTTCAAGAGTATCTAACAATACACCAACGCTGTCGTCCACACCTAACATGCATTCGCAGTAATCTCGGTAAAATTTGTCAAAGTTAATTGCACGATTATACATTCCATCAACTCCATGCCAGCTGTTCCTCTGTTTCCGAACCCAGTCTGGTTTGCCTTTATAATTTTCCTCAGTATTAGCCATTGATTTCGGTTTTGGAACTACTATATTCTGATATTTGTTTTTATGTCTTGGTGCTGGCTCGAACATGCCGTGGACTGCTTTATGAGACATATAAAGAAGGAAAGGTCGGTCTTTATTTTCTTTTATGAAATCAACAGAATATTCGGTGGTTAAATCTGGAGTATATCCTTCCCTTTTGACACGCTTTCCGTCGATGTTGAACAAAGGGTTGAAATATAGTCCCTGTCCGCGGAAAGAGACCCATCGGTCGAATCCGGGTCGTGGTTGGTCGCTTGTTCCTCCCATATGCCACTTTCCCACAAAGGCGGTCTTATAGCCCGATTTCTGTAGTTCAACCGGAAAGGTAGGAGTCCCATCGGGAAGCATAGTACTGTTATCAAGAACTCCATGTTTGTGAGCATAAAGACCGCTCAGTATGGAAGCCCTGCTCGGTGAACAAAGAGATGTTGTCACAAAGGCATTTTTAAACAGGATTCCATTTCTTGCAAGGCGGTCGATATTCGGTGTTTGCAGGACTGGATGTCCTCGATAACTCATCGCATCATACCGCATATCATCAATAAATACAAAAATAATATTCCTTTTCTTATTTGCTTTAGAAATACTATTTGGGAATCGCATAATCCAGGGAGAAACAACCGCGGCACCTCCAGCTTTTCTTAAAAAATTTCTCCGACTGTACTCTTTTCCCTGTTGAGAAGATTTCTTAACTTTATTCATTGAACTATCTCCTTTTTAGAAGTTTGCATGTATATGCCAGACATTCGTATCTGACCAGGCTAATTGTTTAAACAGACAGGAATGTCTGTTCTACAAATCTTAAAATCGAGCAACTATAGTTTTAATGAGATATGTTGATTTAGTAATTTTAATAAAAAAAATTCACTTAAAAATTAAGAAAAACTATTCCTATAATCAAGGATTTTAAATATATTTTTATTATGATTTTTTAAAGAGGAAGGGAAATATATTTTATATGATTCTATTAATTGATATTTCCTCAAATTCATAAAAGCCTGCGAGGCTCAATTTATTTTTGGGTGCTTTTCTCCACGCATTTATAAAATCGATGGAGTTGAGTTCATAACCGTCTTTTTTCTTTTATAGATTGATATTTTTTTTCGGAATCTTTTCTGAATGCTTCAATAGAAGATTTATTAATTCCAATCATAAATCACTGCCCCATAATCCACTGCTTAAGTACTTTTCTCCACCGTCAGGAAAGACAGTAACAATAAACCCTTTATCAATAGTCTTAGCAAGTTTTAATGAGCCGGCAAGTGCTGCTCCAGATGAGAAACCAGCAAAGTAACCCTCTTCTTTAGCAAGCCTTTTAATCAGTTCTAATGATTCTTCGGTTGACACCTCTATAACTCCGTCGAGTTCTTCTTCTTTATAAATGCTGGGCACAACAACGGTTTTCATATGTTTTAATCCTTCCAGAACGTGCGTTGGATTATCTGGCTGAACTGCATATATTTTTATATTCGGATTAAATTCTTTAAGTCTTTTTCCAGTACCCATAATAGTTCCACCTGTTCCTGCACCTGCAATAAAATGTGTCACCTTTCCCTGTGTCTGTTCTATTATTTCTTGTCCAGTGGTAAGGTAATGAGCAAGTAGGTTATCAGGATTGTTGTATTGGTCAATATAAAAGTATTTTTTATCATTGTTTGCAATTTCTTCTGCAATTTTTCTTGAGCCCTCGCTTCCTTCAAGGGGGTCGGTGAATATAATTTCTGCATCATATGCTCTTAATATTTTCTTTCTTTCCAGACTCATATTTTCAGGCACAACAAGAGTTACTTTAAATCCTAAAAAAGCCCCGATCATTGCGAGTGCTATACCTGTATTTCCTGAAGATGATTCAAGTAAGGTTATTCCTTCTTTTAATTTACTCTTTCTGATTGCTTCCTGAACCATTAAATAACCAGCCCGGTCTTTAACGGAGCCTCCAGGATTAAACCATTCTGCTTTTGCGTATATGTCAATATTTTTTAAGTCTTTTGATATTCTGTTTAGCCTTAAAAGTGGAGTATTTCCAATCCTGCTCAGAAGCGGGTTGTAGCAAAGATAATTCTTGTTTCTTATAAGTCTGAATTTATCCTCTTCGGCTTCACCCCTCGCAATTTTATAAATCTCACTTGATACATTTTCAGCGAGAATATCTAATTTATTTTTTGTTCTCGCAAGGATATCTATAACATTTTCTGGTTTCATTTTTATACTCCCTTGATATTAAAAAAAAGCCCACTATTTTTTTGATAGTGGGCTTTATTATAAGTAATTACTTTTTTAGGATAAATAAAATTTACCCACTATCATTGCTCTGGTCTAATACAACAAATACAGAAATACATACAGCAATGTATAGGGCAAATACTCATCATTTTAATATTTCTTTTAAAGTTTATACAATCTATATAAAATATATATAACCTTATATATAATGTCAAGATAAAATTTTTATGCAATTTTTTTAAAAGTTGAAAATATAATTGAAACTTTGAATATTAGTTTTATTTTAATTCAAAAAAAAAGCCGGCTGGGTGGGAATATTGCCGGCTTTTTTTTATTTTTGGGGGATTTTTAATCCGATTTGAAATTTAATCTATAAAATTTCAAAAGTCAAGAAAAATCAGAAAAAATATAAAAATTTTTTTATCACATATAACATATTTATAAACAATTAATTATGAAATTGTTCCTATTACAACACCTGGGCTTGGTGATTTTTTACCATTTGAAGCCGGGAAATTTTTTATAGGATTGGAAATTTTTATAGGTGCATTTATGTCAGCTCTATTTGTAATAATATTTCATAAAAGGTTTATGGCAAGATGGTTTTTTGATAACTTTTTGTAAATAATTATTTTCTTGACTATAATTTTTATTTTTATTATAATTAAAATTCAAATATAAATAGAATCAAAAGTAAATTTAAAAAGTAATAAGGAGGAGTTGAAATGGCTTATCATATAACAGAGGAATGTATAAGTTGTGATGCTTGTGTCTCGGAATGCCCGAATGAAGCAATAAGTGAGGGAGACCCAATATATGTAATTGACTCAAATAAGTGTACAGAATGTGTTGGATTTTTTGATGAGCCGCAATGCGTGGCTGTCTGTCCCGTTGATTGCTGTGTTCCCGACCCAGACCATCGAGAAACTGAGGAACAGCTTTTAGAAAAAAAGAAAAAACTGCATGGAGAATAAATATTAAAAAGGCAGAGAGTGTAGTTTTTATACTCTTTGCCTTTTTAATATAATTTCTTACCAATAATCTGCATTATCCTTTTTATACACCTCTCTTTTCCCGTTATTTTAATTTTGAATGTTCGATTAACGATTAAATATATTTACTTTTTTTATTTAAAAGGAAAAATTTAGTTTTAAATTTGCATATATAAGATATTTTTAATATATTTTATAATATGTTTTATATTCTAAAGACTGTTCCTTCTGGTTCGGTTATTCCCATTTCTATATCTAAAGCATTTCGTAATGAATAATTATATTTCTGTTAGGAAAAGATTAATAGAAAAACTTAACCTTTGTAAATTCTGAAATTAACATAAATCGCTGCGAGGAGCGGAAGAGTGGGGGCGAAGCATTCAAATAAAGAGTTTTCGAAAAATTTACAGTATATACAAAAAAATGCTTTGCCCTTACTCATATCAAACAAAATTCCTGAAGAACCAAAAAGTCCGCATTTAAATTACATTTATAAAAAAGCATTATGGATAAAAAAGAACTGGCAGAGGTATTAGAAGAGATAGGCGTTTTGCTTGAACTTAAGGGTGAAAATCCGTTTAAATGCCGTGCCTATTTGAATGCTGCAAGGGTAATTGAGCATGTTGAAGGGGATATAAACGAACTTGTTGAATCGGGAAAGTTGTCGAGTATTAAAGGAATAGGAAAGGGACTTAGTGAAAAGATAACAGAACTTGTTAAAACTAACAGACTCAAATACTATGATAATTTAAAAGAGTCGATACCACCTGGTCATCTCGAGATGCTGAAGATACCCGGGCTTGGTCCGAAAAGGATTAAAGCAGTTCATGATAAATTAGAGATTAAATCAGTTGGTGAACTTGAATATGCCTGTAAGGAAAATAGACTTATAGAACTCGATGGATTTGGCTTAAAATCACAGGAGAAGATTTTAAAAGGGATTGAATATTTAAAAAAATATAGTGAACAGCATCTTTTCAGCGAAGCCCTCAGCGCTGCAGAAAAAATTTATGAAGAATTAAAAAATCATAAGGATATTATTAGAATAAGTATTGCAGGCAGTCTCCGAAGAAAAAAAGAGGTTGTTAAAGATATTGATTTTATTGCAAGTTCTAAAAACAGTAAAGATGTTATGGACTTTTTTGCTTCACTTGAGGATGTAAATACTGTTACTGCAAAAGGGGAGACAAAAATAAGTATAATCTTGAATGCTGGTATTAATTCGGATTTAAGGATTGTTTCAGATACCCAGTACCCGTATGCTCTTCATCATTTTACCGGCAGTAAAGACCATAATACCTTAATGAGGTCAAGAGCAAAGAAGATGGGGATGAAAATGAATGAATACGGCGTTTTTAAAGGAAATGAACTTATAATCTGCGGAGATGAAGAGGAGATATTTAAAACACTTAAACTTTATTTCATTCCTCCTGAGATAAGAGAAGGGCTTGATGAAGTTGATTATGCTGAAAATAGTAAAATACCAAGACTTATAGAGGAAAAGGACATAAAAGGAATAATTCATGTTCACACTACATACAGCGATGGAGTTTCTACAATAGAAGAGATGGCGAAAGCAGTAGAAAAAATGGGTTATTCGTATCTCGGAATTGCAGACCACAGTAAATCTGCATTTTATGCTAATGGATTATCGGAAAAAAGGATTATTGAACAGCACGAAGAAATTGACGAACTGAATAAAAGGCTTAAAAACATAAGGATATTGAAAGGGATTGAAGTAGATATACTTCCGAATGGTGAATTGGATTATTCTGATGAGGTGCTCAAGACTTTTGATTTTGTTATTGTTTCGATTCACTCAAATTTTGGTATGAGTGAAGATGAGATGACAGAAAGGATAATAAAAGCAATGCAGAATAGGTATGTAAATATCCTTGGACACCCCACAGGGAGACTTCTCCTTGCAAGGGAGTCTTACAAGGTTGATATTGAAAAAATAATTGACGAGGCTTCTAATAATAGTGTGATTCTTGAACTTAATGCAAACCCTCACCGACTTGACGTGGACTGGAGAGATTTGAAGTATGCATATGAAAAAAATGTTAGAATCAGCATTAACCCGGATGCACATAAAATTAATGGTATTATGGATGTAAAATATGGCGTTGGAATTGCAAGAAAAGGATGGTCGGTGCCGGATAATGTTATTAATACATTTTCTTATCAAGAAATTATGAAAGAATTTTCGTAGCCGAGCCTGTCCTCAGGCTCGGGGAAAAAGATTTTCCGTAGCCGGGCCTGTCCCCAGGCTCGGAAAAAAAGATTTTCCGTAGCCGGGCCTGTCCCCAGGCTCGGGAGAAAAGAATTTTCCGTAGCCGAGCCTGTCCCCAGGCTCGGGGAAAAAGATTTTCCGTAGCCGAGTCTGTCCCCAGGCTCGGAAAAAAAGAATTTTCGTAGCCGGGCCTGTCCCCAGGCTCGGGAAAAAAGAATTTCCGTAGCCGGGCCTGTCCCCATGCTCGGGGAAAAAGAATTTTCGTAGCCGAGCCTGTCCCCAGGCTCGGGAACAAAGAATTTCCGTAGCCGAGCCTGTCCTCAGGCTCGGGGAAAAAGATTTTCCGTAGCCGGGCCTGTCCCCAGACTCGGGAAAAAAAATTAATAAATGGAAATATGACAAAAAATAGACGTATTATAACACACAATAGGATTTTTTTTGTGACTTGGACATGCAAAAATAGGTATTCTTTTTTTAATGACGAAAATAATAAAAAAATAGTTTTGGAAACAATAAATTTTTATAGGGAAAAATATAAATTTAAAATATATGGATATGTTATTATTCCGGATCATTTACATCTTATTATGTATATTCCAACATCGATTAACATTTCTAAAATTACTCAAGTTGTAAAACAATATATATCACGAAAAATTTCTAATAAAAAAGAATCTGTATGGCAAAAAGGATTTTATGATCATATTATAAGAGATGATATTGATTTTAAAATTAGATTAGACTATATTCACAAGAATCCATTAAAACATGGTTTAGCAAAAAAGTTAGAAGAGTATAAATGGTCAAGTTATTTAAATTATTATTTGAACGATAATTCTATTTTTAAGATTGATTGCATTGAAAATTTAATATCCTTATATTAATCCGACCCTGTCCTCAGGCTCGGGGAAAAAGATTTTCCGTAGCTGGGCCTGTCCTCAGTCTCGGGAAAAAAGATTTTCCGCAGCCGGACCTGTCCCCAGGCTCGGGAAAAGAGATTTTCCGTAGCCGAGCCTGTCCCCAGGCTCGGGAAAAAAGAATTTCCGTAGCCGAGCCTGTCCCCATGCTCGGGAAAAAAGATTTTCCGCAGCCGTACCTGTCCCCAGGCTCGGGGAAAGAAGAATTTTCGTAGCCGAGCCTGTCCCCAGGCTCGGGGAAAAAGAATTTTCGTAACCGGGCCTGTCCTCAGGCTCGAAAAAGATAAACGTATTATAACAATCTTATATCTGACCCAAATAAATAGTGATGGTACAATTTATTGCACCAGCAATATAATTATCATTAACAAAGAAGAACATTATGGAAGACAAAATTAAGAGAAAGATTAGAGTAGAAAAGATTATATCGGTATTAAAAAAAGAATTTCCGAATGCGCGAACTGCATTGAATTATTCGAATGCGCTTGAACTTTTAATTGCTGCAATTCTTTCCGCTCAATGTACAGATGAACGAGTCAATAAGGTAACTTTGGAATTGTTTAAAAAATACAGAAATGCGAAGGATTATGCAGATGCAAGCCTTGATGAATTAGAGAAAGAAATATTTTCAACCGGCTTTTATAAAAACAAATCAAAAAAGATAAAGAAATGCTGTGAACAAGTAGTAGAGAAATTCAATGGAGAAATGCCTTCCACCCTTGATGAACTTGTTCAGCTTGAAGGAGTTGGCAGGAAGACTGCTAATGTAATTCTGGGAATGGCATTCGATATTCCGGGAATTGTGGTAGATACACATGTGAAAAGAGTTTCGAATAGGCTTGGATTGAGCGGTGAGAGCAATCCGGAAAAGATTGAATTTGAACTTATGGAAATAGTTCCTAAAAAAGAATGGACAAATTTTTCTTTTATGTTGATAGACCACGGCAGGAAGACCTGCACTGCTCGCTCGTTAGAATGTCGAAAATGTAGGATAGAAAAATTATGCAATTTTGATAAAAAGTATATATAATTTTTATAACTTTTATAATTTTTATATTTTATAATCGTTATTATTCCAAAATAATTTCTTGGAATTTAGTTATTTTATTTTTATATTTTATATTTAAACAATTCTCACAAAGTATTTTCTTACTTTAAAAAAATTCGTTTTGCTCTATTTCATTTATCATTTTCGCCGTAATATGCTTTTCAAATTTGTCTTAAGTTTATAACATTAACGGCAAAATGTATAAAAAGTTAAACTAATAACTAAATATCCATTAAATTTTAATAAATAAAAAACAAAGGAGAACGATTATGGCAACATTAAAAGAAAAACTAACAGAAATCATACCCGGGCTGAGGAATGATGTTAAGTCCTTGATAAAAGAACATGGAAATAAGCAGATTTCAGAGGTATCAGTCGCCCAGGCATACGGAGGAATGCGTGGTGTAAAGGGGCTTGTTTCTGATACATCTTTAGTAGATCCCGAGAAAGGTTTAATTATTCGCGATATTCCTGTAAGTGAATTGACAGAAAAACTTCCAGAGGAGATATTCTATTTATTGTCTACGGCTGAACTGCCTGATGCAGATACTTTGAAATCCCTTCAGAATGATTTAGCGGAGCGGAGTGAAGTTCCTTCATACGTCTTCGATGTTCTCAGAGCGATGCCTAAAGATTCACATCCTATGGCAATGCTTGATACTGGAATTCTTGTTCTGGAGAGGGAATCAGTTTTTAGAAAGAGATATGATGAAGGGATGAAAAGGGATGAGTATTGGGTGCCTGCCCTTGAGGATTCACTTCAGCTTCTTGCGAAACTGCCCGCTGTAGCCGCAGGTGTTTATAGAATAAGGTTTGATAAGGGCGACCTGATTGATTCAGACCCTAATCTTGATTGGGGCGGAAATTATGCTCGAATGCTTGGAATTGAAGACCCATCAGGTGAGTTTGCAAATCTGATAAAACTGTATCTTGTCCTGCACTGCGACCACGAAAGTGGAAATGTCAGTGCACATACCTGTCATGTTGTTGGTTCTGCTCTTTCTGATTTGTATTATGCTGTATCTGCTGGTTTGAACGGATTAGCCGGTCCTCTCCATGGGCTTGCAAATCAAGAGTGCCTGAAATTTGTGCTCGCTGTGAATGAAAAATATGGTGGTGTTCCAACTACTGAACAATTGAAAGAGTTTACCTGGGATACGTTGAACAGCGGTAAGGTTATACCCGGATACGGACATGCAGTTCTGCGAAAAACTGACCCAAGATTTATTGCATTTAATGACTTTGGTAAAAGGGTATGCCCTGATGATGATGTGTTTAAAACAGTTGATATTATGTATGAAGTTGTTCCACCTATACTAATTGAACACGGTAAAGCAAAAAATCCCTATCCCAATGTTGATGCGGGTTCCGGTGCGCTTCTTTATCATTTTGGACTTACAGAATTCCAGTATTATACAGTATTTTTTGGAGTCTCCCGTGCACTTGGTATGTGTGCGCACAATATTTACAACAGGTCTCTTGGAATACCGATTACTCGGCCAAAATCTGTTGGAACAAAATGGCTTAAAAAAACTGTTGGGGCTGCTTAATTATAATTTCAATCTTATTAATAAAACCCGGGTCAAATTTTTGGTCCGGGTTTTTAGTTTATAATTGAAATAAAACTGTTTGATTCTGATTTTTTGTGAAAACAAAAAGTACGATGAACATATTTTCATAATATGATAAAGAATCGAGAAATCATTATTAATTTGATAAAATTTCTATCTGAATCAATATTGTCTTGAAAATATCAAATTTATAGTTTAAATTGAAAAATCAAAATTTCTTTAATTTTTGGTTAAAATAAACTACATTCTTAGTAAATAAAATAAGCTCCGCTTAAGTTCGCCATAGCAAATCTATCTAAGGTAGAATAGACGCTTTAGACATATCCCGAATATTCGGGATAATAGTGAGTTTTCCCCGCTATAGGCGGGTCCTTCGGGTTTTCAAAAGAAGAAGATATACTTTCTTAATTAGAAAAGTGGGGGAAAATCTTTTTAATTAAAATGTGTAAATTTAAAAATATGGAGGTGAATATGAAAAAGAGGATAAGTATAACAGCATTGTTATTGTTTTTTTTATTTTTCGTGAGTTTGAGTTATTCTCAACAAAAAGGTGTAGAGGTAAAGCCCTCAAGAGGTGGGCATGCAGGAGATGTAGTTATTACCGTTGATGGAAAGCCGTTTACTTCATTTATAAGCAAGATAAGAGTACTTGATATTGGAAAACCGATTTTTTGGCCAATTTACAGTGCAAAAGGAACGATAGTAAATAGAGGTTGGGCACTGGTAACTGATATTCCAAATGAACAAAATGACCATCCACATCATACCGGCTTATTTATAACTCATGGTGTTGTAACTGCAGGAGATGTAAAAAATTTGAATTTCTGGGCTGGCAGGAATAAAGGAGAAAGAATAAGACCAATAGAAATAAAAGATTATAAAAGTGGTGAAGAGTATGGGTTGCTTGAAACCGTTTCTTTGTGGGAATCTCCTGAAACCGGTCCAATACTCGAGCAAACTCAAAAGAATATTTTCAGATATGATGAAGATTCAAGGATAATTGATTTCGACATAACATTAAAGGCACTTAAAGTTCCTGTGACCTTTGAAGATACAAAAGAAGGTGCAATAGGACTCCGTGTTCATCGTGATATGACAGAACAATTTGGCGGTGGGGAGTATATTAACGCTGAAGGTTTCAAAACGGAAGCAAATGTCTGGGGTAAAAGGTCGAAATGGGTGGCACTCCGCAGTAAAATTGGAGATGAGCCTATTATTATCGCATTTATGTTTAGACCTGATAGTCATAACAGTCCTCCTTTCTGGCACGCCAGAGGCTATGGTTGCTTTGCAGTTAATCCATTCAGTGGAAGAGCAGCGTATTCTTTAGGAAAAGAGCCTCCATTAATCACTTCAATGTATCCTGGAGATTCTATTAAGTTGAAATACAGAGTTCTTATTTACTCTGGTGAATTGACAAAAGAGCAGATTGAACTGCAGTATAATAAATATCTCCAGCAGTCTGCAAGTTTAAAATGAAAGAACTATTTTCGCTTAAGCAGGCAAAGTCGCATTGATAAAAATAACCAAAATATTTGCAAGGGATGTGTTTTTATAAAAAGCGTCTTTCTGAATTAATGAATCACTGTAATATTGCTGGCATTTAAATAAATAGTTCTATTTTTGGAAAAACTGCTAAATAAAAATAAAAATGCAGAAAAATTTATAAACTAATAGAGTAATAATATGAGCATATCAAAAAATGTTAAAACAAATATCTTAATTTATATTTTGCTTTTTCTTGTTTTTCTTTTCTTTAAGAGTGACTTTTCTGCTGCTCAGGAGGAAAATCTAAATGTCTTCAGCCGATGGATAGAATGGAGCGATGGGGAAAATATGCTAATTCATCATCTTAACAAGCAGGCTTTCGGTTATCTTGACCTTAGGGATAAGGAAATTTTGAATTTAAAAACAAAAGTTGACTGGCAGAAAAGGCAGAAAAAGGTAAAAGATATATTTATGGAGATAGTAGGTCCCTTTCCGGAAAAAACTCCGCTAAATTCAAGGATTACAGGTGTGGTGAAAAAGGAGGGATACAGAATTGAAAAGATAATCTATGAATCTATGCCAAATTTTTATGTTACGGGATGTCTTTTTATTCCTGACGGAATTATAGGAAATAGGCCTGTAATTATCTATGTCAGCGGGCATTCAAATGAGGCATTCAGGAGTATTCCATATCAGACATTGATTCATAATCTTGTGAAGAAGGGTTTTATAGTTTTTGCAATTGACCCTATCGGTCAGGGGGAAAGGCTTCAATATTACGAGCCGGAAAAGAAGGCTTCTGCAGTTGGAGGACCCACAGGGGAGCATTCTTACGTTGGAAAACAGTGTTTTATATCCGGTGTTTCATTGTCGAGATATTTCATCTGGGACGGCATAAGGGGAATAGATTATCTTTTGACTCGCAGTGAGGTTGACCCTGAAAGGATTGGATTAACTGGCCGCTCTGGGGGTGGAACACAAACAGCATATATTGCTGCTTTTGACGAAAGAGTGAAGGCAGCTGCCCCTGAATGTTATATTACAGGATTTAGAAAACTTCTTGAATCTATTATGCCGCAGGATGCTGAACAGAATTTCTATCATGGGATATTGAACGGGATAACCCACGCCGACCTTCTCGAGGTAAGAGCCCCGAAACCCACACTTATAGTCACAACAACACGTGATTACTTCAGCATACAAGGAGCACGCGAAACTTTCAGGGAGGTTATGAAGGCTTATAAAGCATTCGGTAAAGAAGAAAATCTGAATATGATTGAAGATGATGATATACATACATCTACACGTAAAAATAGAGAGGCAGTTTATGCATTTTTTCAGAAATCTCTCAACCTTCCGGGAAGCCCAATTGAAGAGGATGTCGAAATATTAAAACCAGAAGAATTAAACATTACCACAACCGGTCAGATTTCAACCTTTTTAAACGGCGAGACAGTATTCAGCATCAATAAAAAAGAAACACAGAAATTGATTGAAAAATTAGAGGAATCGAGAAAGAATATCCAGGGACATTTAGATGAGGTTCAAAAGATGGCAAAGGAACTTTCAGGATATGTTGCTCCAAGTATAAAAAATGAGACGATTTTTCGGGGGAGATATCGCAGGGATGATTATTCAATAGAGATGTATGCTCTCCATGGTGAAGGTAATTATGTTATACCCCTTTTGGTGATGGTTCCTGATGGTTCCGGAAAATTTCCGGCTGTCATTTATATTCATCCTGGAGGAAAATCCGCTGAAGCGTCTCCGGGTGGTCAAATTGAAGAATTAGTTAAAAAAGGCTTCATAGTAGTGGCACCCGACGTGATAGGGACTGGTGAGACTGAGGATAAATCACAGAGTACTAATTATGCTGCTGTTTTAATAGGCAGGAGCATAGTTGGCATTCAGGCTGGTGATATTGTGAGAGTTGTAAATATGTTGAAAAATCGAAATGATGTTGAAACTGAAAAAATTGGCGCAGTTGCTGTCGATGAGATGTGTCCTGCACTTCTTCACGCCGCAGTTTTTGATAAATCAATAAGCGGAATCGCACTTATGGGGTCTCCTATATCCTATAAATCTATAGTTATGAACAAATTTTATGAAATTAGTTTTTCCTGTGCTGTGGCGGGCGCATTAACAGCCTATGATTTGCCAGACCTTGTTGGATGCATTGCTCCCAGAAAAATCTTTCTAACAGAATTGAAAAACCAGGTGAAACAACCTGCATCAAGAGAACTTATTGAGAAGGAACTCAAATTTCCTCGTTCTGTTTATTCTTTTAAAAACTCTATCGAAAATCTAAAAATTACCGATTATAGGTCTTATGATAGTATTGATTCAATTATTGATTGGTTGCTTAAGTGAGCTATTTTGTTAATGGATAATGATAGAGAGTAAAACCGTTTTCACTGAAAGGATTGATTTATGAATCGTCTTTTCGTTTTATTATTTGTGTTGTTTTTTAATGCTTTTATTGTTATTAACTGTAATTTCGATAAGCCGTTTGGTAGTCCTCCTCCTCCCGCATCTACCTGGATTGCACTATCTGATAGCATTGAGACATTGTTAATGGATGGTGAAATGCGGAAAATACGGACAGTTGAAGGATGGGAAAGACAGAGACGTGTAATAAGACAGCGATGGGAAGAAATTTTAGGAATTGGTCCGGAAATAATACCCTCTCCCCATGCTGATACATTGGAGATAGTTCAAGAGGCAAACTATACTCGCTTTCGCCTCAGATTTTTGACTGAAGCAAGTTCAAAAGCCGAAGCCTATTTATTGGTGCCGGATGGAAGGGGACCATTTCCTGGAGTGGTGTGTTTTCATTCTACCAGCGATAATACAATTGACCAGCCGGCGGGGTTGGCTGACCAGGAGGATAAGCATTTCGGGAAATACCTGGCAGAGAATGGATTTGTTGCCCTTATGCCCCGGAATTTCATTTTTGACTATCGCACAGAAGAACCTGTTGGGGATGAGGAAATTAAAGAAATACAAAAGGAATATCCTGAAATACTCAAACGTAATCGATTTATAGAAAATACTATCAGACTGCTGAGGCGGTATCCCGGATGGACAGGATTGGGAAAGATGGTCTGGGATGGAAGTCGATGCATCGATTTTCTTCAATCACTATCGGTTGTGCAAAAAGAAAAAATTGGAGTTATTGGTCATTCATTGGGCGGCAAGGAGGCTTTCTTTCAGGCAGCGTTTGACAGTCGGGTGAAAGCGGCAGTCAGTATTGAGGGGGGAATTGGATTGACATTTACAAATTGGTTTGACCCGTGGTATATTAGAAATCAGCGCTCCCGAATGCCCGGGATGGAATCGCATCAAGTTCTATCTTTTATTGCTCCCGGGCCCTTTTTGTTGATTGCCGGAGAAGGTTCTGATGGAGACCGAAGTTATGCTTTCCTGCATCATGCAGAGAGTGTATACCGTTTGTATCAGGAAAGTGAGCATTTAGCCTGGTTCAATCATAAACAGGGACATAAAGTGACAATGGAAGGGGTAAAATTGGCAGTAGAATGGCTGGAGAGGTTTCTTAAGTAGGCGATATTTTTATATCAATATTTTAAAAATTACCAAAGTTTCAATTCAATTATTGATTGATACTCTGAATGCTTTGTCTTTAATCGGATTTGCTGAGTAATTGTATGCTTTAAAAGTGCAAAATTTCGCTGTTTTATTTCTCTAACAGGGATTCGAGTTTATTTTCAATATTCTGGAAGTATTTTTCGGAAAGGATAAATTCATATTTATGTTTTTGAAGGATTTTAAAAATTTTATTTGGATAATTCATTTTATCGATAAGATAGTGGTCAACAAAAGGCGCTACCTTTTTCCCTAAATTTTCTGGATTCATCGGCAGAACAGGTCCGATAAATACATAAGTTTTAATATTATGTTCCTTTAATTTTTGGAGTGCTTCGACTCTTTTTTCTATTGGTGGTGAATTTGGTTCAAAAATCTTTCTAATCTGTTCATTATCGGTAGTAATTGTAAGTCCAACTTCACATTCTTTAAACTTTGTAAATAGGTCTATATCCCTTACAACGAGTGGAGATTTTGTTAAAATAGAGATGGGGAACTGACATTCAAGAAGGATTTTGAGACATTCCCTTGTTATTTGATATTTAATTTCAAGGGGATTATATGGGTCAGTAACACTGCTTATAATAACAGTCTTCTTTTTTGCTTTTTTAATTTGTTTTTTAAGAATTTCCGCTGCATTTATTTTTATGTCAACAAATTCTCCCCAGGGTTCAGTATGGTTAGAGTATTTTTTCATAAAATCGGCATAACAGTATATACACCCGTGACAGCAGCCAATATATGGATTTATGCAGTAGGTTACTCCCGGAATCTTTGAACGTGAAAGAATACTTTTTACTTCTACTGTCTTGATATTCATTTATTATGAAGATTGTAGGAGTTCGATTTACCGAACCCGTTTGATTTGTCGAATTTCAATCTATTGGGTGAAATAAAATGGACCAATAGATTTAATTAATGGATTAAATACGGAAGAAGCAAGAAAATTTGCAAATAGGATGCAATTTTCCGGTATAAAGAAATTGGAAAAATGGTGAGATTATGAAGGCTTTGATTCTGAAGGAATACAATCATTTTAATTATGAAGATGTCCCAATGCCAGAGATGGGTTCTGATGACGTTCTCATAGAGGTGAAAGCATGCGGTATATGCGGAAGTGATGTCCATGGTATGGATGGAAGTACAGGACGGCGTATACCGCCAATTATTATGGGGCACGAGGCATCTGGTATCATTGCTGGGGTGGGAGCATATGTTGCAGGTTTTTCAAAAGGTGACCGTGTGACATTCGATTCAACAATCTATTGCGGAAAATGTTATTATTGCCAACTTGGATTAATTAATCTTTGTGATAATCGTCGAGTATTGGGTGTCTCCTGTGAGGAATATCATCAAAATGGTGCATTTGCAGAGTATGTCGTGGTTCCCAAACATATTCTCTACCGTTTACCCGAAGGGCTCAGTTTCGAACAAGCGGCAATGGTTGAAGCACTCTCTATTGCCTTTCATGCTGTTAATCGAACACACATTTCTTTAAATGACACTGCGGTGGTAATTGGCTCTGGCGTGATTGGTCTGCTTGTCATCCAATTGCTGAGAACTGCTGATTGTGGGCAGATAATAGCGGTGGATATTGAGCAGGATAGGCTCGATTTAGCGTGTAAACTTGGTGCTGATGAAGGACTTAGAGCGGACACAAACGATATCCAATCCGAAGTTTATGAGCGAACCGGAAATAGGGGTGCGGATTGTGTTTTTGAAGTTGTCGGTATTCCACAAACGATTAAAACGTCTGTTACAAGTCTTAAGAAGGGTGGTTCACTCACTCTAATTGGCAATCTATCATCTGCGGTTGAATTGCCGCTCCAGATGGTTGTGACAAGAGAGCTTTCGCTTTATGGGTCTTGTGCATCTAAAGGGGAATATTCTGCATGTATGGATATGATTGAACGCGGCGTAATAAATGTTGATGCATTGATTAGTGCGACCGCACCTCTTGCTGAGGGCGCATCGTGGTTTGAGCGTTTATATAAGCGTGAGCCAGGATTAATGAAAGTCATTCTTAAGCCGTGAGCCTGAATACAAATAAGTTAAGGTTCTGTTAAATTGAAATTGAAAAGAATATGGTTTAATTTCTAAATTCTAAATACTAAATTCTAAACAAATTCCTGTCTGCCGAATTGGCTATATTTAGCTGGTAGGACAGACATTCCTGTCTGTCGAATTGGCTATATTTAGCTGGTAGGTTAGACATTCCTGTCTGTCGAATTGGCAATATTTAGCTGGTAGGACAGACATTCCTGTCTGCCGAATTGGCTATATTTAGCTGGTAGGACAGACATTCCTGTCTGTCGAATTGGCTATATTTAGCTGGTAGGACAGACATTCCTGTCTGTCGAATTGTCTATAAAATTTGAAATTTGAATCTTGTATTTATTTAGATATTAGGATTTAGGATTTATTATTGTGTGTGTGGGTTTTTCTATTTTTGTTGTAAAATTAGTCATAACATAAATTAATCAGATGGTGGAAAAACAATGAATAATAAATTTTTTGATTTAAGCGGAAAAGTTGCTATTATAACCGGTGCAAGTCGCGGGCTCGGACAGTATTTTGGAAGAGCCCTGGCGCGGGCTGGGGCTGACCTTATTATTACAAGCCGTAATCCGGAATCACTTGAATCATTTAAAACAGAAATTGAAGGACTTGGTCGCAGGGCTGTTCCACTGCAATTGGATGTTCGTGACTATGATAGTATTCAAAGAATGGTTGAAGACGCATACAATACCTATGGTAAAATTGATATACTCGTCAACAGTGCCGGCTGTAACGTCCGTAAGCCCTCTTTGGATGTAACATGGGATGACTGGAATCTTATTCTTGACACAAATTTGCGGGGAACATTTTTTACTGCCCGGGCGGCTGCACGGAAGATGATACCGAGAAAATATGGGAGAATCATTAATATCGGTTCAGTTACGAGCGTGTTTGGTTATGCTGGAATGGCGCCTTATTGTGCAAGTAAAGGCGGAACGAAACAACTTACTATGAGTCTTGCGGATGAATTTGGTAAGTACGGGATTACGGTCAACTGTCTTGCTCCGGGATGGTTTAAAACTGAACTAAACGCTGTGCTGTATGAAGATAAGGAATGGGTGGAATATATCTGTGACCGTATTCCTCTCAAACGTCCTGGTAAGCCGAACGACCTTGATGGAACTATTGTTTTCCTCGCCTCTGACGAGAGTGAATATATTACAGGTCAGACTATTTTAGTTGATGGAGGTATTACAACCGGAGCAACACGTGCTCTGCCTAAAAAATAGAAATAAATCAAATTAATAAAGTTATCAATATTACTTTATCTTTCATAAACTTTATATCAATTATGAACTTTTTACATTACAGTTGGCAAATTGACGAATAATAATAGAATGTAGAAAACTGTGAAACAACATGGACCAATTCTTAGAATATTCCATGAACTGAATATTTTGTACTTTAAGCTCTCTCTCATTTCATCAGTTTCATTCATAATTTTGTATTTTTCATTTAGTTTTTTTGGAAATGTAATGTGCTTATTTTCTAGTTCTTTTGCCATTTTAAGAAATCTATTGTGAAACTTACAACTACGGTAGCCCAAGCCTGACCATACTATACCGCTGATACCACCAAGAATGCAAATTCCTATTAAAACAAATATTTTTATAGGAGAACATTGTTCAGATACATATATTATTGCCCAAGCAACAACTAATATAGAATTTATCATAAGATAATTATGGAAGCGGTTCCATCTAAGCAACTCTGAATGTTTAACTAATTGGACTAGGTCACTATATATTTCTTTGGCAGATAATTCATTTTTTCCCTCATTATTATTTTTTGGTACCATTTCTTTCTCCCTTTTTTAATATTATTAAAATAAATAAACAGATTTATAGAATAAATATAAATAATGTTCTTTAGTAAATTTGTATGTACAAAAAGTTAATTGAGTTTCAATATTACAAATGATAATATAAAAAAAACAATCTGTCATTTCGAGCGTATTTCTCTCCCGCTTTCAGCGAGAGAGGACGGAATCGAGAAATCTCGTTTTTTAAAGTATTATCTATAACATAAAGAATGAAATTTTTCGGCATCGCTCGGAATGAAAAGTATAAATTGTCATTGCGAGGAACGAAGTAACGAAGCAATCTCATTAATTATTACTCTTATTTTTAATTATCAAAGGAAGCGATTTTTCTATTTCTTGCTAAAAGAAATAAGGGATGCTAATTAAAAAGCATATTTTTTAATTTATTAATTGTGAATTAGAAAAACCGACCGCACTTTATTTTTTCTTAATAAACAAATTCATGTAATGGTCTGACTGCCTAAAAATACCACCGCTCTCTTTGTAGAAATCATCATTTAAATTAAAAACGCCCTTTTTTGTAATAGTCCAGGATGCACCGGTGCAGGGGTGATAACTTCGCATTTTATCCCAGTTGGCATAGTTCTGGTGACCGTTTGTTTCGAGCAGACCTAATCCGAGTTCCGGGAATGGTGCCAGTCTTGCCGCTACATTCTTATTCCAATCAACAAGAATAGGATTAACCGTTAAGTCTGCACAGAAACAGGGGATACCATGCTTGTGGGCAACTTTTATTATTTTTAGAGTCATACTTAGGGTCTTTGCGATAGCCTTAACAGCGATTGCACTATATCCCATTTGAATTCTTTTTTCGGCATCTTCATCTGTGTGTGCACTTTCATCGGCAGCTATGCGGACTCCAATGTCGCTTACATCAACTTCGTATTCTTCAGGGAAAGGCTCTTCTATTATAACAATCTGGTCTAATGCTCCGATTTTTTCAGCATGGTCTAAAAGTCTCAATAGTGTTTCTTTCTTTTCATATCTCCCATTAGCGTCGAAGTAGTATGGAATCTTTCCATCTTTTGTATGTGGTATCTCTTTATCTCCAATTGCCTTATGGATTTCTTCTATTCTATTTTTATCCTTTTCGAGCATTTCTTCCTGTGTTCCAGGCTGACCAATTTTAATCTTCATGACAAAATATCCATCATCCACCGCCTCTTTTATTTCACTTATAGGTACAGCATAAGACATTAACGGAATGCTGGCAATTTTTTTGTGTTTGTATGATAGACCATCTCTATAAAATTCCGGAATCATTTCATCGAAACTTTTAAATTCATTTTCCTTTGCATAGACCAGCCATGCAGCATTATCTAATGCTAATAGAGCATTCAAGGCAAAAGTTTTTCGCAAATTTTTATTTTGAGTTATTTTTTTGCCGTATTCATACGTATCTGGTAAAAGATTTTCCATAAGTTCAATCGGGTTTTTAAATGTTGAACCTTTTGATTTTTGGAGAGCATATTCAAGCATTAAATACATTATTGCGTTTCCCGCAGATTCTGTATGGGCAGCAAACACTTCTGCATCAGACCATAATACGCTTTGTGTGCAGAGTCCTATTTCTTTATAACCTGAATCTGTTTCCAGTAATGCTGCGGTCTGCCATATTTCAGTCATATATCCGCCTTTAAAGCCAAACGGTCGGATTAATGGGTCTCTTTCAAAGTTTGAGTCAACCGATTTTATGCGAATGTTTTTTAAACTTCCATTTTTAGGTGGTGCTTCTCTCTTATTTTTCAAAGGACTATTATATTTTCTTCCAAACCCATAAATCCCCGCCATTGTCCCTGCTGATGTTATTTCGGAAAGAAACTTACGACGAGATATTTTCTTTCTAAGAGTGTTTTTTGTTTGTTTCATCCGCTTTTCTCCTTTAATAATTTTAATGCCGTTTTATAATCCCCTCGATTTATCGAGGGGTTAATGATATTTTGTAATTGGCAAACCTTTCATTAATAAGCCTCAGGCTTATTAACCCCTGACTTTAGTCAGGGGGTAGAAACATTGATGGTATTGAATAAATCATAAATATATTATTTTTAATTATAGAAATTGCAAAAGGCAAATCTATGCTCAGTGTATTGTAGCCTTTCAATTACTCAACCTCTTTTGAATCTTTTCATCTGTTAATTCTCGAATGGCATCAGAAGCAATCCATTTGGAACTTTTTGAATCTATTTCCTGAATCTCTTTCGCTGTTCTGATAGCAATCTTATTCAGATTGCGGTTTCTTTTTCCGATTTGTCTCAAAGCCCAATTAACTCCCTTCTTGACAAAGTTTCTGTTATCAACCGACTCCCTTTTTATGATTGGAAAAAAATTCACAAATTGTTCATCTCTCGCTTTCTTATCGCTAACAGCCAAGCGAGCCATCAATACAAATCCTGCTCTCTTAACAAATTCCTGTTTATTTGAACTCCATTCAACACACTTATGATATGCGAATTTAGTCTTCTCAAAGAGATTCATACAACACTGGTCACAGACATCCCAGGAATCAAAGTCTTTTACCCATCTTTCCATTTGCTCCTCAAACACCGCTGTAGGTTCATCAATCATACTGGCAAGTATTCGGGCTTCATGGATTCCTGACGCCCAAAGTTTTTGAGCAAGAGTATGGGTTTTTCCTGTTTCATTGGCAATCTTTCTCAAGTTAGGGATTGAAACACCATAGGTATTCTCTGGGTTTATTCCAAACCGCGCCATACCCTCAACTGCTTCAGGATTAGACAATGCTTTCAATTTCTTTAGAATATCGTTATATTGCATTTTTACTCCGTAATACTTGTATATGCTTTCGCCTGATTATTAAAAGAGGATGAGAATTTTTTCCTATAAACAGAAAGAGTATAAGGAATATGACTCAATTTTTTTTGGTTCTTCTCCAAATTAGTTGAAGAAATATATAAGAAAGTAGAATTATAACTATTTAATATTTTTTAATTTATTTACACTATTTAAATAATTTATAATTTATTTATTATGATTGAAATAGACACTTTCTAAATTAATTCTAAAACCGTTAAAACGGTTAGATAATTTTACAATCTTTTTATAATTATTTTGTTAATTGGTATAAATTTC
>JAUWXV010000124.1 GCA_030616165.1 bacterium | reverse complement strand
GCAACTAAAGCAGCAATGAGTGTAAGAATTTGTTTAGGTCCTTCTTCACCTTGATATATACTTTTTACAGAAATTAAAAAAAGTAAAACTGCACTTAATATCAATAATAAACTTATTCCTCCGACCGCAACAGATTCAATTTTCCCGTGCCCGTAAGGATGTTTTAAATCAATCGGTTTTTTCGATATTTTAAGACCAAAAATTACAGTCATTGCTGTAGCAACGTCTATTCCCAAACATAAAGATACTGCGATCAATGCTTTACTGTGACTCAGTAATCCCATTAATATAGTAAACGCACCGATTAAAATGCCTACCACAAGCCCTATCCACCCGACACGAGCATTGCATGTATTACAATTACTGCATTTCATATCTGGTAATATTAATTTAATCCTCGACTTCAAAAATTTCTTCGCTACTCTGGATTTCCTTTTCAGTTCTAATCTTGTTTATCCTTCTTATCATACTATAAAATGTAGGAATCATTGCACCTATTAATATCGATGTAAATATCAGAAATATCAGGCGTATCTGAAGAGGTTCACTTGTAAAAAACCTGATTGGAACACTGTAGAAGTTTTGTGCTGCAAATATTACAACTAATACTGTTATTATTACGGTGATAATTAATTTAAACATATATCCATCCCGAAGTTTTTTAAACTTATCTAAGAATTGTATGACAAGTATTACATTTCCCTCTATAAGAATGTGGAGGATTTACACTACCTCTAATCGGCGGGGGATTCGGTAAAATATCTCCCGCATCCGTGGGCAACTGCCCCCCATTCTTCATTATTATATGACAGTCAGTGCAAGGACGTCCCCTATCTCTATGCGGACTAATAGCGCCCGGCTGTATAGGTTGAGCGGCTTCATTCTGTGATACTCCAAGTTTCCCCCAACTTGATTGAAGTGAAAGAAATAATGGATTCCCATTCCGTAAAACCCCAAGACGAACTTCCCTGAGAGATTCAATCTTTCTCGTAACTTTTGCAAAATCATCAAGTGTTTTGACAGGATAGCCATTAATGCTCTGTAAAACATCCCCGGCAAGAAGTCCTGATTCGGCTGACTCTAATGTAACTTCATCCACAAGCAAACCTGCCACACCTTTGGGTAATTTGTATTCTACTACAAGTTCGGATGTTAAAGGAATCAGTTCCATTCCGAGCCAATGCCCCTCAACCAAGACTTTCTGTGCCGCTTTCTGCTGAGCAGGACTCGGAAGGCCCGTGTTATCCGGAATAATTGTTCTTAGTGGAGAATTAACCGGCATATTATTCAATACCGAACTCCCGATTATTTTATGACAATTAACGCACACCCCCCGATATGCATGAGGCATAACTGCATCGATTGTTATAGATGGAACTAAATTTGTTTTTGGCTGAATCCCCGAAAATTGCGGAACACCGACTTCTGCCGCAGGAATTGTCAAAAGAATAAGTTTACCATTCCGCACAACCTCGAGATTTGCTGTTTTTATTTGCTGATTATTTGTTGCCTTAATATAATCTGCCATATTAATAATTAACTGCCCATTGATAGACCTGATAATATCTCCATTTTTCAATCCGCCTTTTTCCGCGAGACTATTAGGTGGCACATCGTCAACAAATACACCTGTCTGGCTGGCAGGTAGATTCAATTCCCTGATTGTTCCCGACGTAATCCCCTCAAGTTCCATTCCTAACCAATTTCCCTCGGTCGGAATTCTTGGAATTTGAACCGCTCCACCCACCGTATTATTACCGGCAGTAAGGTATAAAGGACTTCCTGTGAATAATCCTAAATTCACCTGCGAAGCATCAGCAATCCTTCCTTTATCATATTTTTCCCCTGGTAGTGAAAAACTCATCTGCCTCCCACCCTTTTTTAAATCCAGTACAATATTACTACTGTTTTTTGCAGCTTTAGCCGAAGATAGAAATGATTTTATATCATAAACCCTCGTTCCATTTATTCCGATAATTAAATCACCCTCTTTAATGCCTGCTTTTTCTGCTTTTCCTTTAACTCCAACAACAACGACTCCGGTATCATACGGAGATAGATTATAATGTTCTCTGTATTTTTGGTTCAGCGGATCCACAGATAATCCATACCAATAAGCCTCACCAATCCCGATACCAACTAATGAAGCAAAAATTATGATGCCCAGAATTACAATTGTTACAACGGATATTTTACGATATATATTTTTTTCTGACATATTAATTTTTTTTATTTAAAGTGCATGCTGCACAATAATCTTTCCCAGGAGACTGTTACTTGATTGGGTATATTTACAATTAGAAAACTATGCTGACCCTGCTTACCCATTATTAGAGAAACCTAAGGTTCTATTTGATAATTATGCAGCACGCATTAATGTCAAGCAGTCCCGATTTTCGCGGGACATACTTGGCATATAACTTAGTACTTATTATTACTGTTCTATACGCAGGGATTCTGGAATACTGAATATATCCCTTAAACAACATCGAATTCCCTACGCAGTTGCTTCCTTAGCTCTCTTAGTTTTTTCCACCTCACCCCTTGGCAATACGAGTATCAGAATAAATCCTATGATGGGCACAACCAATCCAATAATCAGCCAACCAAGAAAAGACCTGTTCTTTTTCGCCGCTATAAAAGCAGTTATAAGAGCAAATGCTATCCATAATATAATTGAGCCTTCAAACATTTTTAATCCTCCTTTTTTAATTGTTTTGGTGTTATGTTTAATTAATTACTCAGAATAAACTAAGAAATTAATAAACATTTATTTAAAACATCATATAATCATCTTAATCATATATCTTCTAATTTTATCTTAAAATACATCCGCCGGGTCCAATCCTGTATGCTGTTCCTATAATATTACCGGTATTAACATCTGCCGCTCTATCGACAATGGTATGGCATTTACTGCATACACCTCTGTATGCATGTTTCATCACGGCATCAATTGTAATGGGAGGTGCAGCATTAGTTTGATTATTGTTCGCTGTGTTAAATGCCGTTTGTATGTTTGCAGGAAATTGTCTTACCATTGTGGTTCCACATTCAGGGCAGTGAACCGTATAGGAGGGCACACCCCTCTGATGTGGTATAACCATCCCACAGTTTGGACATATAAGATTTCCTACAGGTCCGAGTCCCAATCCGAAACCACCTGCAACACTTAAATTTGTCCCTGCAATGCTTGTAGATGGAAACAATCCACCTAATCCACCCAGCACTTGATTCATTATCACCCCACAGCTTGGACAGGGTAATCCCCCATTATAGTTTTGCGGACAGGGCATCCTTGTATAACAGTTCGGGCATGTATAATAACCTCCATTAGCAAGAACAGTATTCTTCCCGTAAAATTGCGGTACCGTTGCATTTGCAGTTTCAGTTAACCTGACTTCTTTAAACTTTTTTACTGCATCTTTTACGGTGCCGGATTTTACAGTATAAACTTTTATTCCTAATCCATTTAACAGTCCATATGCATTTGGTCCAATATTATTTGTAATAACAGCCTCCTCTGTTTCACCAGAAATTAGCTGTGCCGCGCGAATCCCCGCCTCACTATCGAGATTTCTATATGGATTCTGTATAGATTTATATTTTCCTGTAAAAGGTTCAACAATAAGAAAATGCTTTGCCCTGGCAAACTGCTCTGAAACATTTGAGTTGATACCTCTCCCATCAGCGGCTATTGCAATCTTTCCACAGCGGAAATTACCAACATCAAAGTTATCTCCATATCTTGAGCCGTATAGCATAGCATATAATCCAATCACAGCAATGAGAATAATTATAAATGTCGTTATTACAGGTAATATGTCTTTGTCGTAAACTCCTTTAAATCCATTTCCCATTATAATTCTCCTTTATAAAAAACAATTTTACTTTAAGAACATTATATTCGAACAATTTGGGCAATATATATTTTTATACTTCAGGTTTTCATTATATGGTACCATAGTTCCGCATCTCAAACAAACATAATAACCACCTGTATTACTATTAATCCAGTTTTCAATCTCCTTTCCGATTCCACCACCTTCAAAAGCCATACCTGTCCCGAGATTTTTTCCTAAAATGGGGGCAATTTCTGCCATTTGAAATGGGTCCGGGTTCTGCCATTTTACAGTTTGATTGTTATTTCCTATAGTTTCATCTATTCCGGGGATTGTAACATACGTAGGATAACCATCCCTAACAATATCAAGAAGGAGTCCATTATTTGGATTAATCTTTCGTGATGCACTGCGGAAATCCCTGATATCATCAGTCTTTATTCTATTAATCCCTCTAATCAGGTCACCCTTTCTTAACCTGGTTTTTAAATCTCTGTTTCCTTCGACCTCTGTAACTACGATACCTTTAATCTCCAGCGGCAAATTATATTTGCGAGCAAGTTCATTATCTATATCTTTAACATCAACACTGAACCAATCCCTCTCTACAAATACACCATTTTGTACCTTCCCTGAAGCATTCCATTCAGCAGAATATTTATTTTCGGAACTTCCTGCAATCATCGCTGATAAAATAAGGACTAAAACTAAAGCAAAAGCCGCAAAAATTAAATATTGTGCCGTGCCTTTTGAAGCAGGAACACGTTTATTCATTTTTTATTTTCTCCTCTAAAATCATAGAGATTATTGGCATTTTTTAAACTTTCCAAGTTCTTTGGTTTTTATTTTAATCTTAAAACTTTCGATATTACCCCGTGAATTATTTTACAAACTCAATGTTTTCTGGCATTTCAGATAAAGTTGCAAAAAATTCTTTTAATTTTTTATCTCTGAAAACAAGCAATTTAACCTTTTCGGTCGGACTCAGGTCCGCAATTAAATTTTCTAACCTTTTCATACTTGAAATTTTTCTTCCATCAAATTCAAGAATGACGTCACCGCGTTCTAATCCTTCATTCCATGCTGGTGAATTATATACTACCCTGTTAACTAATACCCCCCCGATATACGGCAGTCCAAACTGATGAGCAATAGTCCTGTCAACAGGCTGAATCTCAATTCCCAGCCATCCCTGACCATATTGGATTGAAGGATTGTTCACTTGAATTAAATCTCCAGCAGAGATGATATTATGGGCAGAAAGAAATCTTTTGACCTGGTTTATCGGCATTGCAAAGCCAGTCCCGCTGAACACACCAGTTGGCGCATAAATCGCCGTATTTATGCCTATTACCTCACCGTTCAAATTGACCAATGGTCCACCACTGCTCCCACGGTTAATCGGCGCATCGGTTTGTATCATATTTTCATATTTTATACCCTCAATAACGAGTGTCTTCCTTTTCCCACTGACAATACCTGAGGTAACAGTCTGTTCTAACCCAAAGGGGCTTCCAAATGCTAAAACCCAATCACCCACCTCAACAAGGTCAGAGTTACCGAGTTGGGCTGGTTTAAAATCATCTGCCGCCTCAATTTTTAATAGTGTTAAATCTGTATCGGCATGATGGTCAATAATTCTGGCTGGATAATTTTGCTTCCCCATACCAAAAACCGTAACAAGTATCTTATTTGAATTGGCTATAACATGATAATTAGTTAAAATATGTCCTTGAGGACTGACAATTATTCCTGACCCCACACTTTCATATATACTTTTGGTATTCGCCGGAGCATCTACTCCAAATGGATCGACAAACCTTATATTCATATTAATTGAAGGTGGAGACAAATTATCGTTCGTGATGACCTTTGTGGCTTTAATATTAACAACTGTTGGTCGCACAGAGGCAATTATACGTTTATACGACTCCTGCATGTTGAATCTATCGATGTTCGTTATCAATGTGCTGGAGCCCTGTGGTGTTGCTTTGGTAATTGCAGTATAGATTGTCTTATCTGCCGATTGAGGAGTTGGATTATTTGTCAATACTGCTGGATTCTGGTTAAACTGCTCACTCAAATTTTCCGTTAAATTCTCAGGTTCAACACTCTCTCTCTTATAAATTCCCCATCCTATAACCAGCACAGCAGAAATTATTAGAAAGAAGACCCATGGTTTAATTGATGAATCACAGAATTTATTATTGTTTTTGAATATATTTAACATTTTTTTAGTTCGAAAATAGAATATTAGAATATATTTTTAGATTAAATGAATATGAATATTTTAATTATCGGGTTCGATAAATCGAACCCCTACAAATGTTACCATTATAATTGTAGGGGCTTGATTTATCAAGCCCTTTATATTAATTTTTATTAAATCTGCACTTACATAATTAATCCAGAAAATAGAATATATTTTCATTTTTCGTGGTTCTCCAAATGAGCATTAATGTTTATTCTAAAAAACTATCCTCTTTGTTGAATCAACTTTCTTTGATTTATTAGATACACTCATCTTTTCTGTTCTACCCTTCGAATCGGTGAATTTTACAAGTTTATTCTCACGGTACATCTTTAAGGCTTCTTTCCCTGTTCCACTTAATCCGGTATACATGTCCACATATGATGACTCGAGCACCTGATAAGTATCAAGATTCATTGTCCCGGTAATAACTATTCCCACATTATTATCTCTGATTAAGTTTTCAATTTGACTTTTATTATAAAACTTCGAATCGTTTGATAAACTCGAATATTTGCCGGTTGATGGATTCACAACTATATAATACTTACAGGTCTCAAACTGCACGGCAACCGGAAATTTAAGTCTGTTACCTGTTGAGGTGATAAGAACATTTTCATTATAATTCTTATCATCTTCAGACATAATTGTATACTCGAATTTCATATGCTTTGACTTTATCGCAAACATTGCAAATATTGTCAAAGAAGCAATAATAAAAATCACTAAAAACCTGAACCAGGGATTGATGCACTTTTTTGAAGACCTTTTTGATTTCATTTTTTTCAGAATGATAAAATTTTCCTATTATACAATTTATTAAAAGGAGAAAATTTAAATGTCATCCAGTTTGCTCTTCCTTTTTCCGATTATTATATTTAGATGCTAAAGATAAAAGGCCTATAACTATAAGTGCAAATGGTATAAAACCTCTCATAACCTCACCAAAATCCTCCCACCATACTAACAATCCCCAAATTCCCAACACTACTGCTACTAATCCTGCGATTATATTTGACATAACTTTGTTTCCTCCCTATTTCTTATTTAAACTTCATTTTTTTTTCTTCATGATAAAAATATTCGTAATCTGTTTGCTTAATTTATTCATAGAATTGTCAATGAATGATATCGGTCTGGTTAAAGTTCTTCGAAAGAATTCTAACTTCGGCACAGGTACGTTTCCAACTGCCTTTGATATTGTCCTATCTGCATCCTGAATTTTTCTCGCAGCTGCTGAGCCTGTTTCCGATATCGTTTCGAATAACTGATTCTTATATGATTTCAGTTTCTCAGGTACCTGTTTTTTATGGGTATCATATTCTTCTTTCAACTTAATCATTTCATCTTTTTTAGCCCGCTTTTCAACTCTTTCAACTCGCTCTTCACCCACTACTTTAACTTTATCCTCAATCACTTTATATTTTTTTACTAATTCTTTTGATGCAATTTTATCAACCACAGCATTCATCACCTTTTCGATTTCATTAGACTCGAGAGGCTTGTCAGCAAAGTAAAATATTTTTTTTGACCGCACCTGAATCTCTATTGTGTTATTTGGCTGCTCTGCAGTTATTATGACAGGCAAATCCCTCTTTAACTCGTTTATCACGGATACAAGGTCGACTATATTCATCCCCGGTAGGTCACAATCCAAGAATATTACATCTATTCCTTCATCCTGTATTTTTCTCAAAGCATCTCCAGAATTTCCCGCTACCTCGACTTCATATCCTTTGCCCTTACATAAAGCCAGAAGAAATTCCCGTGAATGGGGATCCCTATCGGCTATTAAAACCTTTAACATACCTTGCCCTCCATTTTAACCACATAATATACTTCAAAATCCATACCAGAATTTACAAAATAAAAAAAAGCCATTCAGCATCTGCTAAATGGCTTTTTTACAATATATTAGAATTAAGAAGATTTCTCTCGGTAAAATCTCTTATTTTGAAATTGAGGAATTATTCCACAATAATTCTTGCAAATCTTTGTAAATCAATAAATATCAATACAGTTGAAGCGTGGATATATGCCACAATAAATGTGGATATTATCCCCACTACTTGATTCAAAGTCCATATTTCTTAATTTTCTGATAAAGGGTTTTTCTATCGATGCCCAAAAGATTTGCCGCTTTAGTCTTTTGATAGTTCACAAATTCAAGAATACGAATAATGTGGATTTTTTCGGCATGTTCAAGTTCAAAGTTATTTTCTGCAATGACTGCAAATTGATTTTTTGTAATCTCGGGTAAAATATCCTTTTGTATTATTTTATCTTCTGAAAGGATAACCACACCTTCTATAATATTTTCGAGTTCCCTTACATTCCCGGGATAGTCATACATCTTTAAAAGTTCCATAGCTTCCTTTGAGAATCCTGTAATTTCTTTGGAATATTTTACATTGTACATACGGAGAAAGTGTTTTAACAGGATTGGTATATCCTGTTTTCTTTCTCTAAGAGAAGGCATCCGTATTAAAATTATGTTAAGGCGGTAATAAAGGTCTTCTCTGAAATTCTCCTTTTTAACCTCATTTATCAGATTTTTATTTGTAGCGGCAATTAATCTTATGTCTAACTTAATATCTTTCGTTGAACCTATCCTTCTTGATACTTTATCGTCGAGTATACGCAGGAGTTTGACCTGCATTGCGGGACTTGTTTCACTAACTTCATCAAGAAATATTGTCCCTTCATTTGCTGCCTCGAATAATCCTTTTTTATACCTAACAGCACCGGTAAAGGCGCCTTTCTCATGCCCAAAAAGTTCACTTTCAAGGAGAGTCTCAGGAAGTGCTCCGCAGTTTATCACTATAAACGGTTTATCTGAACGTTCACTATAATTATGAATTGTTCGGGCTAAAACTTCTTTACCTGTGCCACTTTCACCCTCTATAAGGACCGTACAGTCTGTTCCTTTCACATTTTCAATAGCCCTGTAAATCTCAAGCATCTTCGGGCTGCTTCCGATTAGTTCACTTGACCTATACCCTTTTTGTAGTTCTTCCTTAAGCTGTAAATTTTCTTGTAAAGTATGATTATAGTCAAATGCTCTTTTAACCGCAAGACGGATTTCGTCCAGGGAAAAAGGTTTGGCTATATAATCGTACGCTCCCTGCTTAATAGCCTTAACAGCGGTTTCAATCTGGGGATATCCGGTTATCATTATAACCAGCAGATTATTATCCATTTTTTTTAACATTTTCAGCAGTTCTATCCCATCAATTTTAGGCATAACTATATCCAAAAGTGCAAGGTCGAACTGCTTTTCATTAAAAATTTTTAGTGCTTCCTCAGCATCTCTTGCAGCAGAAACTTTATATCCTTGCCTGCTCAATGCGTTGGAACATAATTTCCGTATCTTTGCATCATCATCTACAACAAGAATCTTTCCTTTCATATTTTCCATTCCCAAATATTAATATTCGATAGGTAATGATATTTTAAATGTAGTTCCTTTTCCAAACTCACTTTTTACATCTATCTTTCCATTCTGCTGTTCAATAATTCCAAGACATATTGAGAGTCCTAATCCTGTACCTATCCCCGCCTCTTTTATGGTAAAAAATGGGTCAAATATTTTATTTAAATTTTCTTCAGGTATTCCAATCCCCGAATCACGAAAACCCACTGAAATATATTTGTCCGATTCTTTTCTGGTTTTAATAAATAACTTCCCTCCATCAGGCATTGAATCGATTGCATTAGTAATTATATTCAAAAATACCTGTATTGTTTTTTGCATATCTACTTTAATCCCTGGCAAATCTTCTTCATTATCTACTATAACACTGATTTCTTTTACCTTTAATGTATGTTTGACCAGAGAAACTGTTCTATCTATCACCTTTATTATATTATGTGAACCCGTTTTTGAAACTGACTGACGGGCATACTCCAAAAGACCTGTTACAATTTTTTTACTCTGGTTCGCACTTTCTATTATATCTATTAAAAACTCATGTAAAGGGCTGTCCTTACCAATAGATTCCAGCATCAGTTCAGAAAATCCTAAAATTGAAGCGAGAGGATTGTTAAGTTCATGGGCAACACCTGCCGCAAGCCGCCCTATTCCTGTTAGCTTCTCAGATTGTATTAACTGCTGTTCAATCCGCTTCTGATTAGTAATATTTCTCCCATAAGATACAACACTCACAAGTTCTTTTTCACCATTAAACACAGGATATGTCCAGTATTTAAGTATCTCACCCTTTATCGATTTTTCAGTTATAGTTATATCTTTAGATTCTTTTGTTTTCTCTCCCGGGCAGTTTTCACAAATATCCCCCCTGTGGTGGAGAATTTCATAACATTTCTTACCGATAACTTCATTGTTATCAATACTAAAAAACTCCATCAATGCCTTGTTTACAAAAGTTATTTTAAAATTCTTATCCATAATAAATATTAAATCTGTTATCCCATCAAAAGCAGCTTTGAGATAAGTCTTATTTTTCATCGTATAATCTATAATTTAGTTTGATTTTATAATACTTTTTATCTTTACAAATTTTGGTAAATTTTGAAATTTTCTATTTTTTAAAAAATGAATTGTTTGCTGAAGCAAAATAATTTCGTTTTTTATTATAATTTAACGGGTAATTACAGGCATTAATGTTTTTAAAAGACTTTTTTAATTTTTGAATTTTGGT
>JAUWXV010000212.1 GCA_030616165.1 bacterium | reverse complement strand
ATTTATCTTTTATTAAAAAATAAGGAACGTTCAATGAATATTGAAAAGATTCGAAGGGACTTTAATCAGAAGGATACAGAGATTTGGTTCAACAGCGCATCGACATCGTATATGCCCGAATCAATTTTGAGAAAGTCATTTGAAAAGATAATTAAATGGCAGTCGTCATTTGAGACAGGGTATCTCGGCAATATCCAGGAAATAGATGAGGAGTGGAAGAAGGCAGCTGTAAAGATGATAAACTGTGATGAAGATGAGGTTACGGGAGTTATCAGTGCTACGCATGGATTGTGCATTGCAGTTTACGGAATTGGATTGAAGGAGGGGGATAATGTTATTATAAATGAACTTGAATATGTCTCACTTCCACAGACAGTTTTTTATCAGGCAGAGAAAAGAGCCTGCGAGGTGAGGGTCGCAAAACGGAAAGGATGGGGAATTCCTCCCGAAAATATTGAAGCGATTGTCGATGAAAATACGAAAGCAATAGTCTTGTCTCATGTCGAGTTTGTAAATGGATTCAGACATAACCTGAAAAAGATTGCTGGAATTGCCCATAAAAATTCGGCATTTTTAATCGTAGATGCCATTCAATCGCTCGGTGCTGTGAAGGTTGATGTTAAGGATATGGATATTGATATTCTTGCTTGTGGAGGGCACAAATGGATGAGTTCTCTTTACGGGTATGGAATTTTTTATGTTAAAAAGGGTATAATAGGTGAATTAGAAAATCCCTTTGGAGGTTTTGCAGGAATAAAGGATAAAGAAAGTGCGGATAGGGATTATATTACGGGGATGGATTTTGTCAGGTATTATGAGATTGATGAGAATTCTATTGAAAAATTTGGCTTCAGCACAGAAAATATCCCTGGAAAGGTTGCACTTACGGAGATGATGAATTACCTTACAAATATAGGAATGGATGAAATCGAAAAAAGGATTTTAAGTCTGTCGGGATATTTAATGGATAGACTTCAGGAGAAAGGATTAGAAATCCGAAGTTCATTAAAGCCGGAACACATGTCCGGCATAATTAATTTTATGCCGGAAGAAGACCCAGCTGAATTTGTCAAAAGAATGAGAAAAAATAAAATCTATCTCGGACAAAGGGGGGGAGGAATCCGCATCTCTCTCCATTTTTATAATACATTTGAAGAGATAGACAGGTTTGTTAAGTTAATATAGATCAAAACCTTGGCAAATTTGATATATCAATTTTTTATAAAAACTAATAGTGTATTGTAACGCAAATAACATGGATATAATACAGACATTTTAAATATTTGTTTAAACATAAAATTATATATCTATAATCCAGGTATTGTCATTCCCCCGAGTACTCGGGGGAATCCATAAAAATAAAATTTATAATGGTTTTTTGTGTAGGGGCAAACGGCCGTTTGCCCTTTCTGCTTCGGCATAGAATGACATAGTATCAAATTTCGATTAATATTATCTTGAACAATAAAATAAAACTGAAAAATATATTGAGATTGTAAAATTTACCAAATCTCTGTATAAATATTTTCAAAATCTGAATATTTGTTCTTATATTATGAAAAAACTCAAATTTAACGAAATAAACAAAACCAGATGTTTATCACTGGATGAGTTGAAAAAGTTAAATCGAAATCCGATAACGGTAGTATGTGAAAATGTCCGCAGTCTTTACAATGTCGGTTCGATTTTCAGGACTATGGATGGCATAAGGGGTGAGAAGTTGTATCTATGCGGATATACAGGACATCCCCCGAGAAAAGAGATAGACAAGGTGGCACTTGGTGCTGTGGAAAGTGTGCCCTGGGAATATGAAAGGGATACAATTAAAGTAATCAATCGTTTAAAAAGTGAAGGGATTAGAATTATTGCTCTTGAACATACTGATATTAGCATCGATTTTCATAAATTTCAATATACATTCCCACTTGCGGTTGTTCTGGGAAATGAATACGATGGTATTTCTGATGAAATCGTTAAGCACTGTGATTATTCAATTGAAATACCGATGCATGGAATCAAGCAATCTTTAAACGTTGCCACTGCATTTGGTGTAATTGCTTATGAAGTGTTAAGACAATTGAACCTGCTTTCTTTGGGGAAAAAATAAACAAAGAAATTTAAACTTAATTTCTCTTCTTTAGGAGAAAAATTTAGCCATTTTTAATTCATCCCGATTTATCGGGATGAATTAAAAATAATTTAAAAGTTTTTGGTGCAACCTTTTTACAAAAAGGTTGCAATTATTAATATTATTATATCACATAATCTTATGAAAGACATAATTTACGGAAAAAGAGCAGTAATTGAGGCTTTAAGAAGCGGAACCACCGTTAAAAAGGTCTATATTTTTGAGAATATGAAAGGTAAAGATGAATTTTTAATGGAGATTAAAGATTTATCTTATGATAAGAGACCATCGTTGAAGGAAGTTTCCAGAAAGGAACTTCAGACAATCTCTAAGACTCAAAAGCACGGAGGAGTGGTTGCAGAGGTTAAGGAAAAGCAGTATGTCACCATTGAGGATATACTCTCATTTGCAAAAGAGAAGAACGAGGCGCCGCTTTTGTTAATACTGAATAGAATTGAGGACCCGCAAAATCTTGGTGCAATCCTCCGAAGTGCAGAGGGTGCAGGAGTTCATGGGATAATTCTCCCTAAAAGAAGATGCGCTAAAATTAATCCAACCGTTGTAAAAACGTCAGCAGGGGCTGTTTATCACTTATTAATCTCGGTAGTCCCTAATATTTCTCAGGCAGTTTCAAAGTTAAAAGACAATGGAGTCTGGATAGTTGGGAGCGATTCTTCGGCAGATAAAATGTATTACGAGGTCGATTTTAAACTTCCCACCGCAGTAATAATCGGCAGCGAAGGAAGAGGAATACAGAATCTTATTAAAAAAAAGTGCGATTTTATCGTGAAAATTCCAATGCTCGGCAAGCTCCAATCCCTTAATGCTTCCGCATCAGCAGGGATTTTAATCTATGAGGCTTTGAAACAAAGATTGGAGGCAAAATAGTTGAAATTATTTAAATTATTGTTTATATTAATAATTGTATCCCTGGGTATAATTTCTCTATTTAAAAGAGAACAACTCATAAATATTATCAAAACCAGGCTCGGTAAAGAAGAAAAAATAAAGTGGAAACCAACTGATGAATATATAAAAAATCTTAATTCATATAAGCCCGAACTTCTTTTAGACCAGGAATCCGGGAAGTGGGTAAACGAAAAAGACAAGCAGTTCAGACTGGTAAAGGAGTTAGAAATCGGTGGAGAAGATGATGAAAATTATAGATTTTTTCTCCCCCTTGATATTGAGGTTGATGAGTTTGGCGATCTTTACCTGCTCGACAGCGGTCACCAGAGAATCCAGATTTTTGACCAGGATGGCAACTTTTTAAGAACAATAGACGAAAATAAGGGATTTCCGCCGGTTGCTGTCGATATATCTATTAATTCTGATGGCATTATTGCAGTTGCAGAAAAACAAAAGAAGAAAATTTATCTCTTCAGGGATTCTGGTGCGTTTATAAATAGTTTTTCACTCTCTTCTGACCCGATAAAAGTTAAAGCACTCGATGATGAATTTTTAGTTATTGGAATAGGGAAATATTTCTTAATTCATAAATATTCAGAAAATGGAGAAAGAATTTCGGCTTTTTGCCCAATATTACAGAGAGGCGAATCCGAAACTATCATAAGGATTTTTAATGAGGCAAGTTTTGATTCCGATTATCGTGGGTCTATCTATTTGAGTTATGAATACCCCTATAAAATAATAAAGTTTAATAATGAAAACATTCCTGTCCTGGCATTTAGTCGGAGACTGCCCGATGATATTCCGCCGCCAATAATTGATGATTCGCAGGGAAAAAAGTTTACGGCGAAAAAGAGAACAATATCAATGCAAATAAAAATATCTCAGGATGGAAATATATATAACCTTGTCAGGGGAACGGAAACAACAAGGGGAAACAGAATAGACAAATTCGATTCTGAAGGGAATTATTTGCAGACATTTTACCTTGATGTTCCGATTGATGATTTTGCCATTTCAGGTACCGATTATATCTGGTGCCTGTTAGGACGACCAGAAAACAAAATTATTAAATACAAAATAGAAAAACTATAATAGGATTTCACGAAAATACTTTTTAGATAATCAATAATATAATTCAACAACTGTCATTCCCCCGAGTACTCGGGGGAATCCAGAACTAAAATGAGATTAGATACAATAATGTTATCTCACTTTCGTGGATGTTGCACAACTCCTCCGTGTTATTTGGATCCACCTTTGTCATTTCGACCGAAGTCCCCTCCCGCTTTCAGCGGGGGAGACGTAGTGTCCTCCGAAGGCGGATCCGCCTTTGGCGGAGAGAAATCTCAATCTGAAATAAACTATCTATTATTAAAAAGTATTTTTATAAAACCTTATAAATGGTAGATATAAGAAAAAAAGCAGAGGAGATGGGTGTAACGATTCTTGAGGAGGAAAATCCGTCGGATATGAGGGGAACGGCATTCAAGGTTGAAGGCAAATGGTATATAACCGTTAATCCGGACGACACTGAAGAGAGGAAAAACTTTACTATTGCACACGAACTCGCTGAAATCATTCTATACGATAATAATGAGTTGACAATTGATGAAAAACATAAAATGGCGAATAATATGGCAGCAGAGTTCCTTATGCCCGAGATAGATTTTAAGAAGGTTCTTTTTAACAACGATTTATATGAGTTAAAAAAATTATACAGCAACTGCTCTTACGAGGCAATTGCGAGAAGAATGCTCAACTTCATACCTCAGGTACTGACCATATTTGACAACAGGGAAATATATACCAGAATTGCATCCGAATTCTTCAATTTCCCCTCTTCACCGGCGAAAATAGAACTTGAGGTTGCTGAAAAATGCTATCAGACAAGAAACAAACACGAAAAAACCCAAGAAAACCTCAAAATTACAGGATATTTCATCGACGAAGGCAGAGGAGTCGAAAGAGTCATATTATTAACCGAAATCCTTGATATATAGAAATAAAAAAATATTTTAAAATTTTTCAAAGAACAAAAACAATTTTGTCATTCCTGCGAAAGCAGGAATCCATATTTTTTAAAAACTTAGGATACAATTGAATTCTCACTTTCGTGTATTTTGTACAACACTTTTATATGTCATTACGCCTGTCCCGCCACCGGCGGGAACCGAAGCCCCCCGAGTACTCGGGGGACGGAGTGGAGAAATCTCATTTTTTAATATTTAAAAATATGTTAAAATTTTTCAAAGAACAAAAGCAATTTAATGTTTAAAAAATTTTATGAAAAGGGGAGATATGAAATTTAATCGATTAGCAATAATATATTTTGTTATTTTTTTTATTCTCATTCCTAATTATCTGACAGCACAGACTGCAACTGACAAAAACAACCAAACTAATTTGCAAGTTCTTGAAGAACGGATTAAGCAAATCGAAGATAAGACAAATAAGCAATTAGAGGCATTAGAAAAAAAGACTGATATTCAAAAAAATGATTTAAAAGAACGAATGAATTTAATTTTGTGGATTTTAGGAATATTTTTAGCATTCATAACATTTTTAGGATATAAAACGATAATTAGATGGATAAAACAAACAATTGAAGAAAAAACTGATGTTGTTGTGAGGGAATATTTAGAAAAAGCAAATATTGAAGAGAACATTCTGCAAAAAGGAGAAGAATCTGTAAATAAATCACTTTTAGAATTAGAAACAAAAGCAAAAGAAAGACTTGAAAAGATAGATAAATTGCGAATTGATTATGAAGACTCTCTCAGCAGTTTAAATAAAATAAAAGATGTTGATATAACTAAACCACTGCCAGAAGAATCAAAAGATGATTTAGTTGAATTTGGAGATACACTTGAAAAATTGAAGAAGGAAAATGAGTACTCTTTTGCTGATTGGTTTTATAAGGGCATTTCAGAATATAATAAATTGAACTATGAAACGGCAATTGCTTATTATTTAAACGCATCAAAATTAAGACCAAGGGATGCAGGTATTTATAACAATATGGGGCTTACTTTTTCTAAACTTGATAAATATAAAGAATCTATTGAAAATTACAATAAGGCAATTGAATTAAATCCGAAATATGATTTGGCTTATAACAACAGAGGTAATTTATATTCTAATCTTAAGGAATATAAAAAATCTTTAGAAGATTACAATAAGGCAATTGAATTGAATCCAAAATACGCTGGTGCTTATAACAACAGAGGTTCTTTGTATGATGATCTTAAGGACTTTAAAGAATCTTTAGAAGATTACAATAAGGCAATTGAATTAAATCCAGAACACGCTAATGCTTATTACAACAGAGGTATTTTGTATTTTCATCTTAAGGACTATAAAGAATCTTTAGAAGATTACAATAAGGCAATT
>JAUWXV010000035.1 GCA_030616165.1 bacterium | reverse complement strand
TGTCAATTCCGAGAGTCCTGCAGGATTGTAAAATATTGAATTGTAATCATTTGCACAAGCGGTAAATGCTCCTCCTAATGCTTCTGCTCTGGCTCCTCCGTTAGTTCGTTCAAAAGCGCAGTTCATCCTGTCTGAAAAGACTATACTTAACAATAATATAAATAAATATATCTTTACACTTTTAAACATTGTAACATTAAAGATACTGGACTTGTTGGTCGAAATTATTAATAGAGTAAAAAATTCTTATTAATTAAGAGAGATTTATTATGGAAATAATTATTCCGTTCAGTATAGCAATATTTATAGTGATAATAGGTATAAGTGGGATAATTATGCAGATTGACCGGGAAAATAGAAAATTTTAATAAAATAATCTTTTTCACTTCAGATTCTTTATAACCGGTTTCCAATGGGTTCTTTTCATACCCATTTTACAATATTCTATTTTTTCCAAAATATTTATTAAGAAATCCTGATTTGTTTAATGTTTTAATCAAAGACGGCAGAATCGTAAAAAAGACCACTGTATTTACAGCAATATGAAAAAAAGAGAGCGGAATACCTGCAATTAAGATATTTCTCATCATTTTCAGTTCAAATCCTGAAAAAAATATAGAGCCCAAATTTGTGACTATATCATAAAATGCAGTTAATATGAAGCCGGATAATGCAAGAATAACCAGACTTTTAAAACCAAGTTTCGATGGATTCACGATTAATCTTATAATCCCGCCAGAAAATCCAGCCACAGCAAAACTAATAGTCTGTGCGGCTAAAATCGGTGGATATGCGAGACCCGAACCCCAGGGGTTCAATGAAGACCATAATAGTGCTGAAAAAAACCCGATAACCAGTCCGCAAACTCTGCCGAGAACGTATCCGCCCAAAAATATAGTCGCAGTCATCAATTCCAAATTTGGAACAGAAGAGAAAATAAATCCAATAGAAACTGCGCATGCAATAAAAATAGCAGATAACGATAAAACCTCTGTATTGAACTTCATATTAAAAAAGCTACCCTTTAAAAGTAGCTTGTTTATATTATTACTTAATTAAATATAATTGTTTTAGATTAAAATTACAATAAATAAATATATTTATATTGTCATTTTCCAGTATTATTAATAGAAAAGAAAATCTGCATCATATCTTTCTTCTCAAGCCCTCCAATCAGACTGAGATGAACATTATTTTCCATTTTGCTGATTACTGTTCTTCCTCTTTCGGTTCTTATCTTTATCTCACCTTCATCAAACCTTTGGCGGTCTCTACGGCTCAATCTATTCATAAAAATAGAAATATTATCCAATCCATCGGTATATAATAGATGCACTATCTTATTGTTTCTCCTTAAAGTTATGTTCCCCTTATAAAACACATAGCCGTAGGCAACCTCTTTTGATTTAACCACCGGGAAATCGACATCCTTTTCAATGGATTCTAATGAAAAATAGTCTTTCAAATCGGTAGATTTTTTATCAAAACGTTCTTTGAATGAAAAAATATCTTTATCAATTTCGGGATTTATTTTAATTTCATCGAACCAATAACTGTTTATCTTATTTTCTCCAAAGTACTGTTCATATTTCATTACAAGACCGGTTTCATAATCAATCCATACGTTCATTCTGGGCTTTTTACAACTTCTCGATTCTATCTCAAATACGGCATTTTCTCTGTTTGAAACAATTTCATCCTCGTGAAAATTTATTTTATAATTTTTAAATAAGAGCCTCAGATTTTCCTTCTTTATTTCAAAATCGATTACAGGATACCTTCCCCTTTCAAGAGAAAACCTGCCGCTTCTCCTATTTTTAGAATATAATCTTCCATTCCTTCGTATTACCTCTCTGTCAGAAAGTTTATCTGGCTTTATATACTTCATCCACATCCTATCAGGGGCAAGATATATAATTTCATATTTAATATAAAATTTTTGCTCACCCCGATAACTTTCAACCTCCTTAATCCCCCAATAGTTGACCACCTCCGGGCACAAAATAACCTTTTCAAGAAGGGCTTTAAAATCCTTTCTCTGATATGAAAATAATTTTAAACTTAAGGAAATTAATATTCCCGTACAAACAAGAATTATGCAAACAGATATTTTTAAAAAATTTCTCATTAATCTTTTTTATCATTTATTCTTGAACTGAAACAAATACAGAGGTTAATCCCTCCTGGGAAAAGATATTTCCATTTTCCGACAAAGAATGTTCATTAATGTAAAATTCTATCTCGTCGCTTGTAAAACTTGCCTCTCCCCTTCCTAATAAACCTCCTGACTTTAAATCGAAGTATAGGAAAGATAAAAACAGCAAAAGCCCAAAACTGAACCCCATTAATGCCGGCTTTAAAAATCTATCCCAAAAACTTAAAACATAAGATTCAGATGGATATTTTTCTCTTGCTATTCTATAGCCTATCCTCAAATTTCTTACATTCCTGTAAAGATCATTCCAGAAATAATCATCTCTATTTATCACATTAACATTATGAAGAACTTCAGCCATTTCTTTAGAAATATTCAATTCTTCCCTACAACTCGCACATATAGAAAGATGAGAATCCATCTCATCTTTTAAAGATGAATCAACTTCACCCTTCTGATATTGTACTATATTCTTAATAAATTCTTTGCATTTCATATTGAATCTCCGACTTTATAAAATTTTAATCATTTCCCGATAAAATAATTTTCATTTATTAAAATAAAAACTATTATCCAAGAAATCATATAGAACTAAACTCTTGTTATTATTTGTTATAAAGTTATATTTCTTTTAAAAACTTTCTCAAATACTTTTTTAATCTTTTTCTTCCATAAAATAGTCTAGACATAACACTCCCTAACGGTATGTTGAGAATATCTGATATTTCGTGCTGAGAAAATCCTTCAATATCATAAAGCACCAGAATATCCCTCTGTTTTTCAGGGAGAGCATATACACCTTCCATAATGATTTTATTCTTTTCTTTTTTTATTAAATCTTCTTCAGGGTTTCTTATTGAGTTATCTCTCCCAATTTCCAGTTTTTCAATTTCTAAGGTCTTATCCTTTTCCCATGAATCTAATAAGAATCTGCTTCTGCTCCTTTTTTTCAAAGCATTTATACAGCAATTTATTAGAATCCTGTAAAACCAGGAAGAAAAATTGTATTTTTTATTATAACTATCGATATTAATGTAAACCTTTAAAAAAGCCTCCTGAACCATATCCTGAGAATCACCATCATTCCTCATAAAACGAAAAGCAACTGAATAGGCTTTTTTCATATACATTAGAACCAATTCATTAAAAGCCTTGTCATCTCCTTTTTTAATATCCTCTATTAAGGTATTTAAATCTTCCAACTACGTAATCCCCTGTTATATTTTATACAAACGAACGGAAAAATTTATTCAATTAATATATCAAAATCCAAATAAAAAAACAAATCTTATTATAGAATTTTCATTTGGCTGAAAGGGCGACCCTTATCGTTGTTCCTTCACCTAATTTGCTTTCTTTTACAAAAAGAGCCCCCTTATGATAATCTTCAATAATCCTTTTTGCGAGGCTAAGTCCAAGACCCCATCCCCTCTTTTTCGTGGTGTATCCGGGTTTAAATATTTCCTTCCAGTGTTTCTTATGAATACCTTTACCATTATCTTTAACATCTATAAATACCCGCCCCTTCTTTTTCTCATCATTCGATAGATAAATAATAATTCTCCCCTTTTCTCTATTAATTGCATCTAAAGAATTCTTAAGAAGGTTTTCAACTACCCATTCAAACAATCCCTTATTAAAATATAAATGAGGAATTTCTTCAAATTTTTCGATTATCTGAACATCTTTGCCGACCTGGGGCAGTCTTCTTCTTATATAAGATATAACTTCCCTCACCGATTCTGTTATATCTCCTTCCTTTAATTCAGGGGGCGAACCTATAAATGAGAACCTGTTTGCTATCTTATCGAGTCTTTTTACATCATTTTCCACTTCGATAATGGTTTTTTTATACTTTTCTTTATCATCGGCTGAGTTTTCCAATATCTCCACCCATCCCATAAGAGAAGATATGGGCGTCCCAAGTTGATGTGCAGTCTCTTTAGCCATACCAACCCATATAAATCTCTGCTCGCTTCTCCTGATATTATTATATCCAATGAAACCAATCATAATAAAAAGACCAACTCCAAGAATCTGAATATAGGGAAGCATTCCAAGACTTTTGATTAATTGTGAATCACCATAGTGAAGATACTGAAGAACCATATCCCCATACATAACTGGAATGGGCTCTGACTCCTTATCCATTTTTCTAATTAGACTTCTGACCTTCTCAAGTGATTTTTCAGATTTATCATTTGGCGGAATGTTTATTCCCTGCCATATATCTGGCTCCCCATTATTGTCAGTTACTATAAGTGGGAAATTAGTCTTCTGAATTATCTCATCAAACAAAAAACTAAATTCGGATAATTCCTCACTTCCTATCTTTGCATATATATTCGCATACATCTCAAGTACCTCTCGAGAATCTTTTCTTAAATCAGATACCATATTCTTAACATAAAAAAACATTAACATTATCATTATAAGGGCAAAAATAAAAAGTCCACCTTTGAAGGCTGTCTTATGTGGATATATTATCCATTTCATATAAATCTCCTCTTTTTTTAGACGGTGTTGTCAAAATTTTACCAAATAGTACACCCACAGGGCAAGCCCACAGGGTGGTCTCTGTGGTTTCATATTTTATCCTCGTTTTTCATAGAACTTTTGACACTACCTTTTAGACAGATTATAGAGATTTTATTAAAAAAATATTTACAAATTTGTTTAAAAAGATAAATATTTCAAAAAGAATAATTTCAATTATTACAATTCAGTTTTGTTATAATCTTTATTTCCTAAAAACTTACAGACAGCGTCAAAAACTTCATCAACTTCAATTTTTTCCATACAAATATTTTGATTGTATTTACATTTAACCTTCCCCACACCCAGATTTTTTATAGACCAGCAGGGAGAACATTCAACTTTTTTCCTGATAATTACATGCTCATTTCCATAAGGTGCGGTCCGCAATGGGTCTGAAGGTCCAAAAATGGCAATAGTCTTAACATCCACTGCAACTGCTATATGCATTAATCCCGAATCATTGCTGACAAATAACCTGCATTTTTCGATTAGAGCAGCGGTATCCTTCAAAGAGAGTTCACTTACTACAAAAGAACCATCCCCAATAAGACTTTGTATCTCCTCCTTTAATGGATTTTCTTCCTGACCTCCAAAAATTAAAATGTTCAGCCCAAATTTTTCGATCAGTCTTTTTCCCAATTCTGCAAACTTCTCCGCTTCCCACCTCTTAAAATACATCCCTCTCTCTATACTTGAACCGGGGTGAAATCCTAATATTGTCTTATTATCATTTAATCCTCTTTCATGCAAAACCTCTAAAGCTTTTTTCCTGTTATCATTAGAAATTTTAAAAAATATCTTTTTTTCAATAACCGAATCAATATCCAGAGGCTTTAAAAGATTCAGATTTTGCTCAAGGTCATGAACATTCATATCAACCTCTACCTTAGAATTTTGCAGGAATGAAAGAGACCGCAAGTATTTAAGCGGATATTTATGAGCAATCCTGTATTTCGCACCGGATAAAAAAGGAAGAAGATTATATTCAAATCTATTTGAAGGAAAAGTAGTAATCGAAAGATTAAACTTCTTTTTTCGAAGTTGCAATATTAATCTAATTTTATCAGTAATTTGTGGATACTTCTTTTGCTCAACAACCATTATTTCATCGACCTCATCCGAATCCTCATACAAATATTTAAATGAATCCCCCAATACAATCAAAGTTATTCTTGCGTTTGGAAATTCTCTCCTAACTGCCTTTAAAGCAGGTGAAAACAAAAGTAGATTCCCAATTCCCACAGCTCCAAGAATCATTATCCTTTCGATTTTATTTTTATCTATATCTTTCAATTTAAATATTTTGATTTTTTTACTTATTCCTGCAACTTTTTTTGAAAAAAAAGTTGCGCAAAAAAACTTTAAACTAAATGAATAGTTCAACCGCTCTTTTTACGTCCTCAACTTCTATATTTTTCATACTATTTTCAAATTTTTGACCTTTAAGTCTTTTAAAAATCACTATATTTGTATTTTTCACTGGGTAAGGACCCCATTGAACGGGGTCAGTGAATCCGAACAATGCCACAAGTGGAGTATTTAATGCCGATGCTATATGCACAGCCGCCGAATCAACAGATATAAGAAGTTTGGATTTTTCTATTAGAACTGCCAGTTCTCTTATTGAAAGTTCTCCGCAGAGATTTACACATTTTCCTTTCATTTCAGAAGTTATTTCTTTTATGAGCGATTTTTCCGAATTGCTTCCAGTAATCACAACAGGGATATTAAAACTTACCCAATCTGCAATTTTTGCCCACCTTTCAGAAATCCATAATTTCGGAGAATAACCTGCACCCGGAGAAATTACAACATAATCATCGGGCAGAGTAAATCTTTTTATAAAATTTGACCTCTCTTCTTCTCTGATAAAAATTTCAAGACCATTATTTTCCCTTTTTGCTCCAAAAGTTTCTATTATATCAAGATAATTTTCAACCACATGCTTTTTTGTGTTATATGGGACCTTGTCTGTAAAAGCCCATCTTGATTTAACCACGTCAAAACCCCATCTTTTTTTACCCCCAAGAAGATAAGAGACGAGCGCCGATTTTGCCGCAATCCTGAAACTGAAAATATGGTCATAATTTGACCTTCTTAATTGAAAAATCTTTTTTACCATTTCAATGTATGAAGCCTTAGTATCTCTTGCAAGCCACGGCAAGTTTATTATCGATATATCGTCTATGTACGGGTTATATTTTAAAATTTCTGCTGACCCCGAACCAACTGCGGCTGTCAAATCGAGTTCTGGAAAACTCTTCTTCAGCGAGTGAATTGCAGGGGTCGTCAAAAGGAGATCGCCAATATGGTCTGGACGGAAAAATAACACTCTCTCTTTCATAAGTACATCTTATTAAAGCCCGTAATACTTCTCATAATATTTAAGATATTCACCAGATTTAACATTTTTTACCCATCTGCTGTTTTCGGAATACCATCTAATAGTATCATCCAGTCCCCTTTCAAAATCTATGCCTGGATTCCATCCAATCTCATTTTTAATCTTAGAAAAATCCATCGAATATCTCCAGTCGTGTCCTTTTCTATCCTCGACAAATCTTATCAGGTCTTTCCCCTTATTAAATTTTTTTAATATCAACTCTGCTACTTCAATATTCCTTTTCTGGAACCCAGTGCTAATATTATAAACTTCACCAAGTTTGCTTTTGTTCATTACCATATACACGGCTCTGCAAAAATCTTCAACAAATATCCATTCCCGAACATTCCTGCCTTCACCATATATGGGAAGATATTTATCTTCAATAGCATTGGTAATAAGAAGGGGAATCAATTTTTCGGGAAATCGATAAGGACCAAAATTATTACACGACCTTACAATAATAACAGGAAATCCAAAAGTCCTGAAATATGATAAAGCAAGAAGGTCAGCGCTAGCCTTTGATGCCGAATACGGATTTGTAGGAGAAAGAACGCTTTTCTCGGTAAATATCCCTTCTTCACCCAGAGACCCGTATACCTCATCGGTAGAAATCTGAATATATAATCTTATATTTCCAGATAATCCTTCGCTCAGTAATGTCTCAGTTCCCAGAATATTTGTCCTGATAAAAAGTTTCGAACCCTCCTTTATACTTCTGTCAACATGCGTCTCTGCTGCAAAGTTTATTATTGCTTCTATCTGATAATTTTTGATTATATCTCTTACCTTTTCTCTATCGCATATATCACCCTTCAAAAATTTATATCTCTCAGAAAACCCTTTTTTAACATCTTTCAAGTTCTCAAGATTTCCAGAATAAGTCAATTTATCCAAATTAATAATAAAATACTCATCAGATAAATCAAGTAAATATCGAATAAAATTTGAACCAATAAATCCCGCTCCACCTGTAACTAAAATATTCATTATTAACCTTTAAAGATAAAACAAACTTACTTTCTTTGAAAAGAAAGTAAGCAAAGAAACTTTAGACTTATTCCTTATCCCCCGAGTACTCGGGGGATAAGGAATATCAATAAGTTTTCTTACCTACTTCTTTTTCAAAAGAAGTAGGTTATTTGCCCCGGTTTCACTGACAAGTCTGCTTGCTTTAAAAAGGGATTCCGGGGTTCCTGCATCAGCCCACCAGCCATCAAGTATAGAATATGTCATCTCCCCCAATTCTACATATCTGTTATTAACATCCGTTATTTCGAGTTCATTTCTCTGTGAAGGAACAAGAGTTCTAATAATATCAAATACATTCGAGTCATAAATATATATTCCTGTTACTGCATATTTCGATTTAGGATTTTTTGGTTTTTCTTCTATCTTAATAATTTTCCCATTCACGATTTCGGGTACACCGAATCGCTCCCTATCAGGAACCTCTTTAAGAAATATCCTTGCACCTCTGGATTTTTTCGAATAATCTTCAATGTCTTTTTTTATATTTTTTTCAATAATATTATCTCCCAGCACAACACATATACACTCGTTATCTGCAAAGTCTTCCGCAAGAGCAAGAGCAGCAGCTATTCCTCCCTCTCCCTCCTGATAGGTATAGTGAAGGTGTTTTAATCCAAATTCCTTACCATTTCCGAGCAGCCGCAAAAAATCACCGGCGTTATTACCGCCAGTTACAATAATAATCTCCTCAATACCAGCCTTTATCAAACACTCAAGGGGATAATAAATCATCGGCTTGTCATATACAGGCAGAAGGTGTTTATTTGTAATTTTTGTAAGTGGATAAAGCCTTTTCCCAAGTCCGCCTGCAAGTATTACACCCTTCATTTAAAAATCCTATATTTAAGTATGATTAACAAAAATACTAATATCTTTGATGATATTATCAGCAATAATATAAGTCTTTATACATTCAAATGTCTTTTGACAAATCTTTTGTTTAAAAAAATTCTGTTTCTTCAGGGAATTTCATATTATTTTGCTTACAACCTAACATATAGTTTAAGTTACAAGAATTTTTTGCTGTATAGGATCATTAAGTAAAAAAATTAAATAAAGAATCCAGACAGACTTGTATGTTAAATTACTTCGAAACCTATCTACTGAAATCTTTCAATAACCATTGCCCTATATGGGCGTTCAATCGCTGCAATATCTCTGTGACATTTCAATGTTAGATCAGGGACCGCATCTCCATCCATTCGTAATTCAGAAATAGTAACTTTGAACTCAGAATAATCTATATTGTTGAGGATTCGTTCTTGAAATGCTTTTAAATCATAAATCCTCGAATATTTACCGGACTCTTTACCGCCAGGGATAATTGCAGTTGGATCAATAATAAACTTGAATCTGCTGTCAAATTTCTTATTGAATGTTAAAGCGTTCGTTACCTCTACGTAACGATCAGCAATAAATATTGGAAGAACACAGCATTTACCATTCAGATTTAGTAAACGTTGTATTTCCTTTGTGAATAAAATGTCTGAATCAGCCTGAAAATGTTCTAAAGAGTGATGACAGGAAATTTTATCAATACTATCGTCAGGAAGATTTATCTCACGAACATCACTTTCTATATACTCAACCTTTTCTCCAAGGCTATTTTTCAGCTCCTGGGATATCATTATGTCCTGCAAATATCTTTCTTTGCTTTCGAGTTTGTCTAAATATGTGTATAGTCCACCCGCAACATCCATAAATACATCGTCTGGTTGAGCATCGAGCAATGTAAACGTAGTGTAAAACTCAATTAGCTTCTTATGCCGAATATGTTTAAATTGATCATGAAATTTAGGGAAATATTCCTTTACCCATTTATCAAATTCTCTACTATCTATATTAAAATAGGTAAGTTTTACACATTTTAATACACTTAAATCATCAAAAGAAACAGGCATGATTTGATGTTTGATAATTAAATTATGGGCTCCTAAAAGTTTAAATAAGTTATAAAAATAGTTACAAGGCATGAAGTATTTCTTTAAGGACATAATAATTATAAAACTCCTTTATTTAATATTGAGAACAGACACATAAACGCACATATACTATTAGATTATTAAAAAGTGCGTTTTAACATCTTTATTGATTGGATAGGCGAACTTTCCAACACTCATTATTACATTCTTTTCATCAGTTCATTGGTTATTTTTTTATTCTTTTAACACAAAAATATGACAATCTGCTATCCCACCTGTTTTATACTTCTGTTGAGAAGTGTCAAAAGTGAAATAGTCTTCAATCTCATAGCGTGTATTGAGTAAATGTTCCAATTCTATTAGATTATTCTTTTTAATTCTCTATAAAAAATCAGAGTATAAACAAACAATTTTAGATTTTTTTTTTACTAAAATATCTACAACTCCTTTTTCGAGATTCGTCGCTTGCAAATAGTCTTAATAATGATGCATAAATGAGTATTTTTTTCTCGGATGGATCAATTGTTTCAGTGACTAAATTTAAGACAAATTGATCTCTCGTGAATACATAATCAGCTCTATCTGAATATTTTTTAATCGATTTTATAATATTACTTGCAAATTTCACTCCATCTAAGGAATAAGAATGAATATGCCCGCTGTATTTTTTCTGGAAATTCTTTTTGAAAATTTTTCCTAAAATCCAACAAATTGTTGCCTTATTTGCCTCGAGAGGAATATTAAAATGCATTATACCATATTCCGTTTGAGTGGCTCGAAAACTCTTTTATATATCTATTCAAAAAATGAAAAGGCAAAAAATAAAACCAGTAAAAAACGACGCTAATCTCTTTTTTGTCCAATAGTAAAAAAGAGAATACACTGAAATTCCTGATAAAATTGTCAGAAAAAACATTAAAATATTATGTGAAAGCACAGGATTCTTTGTCAAAAAATAAGCGGGAGCAAAGATTATTAATGTTCCTATCATATGGTCTGTAAAAATAAATGAATACTTTACCGGATAAAATATATTGCCGTGAAATAATTGCCCAAAATCTTTTAGAATATTATCATATGCCCACATCAAATGCCAGATCATATCCTGGGGGTCGTCAAATGAATATACTGCATTTGAATAATAAAGATATGTTGGATATATAAATAATAATGTCAATAATAAGTATAAAATACAAACCAATGAATGTTTTAGCAATTCTTTTGATTTATCCATCAACAATAATTACACAGTTTTTAATATTCTTACATGTTAATTTTTATATATTTCAGTTTAGTACTTTCTAACCTGATCTATTAATAAACCTTTTATCATCTAAATTTACTTAAGATGTAATTTATTAGTACATAAAGATATTTTTTGTTTTTAAACATTATTTATCGCTGATTATTTCAATACTTTTCTCACAAATTGCTTAAAAATTTCTATCTCTCTTGATTCAAAGACCGAAAAAAGATAAAGTCCGATCACGTATAATATTAAAATTATAGTTCCTAATAAAATCAATCTCACAAATTCGACAGAAAAATTATCGAAATAGCGATATAAAATATATGAAATTAATCCTGAAATTAGAGAAATAAATAAAATCTTACCAACTTTTATAAAATTCCATCTTAAATTAAGTGATTTATACGTTAAAAGGTAAAATATTACAAAAACGAAGATCAAGGATAACACCGTAGAAGATGCTGCCCCATAATATTTATACTTTGGTATAAGTAAAAAATTCAATCCAACGCTTATTAATCCTCCAGTTAAATAAACAACCCCCATCAGTACTGTTCTATTTTGAAGATATAGAGTATAATATGCAGGATAAATGAAAATATAAATCAAAGGCATAATAACAACAAAAGGGATAATACTTGCTGCACTCCAGTAGTCTGGTTTGCATATAAATCTGATTAAATCAACCCTTCCGATCAATATCCCCATAACCAAGGGGAGTGCCGCTATAAATGTATATTTTGTCATTATGCTTAAATAGTAACTCTTTTTATTATTATCATTAATATTATGAGCCTCGATAATATATGGGACGAATACTGTCATTCCCACAGCGGCGACAAAATCGTATATCATAGTGAGGGGTCTATAAGCAACGAAATATAAACCTGTTGCACCTGATGTGTGATAATGCGAAAGGATAAAACTGCTGGAGGCACTCACCAAATTATATCCGACAGAGGCAAGAATTAAAGGTGCCCCAAATAAAAATGCATTTTTTATTATAGATGTATCTATCTTCGCTTTTAGGAACTTTGACAAATCTATCTTTTTTAATCCAAATACAATTGTAAAAAACGAGCCCGCAATCCACGACAGAAAAAAAATCACAAGAGTAATTCGAACGCCAATTCCCCATAACACTAAAAGGAGAAGTATCCAGAATCCAGAATTAAAAAACGCGATAAAATTTGAATATTCAATTTCTTTTATAGCCGAGAAAAACCGACTGAAACCCATCGCAATAATTTGAATTACGACAATAAACAGACCTAATCTTAAAATATTCTTATACTGCGAAATTTTCACAGCATTACAAAAAAACAAATCTACTCTCGATAAAATTATGATAACTATGAAAACTACAGCGGTAAAAGCCTCAAGTAAAAGTAATGTTTTGTATAAAGATAATCTCCTTTCCTCTTTTTCTCCTGGCACAACTCTATACATATAAGCATTTACATTCATACCAAAAAAATATTGCCCGATTCCAATTATTCTGAGTATCTGGTCATAAGCGCCAGCTTCAGCGGGGAAAAAATTTCTGCCAATGATAAAAATTCTGAAAGAAGCAATAACAAATCCAATTACCCGATAGAAAAAGGTATTGAATATCTGCCTGATTATCCGATAACGCTCATCCATTAAATATTATATTATAGAATAAAGTTTTACTTCTGGTCTTTTAAAATGTCTATATAAACAGAAATTATAATATAGCAACTCCTTGCTCATTTGAATTTATATAAAGTAGAACTTATTTTGTTAGATATGATGATTGTTCTTATTTATTGTATAAACTTTATCTCATAGGATATGTCAGTTTATACCTTCCATTTCAATTAATTCGTGAATCTTATTTATCACATTATCAGTCGCATAGCCTTTTACATTAAACAATTTCCCCTTTTTTAAAACATCTTCTTGAAATTCTTTATCAAAAATCATCTTTTCTAATAAAGGCTCAACATCTACTTTATTATAAACTCCAATACTTGCACCGACTCTGTTTGTTATCAAAAAATCCGGCTTTTTGGACTCTGGCTGTAAACTGATAGTCAATTTACTTAGAAGGACTGATTCAATAAGAAACATTGATGTCATACCAGTAACAAGGTCTGAAGACAAAATCAACTTTCTTGGCTCTGCATAATCATTCAATATTATCCTTACATTTTCAGAAATAAAATTTTTTATTATTTTATCAAAATTACTTTTTATTTCCCGCGGATGTAATTTAATAATTAAGCACATCTTTAATCTTTTCCTCAAAGAAATATTTTCTAATGCAGTCAGAAGAGAAGATATAACAGTTTTTTCAGTATAGCCCCATTCATCCCTGATTTTATAATTATCATCTTCTGAATTTTCAATAGGTTCAGAAGCAAAAGTTATAAGATATTCATCCTTGTCAATACCAAGCAGTCTTCGAAATTCTTTTACCTTCTCTTTATCAAATTCTTCTTTAAATGTAAATAAATCATCAAAGTAAGGATTCCCAGTAATCGCTATTCTACTTGATTCAAATCCATCTTTTATCATATCGTCCCTTGCCACTTCGTCCATAACACAAATAATATCTGGAATACATTTTAAATCTTCCTTATTACACTGAAACCTCTGAATATAATTCATCCACTGGTCGAGAATCGAAACAGTTGGAATACCAAATTTTTTTGCTACTAATCTAAAATAATTTTCAGAATTATCATTTGAACTCGTGCCAGTAATTACTATTGAAGGATTTTCATTTTTTATTATTTTTTCTGCACTCTCAATTTTAAATTCTTCAACATCGCTATCATCAAGAGAAATAAAGGTAATATTCTTATTTGTAAAAATTTTCTCAGCTGAACCTGATGCAAAAACTTTTACATTAAAATCAAGACTGTTAAACAACTTTTTTATAACAGGTGCAATAGCATTTGAACCTCCTGGATCTCTGCTAACAAATAAAATTTTATTTTTTCTTCCTTTCAATTTTTAATACTCACAGAATTCAAACAAATGCTGTTAATTATGAAATATTAAATTACTTATCTTCCATTTAGTAAAAGAAATACTGAATAAATATAGAATTTAAATTATAAATTATTAAATATTTCTCAATTCATCTTTATTTTCAAGGACTTTATAAAATGCATTCACCACATCATCCAAATCCTTTTTTGTGAGTGGAGGTCTGCAGAAATCGTTAAAGAAAAGTTCCTTTTCATACATCTTTTCTGTTACTGGGCATAGCCCTTTTTCATAACTTACATTCCCATCATAATAATGGCAATTAAAAGGACAGCCCTTTCCACCAAAAACCATCCTATTCTGATACATCGGAAGCATATATAGAGGCTTACAATATCCCTCCCAGTGAAGAATACCCTCAGCATTCAATGCTTTTACAAAACTTGTACGTGAAATTCCTATTTTTTCTTCATCAAATTTCATTGAATAAACATAATAAACATGCTTGCATTCAGGTAATACAACAGGAGGCGTTATTCCATCTATCTTAAATATTCGTTCGGTAAGATAATTTGCTAATTCTATTCTTGGTTCAGTTAAAGCATTAAGTTTCTTTAACTGCTCTGAAGCAATTGCTGCCTGAATTTCGGTCATACGGTAGTTCCATCCGAGCATATTATCCAAATTCTTTACACCCATATCTCCAACAACATATTCAGCGTGGTTTCTGATTAACTGACTTCTTACCGCAAGTTCTTCATTATTAGTTACAATTACACCCCCTTCGCCAGTTTGAATGGTCTTATAACAATTCAGGCTGAAAACAGCAATATCTCCTAAAGTTCCAACATAGCTCCCTTTATATGTGGCAGCGGGTGCTTGTGCACAGTCTTCAATTACTTTCAGGTTATGCTTACTTGCAATTCTCATAATTTCATCCATTCTTGCTGGATGACCATACAAATGCACTACCATAATTGCTTTGGTTCGTGATGTTATTGCCTCTTCTACCTTTTCTGGACTAATACAAAATATATCTTCATCAATATCTACAAAAACTGGAACTGCATTATAAACGAGTATAGCGCTTGCGGTTGCTGTCATCGTAAAAGGAGTAACTATAACTTCATCGCCGGGTCCTATCCCCAAAGCACCTACAGCAGAATAAAGTCCAGAGGAAGCAGAGTTTACCGTCACGGCATATTTTACCCCAAAAAATTCTTCCCATTCCCTCTCAGTTTTCCTTACCATATCCCCGCCATAAAAATCATCCCCATAAGAGCCGACAAATCTTGAAAGAATCCCGGAATCGAGAACTTTCATTACCGCCCTTTTTTCTTCTTCTCCTATGGTAATATACGGAGGGAATGGTTTTTCCCTAATCGGTTTACCGCCAAATAGCGCAAGTTTCGAATTCATTTTCCCTAAATCAATATTTTTGTTGTTAAAAATCTAAAATTCTATTCTGATATAAATATCTTCTTCCCCTGATTGTTAACAGACTTTATTGCAGAGAGTATTACTAATAGAGAATTTCTTGCATCTTCACCTGAGCATAAGGGCTTTTTGCCGGTTTTTATGCATTCTAAAATATCAGAAACAGCCTGTGGCATTGCGCTGCCAAGTTGTGGGGTAAAGGGTAATTCTTCCTTAAATAATTCTTTATATCCCAAAAATTTATCGCTTTCCTGAACCTTATAATATTCAAATCTATTTCCCCCATCTTTGATGGATATTCTTCCTTTTGTACCTAATATATCTATCTCAAATATACTGAAATAATCAGCATCCAAGCCCATCAATATTCCGGATAATCCGTTTTTAAACTTTAAATAAACATCAAGAGTTGGATCATCTAAATTTTTTTCTTTATAAGAATAGTAACTCCATAAATATTCGACCTTCCCGAAAAAGTAATTAAGTAAATCAACAGCGTGAGAGCCATTATTCAATATTCCTTTAGTATAATAAACTTTTACCTTCTGGATATTACCTATTTTTTTTTCATCAATGTATTTTTTTATAGATTGAAAGCCATAATCCCACCTTCTAAAATGGTTAACCGCAAGGACGATGTTTTTCTTTCTACATAAATCAACAATCTCATCCGCTTTTTCAAGAGTATCTGTCATTGGTTTTTCACAATAGATTGCTTTAATATCATACTTCGCTGCTTCTTTAACTATATCATAATGGATATCAACACCAGTACAGACGCTGATAATATCTAATTCTTCATTTTTAAACATCTCATTATAATCTAAATACAAAGAAGCAACATTCCACTTTTTGCCAAATGCATCCAACTTTTCTCTGTCTATATCTGCCCCTGCCACAATTTTTGTCTCTGGATTGATACTATATGCTCCAGTATGCGTATATACACCTTTAACAAGAGGGTCATCATCATAGGTGCTGGCAACTCTTCCCAGGCCTACTATTCCAACTTTATACATATTAAACGATAAATTATTATATTAATACACAAAAATATTAAAATTTATAACTAATATAATTTTAATAATACTTTCTTTTTAAACTGTGATATATTAATGCGTAATATCTTTTCTTTTTTTAATTTCATTGATAATTACTTTATATAAATTGTTAATATTCTCATTAGAGGTAGCGAATTTATCCATTGACGGGGGCATCATGGAACCAGGATAAGTACTCAAATATTTAGCGTAACAAAATTTCAAAATTTTTTCTTCATTGGGTTTAAAATTTGATATAATTTCCTGAAATAGATAAGGTAAATTATAAAAATCTTTCACGAAAAATACACTGTCTTTCATTAAGTTGTAAAAGACGTGCCCAAACGATATAACAGGTTTACCAAAAATCAATCCTTCCCATCCAACAGTTCCAGTTATTGTTGTAATCCCCGTGCTGTTTTTAATAAGAGTGTGATTATCATATTCAGTTTTAATTAATTTAACGCGAGGAATTTTGCGAAGTCTTTTGTAATATTTTATGGATCTCATCCCAACAAAACCTGGATGTTCCTTCACATATAATTTATATTCTATTGGCATACAATTGGCAATATTTTCAATTAAGTATATTTGATCCATATAAAAGGGAGCAATTAAATCTATGCTTCGTTCTGGCTGCACATGTAAAGGATAGTAATAATATTTTTCATTAAAATCTGGATTTTCAAATAAACTATTATAGAATTTCTTTAGAATAAAAGACCTAATTTTTACAATAAAGACCGAATTTTTTATTATATCAAGAGGAGTTTGTATATTTTTTATCCCTTTAAATTTGAAATTGATAATTTTTCTAAAAATATTCTTAGTGGTATTGAGATATTGTGTTTTTTTAAGTTTAAACGCAGACATTGCAGCTGTGGTGGATTTTTTATTTCTATATAAATCAACAATCTCCTTGGCTTTTTTCAGTTCTTCATTGGTTAGGTTTCTATTAAGAAGATTTTCATAATGTTTGTGAATATCTTTAGGTTTGAGATACAAATCATCTGATATGTAAATACGGGAAGGTTCAGGTAATCTTGAACTTAGTATTTTGAAATTGATAACACTTTTTTCCTCTGCAATCCGGTGCATTACTCCACTATAAAGACCACCGATATCCGCAGATATGAGAACATCTATTTTGTGTTTATCAAATAGATTTTCATAAAATTCAATGTGCCAATTTAAAGCTTTCAAAATCCTTTTTTCATCATATCTTCTGAAAAATCTATCTGCTACAATATAGAACCACAAATTAGGAATTCCATAATATTTCTCATATTTTTTTAGTCTTTCTAAATTTACATCACCTAATTTATTTACATCAAAGTTTTTATATGTATAAATAATTTCAGATTTGTTTTGGGGAGCATTTTCTTTAATGTAATTTTCAAAAACTGTTGATTCAATTAAAAAGTAATATTTATCCACATTAATATCGTTATATTTTTCCATTAAATGTGCAATCTTGCAGTAAATCTTGCACATTTCAGAAAAAGCATTAAATAATATTTTCATATATAATCCTTTTTATATTAAAAATTGTTTGTAATCTATCACACTTCTTTCAACATATTAACATTTTTTTTCTTGAATTATTGCTTTAATCAACTTATAATCTGTCATTTCAATAATTTCTTCATCATTAAACTCAATGCCGAATTCTTCTTCAAGTGCAACTATCAGATTCATATGTCTCAGTGAATCCCAAACCTCTAAAGTATCTGAAGAGGTATTATCATCAATCTCGGATATTTCTACTCCAAACACCGATAACATTACTTCTTTGATTTTATCTTCCAATTTCTACTCCTATATATTCTAAATTTTTGGACTTGTATTTTTCAAGTCTTAATCTATATGATTTCTCGTTATCAAAACTTTTTATTAGTTCAAATCCATTTTTTTCATAAAAATTAGCAACTTGCTCATTTTTTAATGATTTAATATAACATGACGATAATGAGATAATTCCTAAATCTTTCAAGCAGTTTATAATAAAATCCAAAAAAGAAAATTCAACATTTCTACCTATCACCCTGCAACTCATAAGAAAAGTATCAATATCTGCACTTTTAATTTCATTGTCTAATTTTACAATGCTAAGACCTGTTATTCCATAATCTCCAAATTTATCACTAACATTAAATGCAAATACTCTATATTTGTTACTATTAACAAATATTTTTATATCAGATTCTGTATATCTTTTTGTTGTGAGATTAAATTGATTCGTTTTTTGTGTCAACTGCGATATTCTTGGGATAAGCAAATTATAATTTATATAAATTGTTAATTTTAATTCTAATGATTTTAAGTAATCATCAAGATTGCTAAACCTACTCTTTTCATGTTCTCTTTTTGCCTGCTGCTTATACATTTCTGCTTTTTTTAAATCTTCTTTAGATTCTGAAATATTGTAAAATAAATTTATATGTTCTCTTAACATTCTTGGGTATTCACTTAACTTTTCAGGCACTTGAAAAATTGTTATCTGAGGCAAATATTCCTTGATAAAATTAACTTCAAAACTTGAATCCTCAACAAATACTATACTGTCAAGTCCAATATTTAACTCATTTGCCATTCCTTTCAGATTTGATACTTTATCATTCCAATTTACTTTTTTTATAGTTAAGTGTTCATCTTTTATCTTCATATCAGGATGATTTGAAATAACTTTGTCTACATCTTGTGGATTATTTTTACTGCAAATACCCAATAATATCCCTCGTTTATTCAACTCAAGTGCCAGATGTTGTACTTCTTCAAATACGACTCCATTTTGCGTTTTACTTGACATCTCAATACCATCAAAACCATCTTCACCCACTATACCTTTCCATAAGGTATTATCACAATCAAATATAATCGCTTTCTTGGTTTTCCCATTCGCAGACAAAATGATAGGTTTAATATACTCTGCATAATTCTTATAGAATTCTATTGTATATAAAGCTTTGGAAGAATAAAAGTACCTAAAATCAACACTTTTTTCTATTGAGACTTTGGAAATTAATTTGTCTATATCAATGAATATCGTGTTTGATTGGACTTTTTGCTCTAAATATTTGTTCAGATTTTGGAAAATTTTATCAAAGTTATTTGACTTAATATTTTCATAGTTAAAGATTAGTGATGAAAATTTATTAAAAAGAACCAAAGAAGTATTTTTAAGATTGGTTAACACAAAATCTATATTAGATTTTACTTTTGACAACAGAGATTCTATTTCGCCATTACTCATTATATTTGCTATATATTGCAAACCGTCAATAATATTCGCAAGTTCCCAGAAGATAATTACTAAATTTGAATTCTTAAATTTTTCACTATCCTGAACAATATTATCATAGTCTCCTGATTTTACATAGGCATTGATATTTCTTTTTCTCAAACAGTATTCTAAAATATCGTTTAGTTGGGAAGTAATTATGTTTGATAAAATAGTTATTTCAAATTTACTCCCGCCTAAACTTTTTCCCAGTTCTCTATTTGCTTTTAAGATTTCACTATATTTTAAATTTTTCATATCATTACCTGTCCACCACTAACTCTAATAGTTTCTCCTGTTATGAAATCGGATTTATCCGAGGCTAAGAAACTAATAGCACCTGCTATATCCTCTGGTTTAGCAATTCTTTTTAAAGGTGTTTTAGCAGCTGCAAGCAATCTTGCTTTCTCTGGAATATCTGATATCAATTCTGTGTCCGTCATTCCAGGAGAAATCATATTGACCTTGATTCCTTTAGGGGCAAGCTCTACTGCGAGTGCCTTTGAAAAGCCATTTAATGCTGATTTTGCTGTTATATAATGTAGCCATTCAGGGTTTGGTGTTTCAATAGCTTGGGTAGTAATATTAATTATTTTTCCATATTTTTCTTTTTCCATAACAGGCATAATATTTCTTACGAGAAAAAAAGAGCCTTTTATATTGATATCAAGATGCTTTTGTATATCTTCCCAGTCCAAATCTGTAAATTTAATATTAGGAATCTTTACGGTTGCACAATTAATCAATACTGTTACAGTTTCAAGTTTTCTTACTATTTGATATATCATTTCTTTCACTTGAACATTATCTGTAATATCAGCCTTAACCATAATGGATTTTTGCCCTAATCTTTCTATCTCTTCTTTTATTTTTTTTGCCTGTTCATCATTTTTATAATAGTGGACGACTACATCAAAGCCATCTTTTGCCAATCTTAAACAAGTTTCTCTCCCTATACCGCCTGTTCCACCAATTACTAATGCAACTTTTCCGGGTTGTTTTTTTTCTTTTTTTTCTTGTGGAATTTCTTGTTCTATAATTTTTACCTTTGCTATACCTGTTGTGACTTTTTGTTTGTGTTGGTTATAGATATCGGTTTGTAATTCTATTATCTTTAACCGTTCGATCTTTTTTATAACTTCTGCTTTTACGACTATCTCATCACCAACTCTAACAGGAAGCAAGAATTCCAAATTTTGAGCAAACCACAAAGCACCGTCTCCAGGAAGTTTAGTCCCAATTATAGTAGATATAAAAGATGCTCCTAACATTCCGTGAGCTACTGGTTTTTTAAAGGTTGTTTTACTTGCATAATCTTTATCTATATGAAGTTTATTGTCATCTCCTGTCAGAGCTACAAACTTTTCAATATCATCTTGTGTAATAACATGTTTAAGTTCAGCTTTGTCACCCACTTTAATATCATTAAATCTACTCATTATTGCTCCTTTTTTAATATAGAACAATAGTTTATTGTAATATTTTTACTTACAATCTCATCCCACGGTAAGTCTTCCACTGGCAGAACAATCTCTTTTTCGACTTTAAGTCCACATAAATAAAACTTATCTCTAATTTCATCTACTGTTTTAAAGTGATAAACATGGTCTATAGCCGGGCAATTTACACAAGTCGAAACAAATGCCTTACCATCATGGTTCAATAAATTTTTCAACTTTGTAAGTAATTTTTCAGGGGAATTGACATGTTCTAATACTTCACCCATAGTTATAAAATCATACTTTTCATTCAAGACTATTTCAAGAATATCGTTATTGTAATAGGTTATATTTATATTTTGTGGTCTGAAAAAGTTTATAATGGATTTTGTTATATTCAATGATGTTAAACTAATATCAACGACTGTTATTTTTGTTTCTTTGCTTAGATATTCCATTGCCTTATTTAGAAATAAACCATGTCCAGGTCCTATTTCGAGATAAGAATTAATTTGTTGATGATTTTTTGACATATAATCTCCAAAACAATTATATATGTCATAGTGCGTTTCCCATAAAAATTGAGAGATTGCCAATCCAATTATGTAAGATTTCATCTCTGTTTCATTACCGTAAACATTTTTAAAAGCATCAC
>JAUWXV010000156.1 GCA_030616165.1 bacterium | reverse complement strand
GATGATTAAAAGGGGATTGGTTGAAGAGGTAAAGATGTTAAGAAAAAAGGGTTATGATAGGGATTTAGATTCTATGAGAGCTGTTGGATACCGCGAAATCCATCAGCATCTGGATGGAGAAATTACTCTGGATGAAGCCATTAATCTTATTAAACAGAGGTCAAGAAATTATGCTAAAAGACAGATTACGTGGTTTAATAATGAAAAAAGAATCAACGTGTTTCAAGTATCAGAAAATAAAAAAATTGAAAACATTGCTGAATCTGTGATTAAAATCATTGATTAAGTTCTTTATATAATAATAATTACATTTCCGCTCGGGCAGGGGAAATTTTTTAAATTATTTTAATAAAGTAATAAGTGGTTCTAACAAATTTTCAAAATAATTCGATTTATAAGTTATTAGGGTTCCTTGAGAATCATTACCCAGTCCCCTTCCCCTGGAGGAGTAAATTTCTGTTTAATTTTACCTTTCACAGGGAATGATGTTGGAACAGAACCGATTCGCGGGTCAAACCACAATCCTGTCAAGTATGAAGGAAAATCGCTGAGGTCCAGTGAAAAGTCTATTGCAACAGGAACATAAACGAATGCGCAATCTCGATTCTCTGAAGCTGATACAGCAATGAATTTTTGTATGTCATTGTATCCAGGTTGGTCTATAAGGATTTCCTGCGCAGGACGAAGCCTCCACCATTCAACCAATTCGAATGATTTTTTCAAAAATCCTACCTGGAAACTTCCTGGCAAGTCGAGTGCTTCCCACCAAGGGGGAGCAATGTTTCTTTTGCCGTGGTTAAATGGGACACCTTCTTCAAACTGCCATGGCCAGATTCCGTTAGCGCCGTATGTTACTCCTGCGGTAGGTGCAATCAGCACACTCCAGTATGATGCGCGGCGTACCTCGTAATCATCTATTCGTTTCTCCCTGTTATAATCCATATGTCCTTCGTAGCATGGTTCCAAATTAATAACCGGGCGTGGTCTTTTTCCAAGCCAGCCTTTGCTTGGAGGTCCCAGACATATCCATTGCGAATAATTTGGTGCTGCGCTGTGTCCAGATTGGTAACCAACAATATTATACCATAATTCATCGTCGTAATAGTCAAGAATCCAGTTTCTTCCGGATGGATGGAGTGCAGCAAGACCACGTTTCCCTGTGTTTAGTTCTTCTCCAAAAACCCCTCTACCGATTTTTTTCCAACGAATGGAATTTTCTTTTTCAAAGTGACCGTCACCTCCAAGAAACCACAGCACATGATGTGCACCATATCTGGCTAAAATATATCGCGCTAAAACAATAGCCTGCTCTTCACTGAGAAAATAACCTGGACTTAAACCATTTTTATCACTTAATGCCCACAACATAACAGGTACAGCAAGTAAATCATGCTCATTTATTGCGTCAACCTTTTTGTCAAGTCTCTGAAAAAATTTTGGATTAATGAGAATTTGTTCTCTTCCAATAAATGCTGTTCTTTCCTCAATATCCGATTTTCCACCGCGCCATTGTGTGGTGACAAACTGTATTGCAGTGAATCCCTTTAGGTTACGATTTGTGAGGTATTTGTCCCAGTCTTTCTCATTGGAAAGGAGAGCACTGTTCCACGCAGTGCAAGCCAGCCAGAAGAAAGGTGTCCCGTCGGCGTGTACAAGTGAATATCCATCATCTGAAACTCTTATCCTCCCGTGTCGATAGAGAGCACGTTTATCATTTGATGTTTTGCATATAAATTTGCCCTCCTGTCCGTGTAAACCAGTATTTTCTTCATCGGAACATGTAGTAGTGTATGTCCATATCCCCTCAACCTCTGGCTGAAATCTAACACGCCATATTTTATCACCGTCCCAGAATGCTTCTATGTCAGATATCTCGCCATTCGGGCTTCTGAAAGAGACTCTTACCGTTATATCCTGAACAGGGTTTTCATAGGCGTGAGAACTCGTGAACGATGTTTCAAATCTGTGCCAGATTTCGACATCTTGACTAGATGGTTTTGATTGACAATAAAATATAATCAAACAAAAACAAAGAAATAGTAAAATTCCAATCCATTTCATAAATGATTTTTCAATGCATGGAGCTTTATTTAAGTAACGTAATTTTAAAAGAAAACTCAACATTGCGCTGTAAATTATATTCATTGAATTAACTCCTCACACATTATTTATTAATGTCAAAAATAGATTTTCTTATTTTAACTATTTTTGTACTTATTTCTCTGTCATTCCCGCGCAGGCGGGAATCCATTCTTCACGATATTGTCATTATTAAATTAAAACATAAATAGATTCCTGCTTTCGCAGGAATGACAGTTGCTCGAAACATTTTTTCATATTTTTTCATAAAAATTTTGATATTACACATTGTTTTATCTTAATTATTAAATTATATTATTTCTATAACGTCTTTAGTGTATTTGAAGTCGCTGAAGGCGGTTTTGGTAATGTCAAATACCTAAACAGATAAATATATTAGGCAATGCGTTGAATATGCTCTTGCAATCCTTCAAGGTCTCTTATGATGATACAAAACATAAACACCTGGGCCAGATTGCATGCCTTTTAGTTCATCATAATTTAGTGCTGGAGAATTTGTGAGTTGAGATAATAGATCTTGATATCTCTTAAGATTTCCAATGTTCCAAGGATTACAATTCTTGTTTAGAAGCGGTTTTAATTGATCTATTACATACCATTGAAAATTTTTGGCTTCGTATTCAGAATCACAAATTATGTATTTCCACTCTCCAGAACGAATATAATCTTTAACATCCATTTCTCCAGTATGTGGATCTGGTAGATCTATTCTAACTCTCGTTGAACCGCTGGTGCGTTTCGCTGATTTTATTCTATACCCTTTTGCCTCTGCTACATGTCTCCGAAGAGCAGAAGCTTCTATGTTTCCTCTACAATGATTAGTACGGATGCGCCTTATCACATCTCTGGAGTCACCCACATATATAATCATCTTCTTACACCTTTGTAAATCTTTAAAAGATATGAGGGTCTTCTTCGAAAATGAAACATCTACTATTTTGAAACCCCAAATCCTGAGAAAATTATTTGTTTCCTTACCTCCACCGAACTGTGATGAATCTAATTCCTTTCCATTGGCATACTTTTTGGCTAACGAAATGATGTATTTGGGTGGATAATGCTTCCCATTATATTCCAAGAGAAACTTCTTTGAACTTCTACGTTTTGGTATTCCAAATCGCTTAACTTCTTCTATTGCTTTGATTATATGTTCTCTTTTTATATATTTAGGTATCATAATTCCTCCCAAATTTCATATAACATCTTTTATATAGTTATTTAACAATAATGAATATAGGGAAGACCCACAATAAGTTATTGTAATAGCAAATCGAAAGAGTTCGAACTTTTCTATTTTTAAGTTAGCGAGTTTTAAGATTCGATTAGAATTTGAGAAGGTGTATTTAAATTATTTTAAAATGGGGGCAATGCAAAATTATTGCCCCTATTTATTGTTATTGCAAAATTTAATTACAGCATAATAATTATTAGAAAAAACCACTCGCCGTAAAAGCAGTAGCAAAAAGTAGTGAAATCATAGTCATTAATTTAATCAATATATTGAGCGATGGTCCAGAGGTGTCTTTGAATGGGTCTCCAACAGTATCTCCAACAATAGCGGCTTTATGAATATCACTACCTTTCCCGCCAAGTTCACCTTTTTCAATATATTTTTTTGCATTATCCCAGGCACCACCACTATTAGCCATAGAAATAGCCATGAGCACACCAGTGACTAATGCGCCGGCAAGTAAACCACCGAGACAATTATTGCCAAGGAAATAACCAACACCAAGAGGAGTAGCAATGGCGATAATTCCCGGAACAATCATTTTTTTAATAGCGCCAATAGTCGCTATATCTACACATTTTGCATAATCGGGTTTTGCTTTGCCTTCCATAATACCCTCGATAGTACGGAACTGTCTGCGCACTTCTTCTATCATCGCGAAAGCAGCCTTTCCTACCGCCGACATAGTGAGTGCTGAGAAAATGAAAGGCAACATACCACCAATTAAAAGCCCAATAATAACTTTTGGTTCTGTTAACTTTAGGTCAACGTTTGCACGAACAGAAAAAGCAGAAAATAAAGCTAAAGCAGTTAGAGCAGCCGAGCCAATGGCAAACCCTTTACCAATAGCAGCAGTCGTATTTCCTGCACTATCAAGAGCATCAGTTCTACTGCGAATTTCTTTTCCCAAACCAGCCATTTCAACTATTCCACCAGCATTATCTGCAACAGGACCATAAGCATCTATCGCAAGAGAAATACCCAGAGTAGAAAGCATACCAACTGCCGAAATGGCAATACCATATAGACCTGCAAAATAATAGCTCACACCAATAGTTATACAAATTATTAGTACAGGTAGAGTAACAGACATATAGCCAAGACTCAAACCATTAATAATACCTGTTGCAGGGCCAGTTTTGTTGGATTGAGCCAATTTTTTTACTGGGCTATAAGAATAAGAAGTAAAGTATTCAGTAATCAAACCAATTAATACACCGCAAATGAGACCGGTTAAAATTGCAAAGAAAACACCTGTACCATTTTCTGGTAAGAAATACTGACAGATAAACCAACTCGCAATAATAACTAAAATTGAAGAGACCCAAAGTCCTGACTTGAGAGCTGTATGAATTTTTTTCTCGTCATCGGTTTTTACAAAAAAGCATCCAATAATAGAACAGAGAATTCCTGTGCCGCCGATAAAAAGTGGTAAATTAATACCATTTAATCCGAAACTCTCATAGCCAAGTACTATTGCGGCAATGAGAGAACCAACATACGATTCAAAAAGGTCTCCACCCATGCCAGCAACATCACCAACATTATCACCAACATTATCTGCAATTGTTGCTGGATTACGAGGGTCATCTTCGGGGATGCCGGCTTCTACTTTTCCTACCAGGTCAGCTCCAACATCCGCTGCCTTGGTATAAATCCCACCACCAACACGAGCGAAAAGGGCAATTGATGAAGCTCCAAATCCAAACCCTGTTAATACTTGCAGAGCAGTTTCAAGACCCAATATGTCTGTTAGTATAGTGTAAATTGTCACAAGTCCCAGTAAACCAAGGCTCACTACCAAAAGACCCATGACCGCACCTGAACGAAAAGCGATTTGTAATGCATCCCCAAGCAATTTTCTTGCAGCTTGAGCAGTACGCACATTGGCTATCGTTGCTACACGCATACCTCCAAAACCAGCAATACCAGAGCAAAATGCGCCAATAACAAAGGCAAGTGCTGTATAACCACCATTTTCCAGAGTGAGCCCAAAAATAATTCCGACTACTATAATAAATATGATAAGTACTTTGTATTCCCGAAAAAGGAAAGCCATAGCTCCCTCGCGTATTGCTCTGGAAATTTCCTGCATTTTTTCATCGCCTGTTGGTTCGCGTCTAATCTTCCACCTGAGATAATTAGCAAAAATTAAACCAACCACAGCAGTCAGCAAAACATAAACCAATACCATAGTGCACCTCTCTCATTAATAGTTTTTCTAATAAAAAGGTTTAAATTGAATAAAGATTAATAAAAGTAAAAATTTTCTTTATTAATTTTGAAAGAGTTAACATTATTATTTATAATCATATTTTATAATTGGTTAAATACATTTTATCTTTTATCAAATTAAAGCCCCTTAAATTGCATGTTAGTTTGTAAATGCAGGGATACGATAAATTGCTCCCTTATTATATGATATGATAATTATCTGGGAATAAATGGGGCTTTATTATTTTTTTGGATTTTTCCCTCTTTAAGGTTTGCAAATGGACCAAAAACACTTCCTTTAGCTAATGTGCTGTTATCAATTGACGCATATTGGATTTGACAGTTTTCTTCAATTAAAGAATTAGTAATTTTGACAAAAGGACCGATTACACAGCCGCTTCCTATGATAGAATTTTTTTCAATAAAAGTAAAAGGATATATAATTGTATCTACATCGATTTTAACGGAATTATCGATATATGTTGATCCCGGGTCAATAATTGTAACACCTGAGTTCATAAAATATTTGTTTTTTTGCTGATACATAATTTTTAGAGCAGTTGCAAGGTCCTCTCTGTTGTTTATCCCCAAAACTATATGATAATCTTTAACAAGGAGATTATCTACTTTTCGTTTGTGATTGACCAGAATTTCTATGATATCTGTAAGGTAATATTCTTTCTGGACATTATCGTTATTGATTTCTGAAAGGAGTGGTAAAACTATATCTGCTTTGAAGCAGTAATGTGATGTATTCACTTCTCTAATTTTTAATTCATCTCGGGTAGCGTCTTTTGCTTCCACGATTCTAAGGATTTTGCCTGTTGTGTCTCTGAGAATTCTTCCATAAGGTGGAGTTTTTGGAAAAATTGTTGTTATCAGGGTGGCATCGGCATTGATATCACGATGTTTTTTTATCAGGTTTTTGATAATTTCGGCAGTTAAAAATGGAGCATCCCCCACAAATACACAGAGGTCGCCAGTAAATCCTTTAAGGTGTTCTTTTGCACAGATAAGGGCATGGCCGGTTCCCAAAGGTTCTTCCTGAACTGCATATTCAAATTCTACACCGAGCTCTTTTCTTAGTTCATCCCCATTCTTTCCAATAACAATAATGTTTTTTTCAATTCCTGCTTCTATGACCGTATCTGCTATATACTTCATAAGAGGATTTCCAGAAATCTCGTGAAGGAGTTTATTTAAACCGGATTTCATTCTTGTTCCTTTTCCGGCAGCCAAAATCACAGATGCAGAGTTTTCAATTTTTTCCATATAGCATTACTATTTTTATTACTTTGTATATTTTATGTAATCTATAAATTCAACTTCGCTGGTTCTGATGAATACTCTCTTGTTAGTTTTGATGCGGCGGCTTTGTCAACAATAATTGTAGCTCTTGGATGAAGCTGAACTATAGATGCTGGAACCATTGATGTTATCGGTCCTTCAGCGGTCTTTACAATTGCATCAGCTTTATTTTCTCCATTTGCCAGTAGTATTATGATTTTCGCCTCCATAATTGTTCCAATTCCCATAGTTATCGCATATCTTGGAACTTCATCGATGCTGTCAAAGAATCTTGAATTATCCGATATAGTTTTTTCGTCCAGAGTTTTGACCCTTGTTCTTGATGCAAGTGAAGAACCGGGCTCATTGAAAGCAATATGTCCATTCCCTCCTATACCAAGAATCTGTATGTCTATTCCTCCGTATTCTTTAATCTTTTTTTCGTATTCCTCACAGGATTGAGGAATGTCTTTTGCCATTCCATCTGGCAAATACCAGTTCTCAGGTTTAATATTTATATGTTTGAAGAAATTCTCATTCATAAAGTAATAATAACTCTGTGAATGTTCTTTTGGAAGTCCGACATATTCGTCAAGATTGAAACTCGCAACTTGGGAAAAATCAACTTTGTTTTCTTTATGTAGATTTATTAATTCTTTATAAGTTCCTAAAGGGGTACTTCCAGTCGCCAATCCGAGGACTGTATCAGGTTTGTTATTTATCTGGTCTGTGATAAATTGGGCTGCAAATTTGCTTAATTCTTCGTAATTTTCTTTTATTATTACTTCCATTTTTTACCACTCCTCTGGTTTAAAGTTTAATTTCTAAATATTTTATATTCCACTATTTTTGTAAAAGAAATGTAAAAAAATAGCACAATTATTTAAATATTCTCTTGAAGAAAAGCGGTTCTTTCTTTTTCTGTTAGTCTAAATATTTCACGGTATAATTTTTCATCTGCTTTTGTGAAAGTAACTTTTCTTCTTTGCATAACGATTTTAGCAGTTTGGATACTTTTTTCAGGAGTATAGGTAGTAAAACCTTTTGTCCCTCCCCAGATGAATGAGGCTATATATTTGGGGGGAAAATCTGTTCCAAATACATTACAGGAATAACCCATTACTGTTCCGGTATTGAACATAGAATTAATACCGGTTTTGCTGTGGTCTCCAATAAAGCTTCCAACAAATCTGAAATTACTATCCACAATTTCTCCATCAACATATACCTTTACACTACCATAATTATTTTTCAGGTCACTCACAGATGTTCCTGCACCAAGGTTTACCCATTTCCCAACATAAGAATGACCGAGGAACCCATCATGCTGCTTGTTGGAATAGGAATGAATAATTGAACTTTCAATTTCGCCGGCAACTTTGCAGTATTCTCCAAAACTTGTGCCTTCGTAAATTTTTGACCCTACTTTAACAAGTGAATTATCACCTATAAAAACTGGACCAACTATAGCGGTATGCGGAAGAATTTTCACATTATTGCCGATGTAGATAGGACCTTCTTCTGCATCAATAACAACATTTGGATAAATTGAAGTGCCCTGACCGATAAATATCTCAGGGCGGTTGATTAGATTGACGTTTTCGTGTATGGCTCCGTTTATATCTCCTTTTTTATTAATTATACTAAAATCTGATTCAATCTCCTTACTATTGTTTTGAATAAGATTCCAACTGTATTCAATAATATCAACATTTATTTCTTTGGATTTTATATTAATGCCTTTTTCTAAATGGAGATTTTTCAAAGAATTCAATACCTTTTTTAAATTATCCCCAGAAACTCTAACTGCTGCAACTTCTCCCTTATATGTATATATGCAGTCTTCACCATCAAGAGGGACTTTATTCTTCAATCCGTTAGCTAATAACCTTCCATTTATTATAAGGGCACTTTCTCCCGTAAATTGGTTTATAAGTAAATTATTATCAGATTCTAAAAGTGTCTCTTTAAGATAATCCCGACAAAATAGA
>JAUWXV010000050.1 GCA_030616165.1 bacterium | reverse complement strand
GCCTATAATAATGTCTTTATATCACTGTATTGTTAATAATAACTGAATGATTTACAATGAACCAGTAATGGAAATTATATTATGAAAATAATAAAATAAATCAAAATATCTGCATTAAAAATGCAGCTTATTTATTTAACCAATAATATTGGAGGGATAATTATGAAGTTAATAAATCGTCGCAGATTCTTAAATAAATCCGCTTTTACAGCAGGACTAATGGTAACTGCTCCTGCTGTAATTAAGGGTTTTGTCAGAAACAGCCCGAATGATAGGGTGAATGTTGCAGTTATAGGTGTCAGCGGAAGAAAGCGAGAGCGTGTAAGGGGAATAATAAGTGGGAGGGGTATGGTGCACATTACAAATTATGCCAGAATACCTAATGTCAGGGTCGCAGCAATATGCGATGTTGATGAAAGATTATTACATGCGGCTGCGGCTGAAGTGGAAAAATTATATGGAACTAAACCGAAGACTGAGGTTGATTGCCGAAAGTTGCTTGAAGATAAAGATATAGATGCTGTTTCAGTAGTGACACCGGACCACTGGCATGCTCTTCAGACAATCTGGGCGTGCCAGGCAGGGAAGGATGTGTATGTGGAAAAACCCGTATCTCACAATATTTCCGAAGGGCGAAAGATGGTCCAGGCGGCAAGAAAATATAACCGCGTGGTTCAGGCAGGAATCACATGGAGAAGCAGTAAGGCTGCTCAGGAGGGTATAAAGTTTATCCGTGACGGAAAAATGGGGGATATTTATATGGCTAAAGGAATTGTATATAGTTACCGTACCAGTATAGGACATGTAAAGGACAGTCCTATTCCCAAGGGTGTTAACTGGGATATGTTTCTCGGTCCTGCGCCATATCGTCCCTTTAATGAAAACAGGTTTATATATACATGGCACTGGTTCTGGGATACGAGTACGACAGAGTTTGGGAACAACGGTATCTACCGAATGGATGGGGCTCGATGGGCTATGAATAAGCGTATCCATCCTGTTAAGGTGCACTGCACGGGTGGATTTTTCTGTCAGGATTCCGACCAGGAGGTACCGAATATTATGGCTGCCATTTATGAGTATGATGATGGGAAGATTATACAGAATGAAGTACGAAGTCTGTATACAAACCCAGAAGGCGCAGCGTCAGGAGGCAACTGTTTTCTTTACAGCTCGGAAGGATGGATGACGCTCTCTTCGGGAGGATTCAGGACATTTTTTGGCAGAAAGAACGAACCGGGTCCGAGTTTATCCGATAAAGATATTCCGGAAGAAGAGAGGGGTAATATCTGGAAAAACTTTATCGACTGCGTCAGAACCCGGAGATGGCAGGACCTCGATTGCGATATTTTAGAAGGCCATATGTCAACAGCCATAGGACATCTCGGGATTATATCGTACCGCACAGGACGAAAGTTGACTTATAATCCATATAATGAAACTTTTATCAATGATGAAGATGCAAATACTTACCTGACAAGAAAATACCGTTATCCGTACGTAGTTCCCGATAAGATATAACTAAAGAATATATTGACTATTGAATATCAAGCGGAAAGATTCTCACAGATAGATTTCTCTGGTATTGAAAATTGAATATTTTTAATACTATTTCCTCCATATAACAAAATTTGGAGGAAATAACAAGTAAATAATTAACCTTAACATATTGTATTATCTAATATTATATGTTTTACAGAAGTCTTTAAATTCTAAAACAGGGAGGTATTATAATGTCAGGAAATTTTTCAAGAAGAAATTTTTTAAAAACAGCGGCTATTACAGCATCCGCTGGATTATTATATGAATGTGGTCAAAAACCATCAGGTGAATCTACATCGCAAGAAAAATCATTACCTTTAGGTGTTATGACATATACATTGGCAAGGGATTGGGATATTGAAACTGTCATTAAGAATTTAACTGAGACCAACTTTGAATGTGTTGAACTTAGAACCACACATACACATGGAGTTGAGGTTGATCTTACATCTGCTCAGAGAGCGGAAGTTAAAAAGCGATTCGCAGATTCTCCAATAAGACTATCAGGGCTGGCAAGCGGTTTTTATTATCATTCACCTGACCCTGATGAACTGAGGAAAAATATTGAAGGAACAAAAGAATATGTAAAACTGGCACAAGATGTTGGTGCTGTTGGGATACGAGTGTTTCCAAATATGTTATTGGAAGATAAAGGTATCCCAAAAGAGAAAACCATTGCACAGATTGGGAGGTCATTAAGGGAAGTGGGAGAGTTTGCTGAGGATTATAATGTCAAAATAAAATTGTGCGCTCATGGTAGAGGAACAAGCAATATTCCTGTGATAAAAAGCATTATGGATGCTGCCGAACATGATAATGTTGTTGTAAACTGGAATTGTAATCCATCTGATCTTGAGGATGGCGGATTTGATGAAAATTTCGAAATGATAAAAGATAAAATATTTTCTCTTCATATGCATGAATTGAGTAATATTGAATATCCATACAGAAAATTATTTAAAAAACTTTTAGACAATGGATTTAATGGAGACTGTTTTGCGGAGATAGATGCAAGTCGTGAACCAATAAGACTGATGAATTATTACAGAGCTTTATTTTTGGCGTATCAGAATATAGTGTAATTTAATTAAAATCTGCTGTAGTTATTTATATTTTATAATATTTAATTTTATTTCTTTTTCTAATAAATTAACAAAAAATACTTTTAATAATAGATTTTCCCTTTTATTGAGTAGAGGATTGTATATCTTCAAAACATACAATAATATCTTGGTTAAATAATATTTGTTAAAGCAAATTATAATTGATTTTACATTGTTGAGAAAGTATATTAAATTTATATAGATTTTATATTTTCGAACATATAAAAAATTTTATGGAGGAAAAAATGACACAAAAAAATTCTTTAAATCGAAGGGAGTTTTTATTAAAAGGCACAAAGGGAACAATTGGATTAACAGCCGGGATAGCCGCATCGGGGGCAATATTTTCATGTCAGGATAGGGAAAAAATTGTAGAACAAAAAAATAAAAACTCAATTAAATTGAGTCTATTTAGTGTGACATTTACGGGAGTGTGGTATGATGGACCTGGATTGAACATTAAGGAATTTATCCGAAAAGCTAAATCAATTGGATACAATGCAGTAGAATTAGGGGGAAAAAGACCTCACCTGAGTCCACTTGATTATGATGAAAAAGAATGTGCTGAAATAAGAAAGTTGGCTGATAGGGAAGGAATAGAAATTGCCGCAGTCGCAAGTTATAATAATTTTGCCAGTCCTATTCCCGAAAGGCGTGAGAATGAATTATTAATGGTAAGAGAACAGATGAGAACTACGAGTTATTTAGGAGTTAAAATTCTTAGGTTAATGGCTGCTTGGACGGGAGTTACTATGGATAATGGTAAAGCTATTTATGATGAGGCAAGGAAAGCATCCGAAGTTGCTTTTCCTGATGTTACAAAACAACAAAAATGGAAATGGTGTAGAGAATGCCTTGAAGAGTCAGTAAAGTATGCCGAGAAATTTGGTATTACTCTTGCTTTTCAGAATCATAAACCACTGATTGATAATTATAAAGATGCAATTGAAATGGTTAATGAAATTGGCTCCGAAAACCTTAAACTTTCCCTCGATGTTCCACTTTTTTACGCTCAGGATGATGAATACGTTCGGAATGCAGTGTTGGAAGCAGGAAAAGATTTAATTGTGCATTCGCATGTTGGAGGAGAATTTTATAGACAGGAGAATGGAAAAATTGCCCAGCGTGTTTTTGGTTCTAGAAGGAACTTGATAAATTACCCTGGTTTTTTGAAAACATTGACTGAAATAGGATATAATGGTTATCTCTCATATGAATTATGCCATCCATTTAAAATCGGAAACAAATATGCTAAACTGGAAGATTCTGAGGAGCAGGCAGTATTCGCACTTGAATATTTAAGAAATATTTTGTCCGAAGTAGCTTAAATAAATATTTACAGATTCTAATAATCACTCACAAATTACTCAATTAGCACCATCGTTTTTTACCTCATTCCACCTTCTATCACTCCATGCTCTTGCGGAGATAAATCCGTGGGGTCCATGGATGCGTCTTTCTTACGTTCGGCTGTGTGTTTGTGTAGTTTGTCGTCGAGGAAATCTATTGCTTCTGTATCGTTATATTTTTTTATAACAAAACAAATTTTGCTTGAATTTCCTTAATTTAAAAGATAAATTATTCTTCAGCTAATGTTTCACATTTTGAGGTTAAAAGTAGAAGCATGATTACCTTCTTATGGATTTGTGCTATAATACTTATTCTTATTGGATTGGCAGGGCTTGTTCTTCCTGCACTTCCCGGCATACCGATTATGTTTTTAGGTTTTCTGACTGCAGCATGGATCGATAATTTTCAGAAAATAGGATGGATTACGCTGACAATACTCGGCATATTAACCCTTTTTTCCTTTGGCATAGATTTTTTAATGACGGGTATCGGTGCAAAAAAAATGGGCGCAAGCCGTTTAGCGATTACAGGAGCAATAATTGGTATTCTTGTCGGATTCTTCTTTGGTGTTACAGGTATTATACTGGGACCTTTCATTGGGGCAGTGGTAGGTGAGTATATATCGAAGCATGATTTGTTGAAAGCAGGTAAAGTGGGTTTCGGAACATGGCTCGGCATTGTTTTAGGGATTGCTGTCAGGCTGGGATTGGCTTTCACAATGCTCGGTATATTCCTGACTTCTCTTTTTATCTAAAGTTAGCCCGGCTTTATTAGTGTGCCCTCAGGGACTCGTCCTCCGTAGGCGGATCTGCCTTCGGCGGAAACCCCGAACCTACTGATTATTCGTCAGTTGATGCCCATTTAATAAAAGTAAATATAAGTAACGATTAGTTCTATCGTCCTATTGCTTTGTCTAATATTGTCTTTTATTTAAAACAATCCTTGACATTGTGAAATTCAATGCGTATTTTCTAATAAATTATAGTTTGTGAAACAAACTACAATTTATCAAAGTAACTTTGGATTTGGAGGATTTATATGAATCAGAGTATAAACTTAAATGACCTGGAGAAAGCTACCTGGGTAACTGTTTTTCAAAGCGGCTGCGTCGATATTATGATGGGAGTTATCTTTATTGTGGCCACATTATGTCATATTTTTGACGATATAAGCTACTATTTAATGGCACTGTATCTTGTGCCGGCTCTGCTGCTGTTCGCAGCAAAAAGATATATTATCATACCCAGAATAGGACTTGTGAAATTTCATAGACGTCGAAGGAAAAAGAATTTGATATATTTTGCGATAGTAACCACATTACTTGTCATTCTGGTGCTTATTACAGCTTTTTCAAATTCCAGTATTATTCAAAGTAAATATGCAAATTTTGCTATTATATGTGGTGATATTCTAATTATTTGCGGTTCAATCGCATTCTTTTTGAATTTCAACAGAATGTATATTTATACTTTCGTGATACTCTTTGCTTTTATTCTTACCGGAATAATTAGAGAAAATCCCGGTTTTATTTCCAGAACGGGATACGCGTATTTACTTCCGGCGATTGTTATGATTGCAACAGGAATAGTATATCTTCGTCGATTCATAAAGACGTATCCTTTATCATAGAGGGCGGTTGAAAATGACAGATGTAAAAGATGATAATAAAAGCAGATTGCCCCGGACTGACATAGATAAAATCATTCATGAACCTGCGCGCCTCAAGATACTCGCGCAATTGTATGTAGTGGAAAATGCCGATGTTATCTTTTTAATGCGGAGAACAGGCCTTACTCAGGGTAACCTCTCTACACATATGAGTAAACTTGAAGCAGCAGAATATATTGAAATCAGGAAAGAATTTGTAAATAAAAAGCCTCATACTTTGCTGAGTCTCTCCGATAAAGGAAGATCCGCTTTCAGAAGCTATATAAAGAATATGAAGGAAGCTTTTGAAGAATTGATTGATTGGTAAATTTGCCGAATCGATTATTTTGGTGACACCCCATAGGGGCAGGCTTATACCAATTACGCAAAGAACACAAAAATAAGTTGAGATTTATCCCAGCCTTTTTTCATTTTGCCTCATATTCTCCCTGGAATGGTACAAAATGTCCAAAATGTTTTGAAGATATACAATTCGTCGTTAACATTCGTTGACAATTTTTTACATTTTTTTGACATTTTAATGGTTGAATTTAGTATATTATATTTTAAACGGTGGTATTAAAATTTAACCTGTATTTCTACGTCAGAAATGAAAATATTTAAACATAAAATATTTGCACACAGGAAAATTATCTTTATTTTCCTTCTGGCAATTTGTCTTCCTTCATTAATTGTGGGTTATTTAAGTTTAAGTACCTTTTCCAGGAGGCGTGAAACTGTAAAAAAACTTCTTGAATCGAATCTTTGGATTTCAGGCGAATCTGCTCTCAAATCCATCGAAGCAGCACTTCTTGAACATGAAAAAAATGCCTTAAAGTCAGAAAATTTTATTCGTTTAATCCAAACAAAAAAAACTGACCAACCCTTTTTCAGCTCTTCTGTAGTTTTAAAAGATATTGACGGACAACTTTTTTTGCTTGACGCCGATTATCAAATAATTTTCCCTGAAACAAGAAGGGAAGATGCTTCGTTCTTTCAATGGGAAAAGGACATATCAAACAGTCAATTTGCGCAATTTCTCCAGAGAGCCGAATTTTTTGAATTCTCTCAAAAAAATTACACTCGGGCTGCTGAATTATATAAGGAGTGTATCCTGTCCGCTCCCTCAAAGCAGCACCAGGCAACAGCCTTAGAAGGTTTGGGACGCTCCCTTGTATCATCTAAAAGATATGATGAAGCATATAAAGTATATAACGAACTTTCTAACAAATATGGACAATTCCAAAACAAGGCAGGACACCCTTATGCTGTTACTGCCATTTTTCAATTATACGAAATTGACAAACGTCGAAATAAAGAAGCAAATAACCTTAAAACTTTGCTTGAACTTTATGAAAAAATACAAACTGGAGTTTGGCTTCTTAATACTTCTACTTATGATTTTTTCACAGCAGAAATCGAATCAATTCTAAACAGTAAATTTAACGAAGGGAAATTCCCTGAAATTCAAAAATCTTATCAGGACTTACGAAAACAGCAATCTACTTACAGGCAGGCACTGACTTTTGCAGATTTTTTAGATAGAAAGATTATTCCAAAGATTAAGGAAAAGCTATCCCTATCTCGAGTGGCAGGTGAAGTTATGCCGGGACGCTTGCTTATCCCTGAAGAAAAAAATTTTTCTCTAATTTCCTATGCCATCCTGCCAGACTTTCAGTCAGAACAAACCTTTTATGGTGGATTTTGCTGGGATATAAATTCATTAAAAAAACAGATAATACCAAAAGTCTTGGAAGATATAACAAAGGATTCTATGCTGCGTTTTCAAATCGTTGATGAAAAAGGTCAAAATATCTTATCAGGAAAAGAAGAATTAACTTCAAAGGAATCTCTTTCTTTATCTTATCGTATGTTTCCTCTGCCATGGAAACTTCTCGTTTCTAACCCTGAAATAAAAGCCCTTGAACGCACGGCACGTCGGGAGATTTTTTTCTACGGGATTCTCCTGACTGTTATTGTGGCTTTAATGCTTTTAGGCGCTGTTCTGATAGCGCGTGATATTTCACGCGAATCGGAAACCACACGCTTAAAAACTGAATTCGTTCATAATATCTCCCACGAACTGAAAACTCCGCTGACACTCATCCGTCTTTATGGAGAAACGCTCCAACGCAAAGAAAATCTCGCAAATAAAGAGAAGAAAGAATGCTATGAGATAATCACCAAGGAAAGTGAGCGTTTATCGCACCTGATTAACAACGTTCTTGATTTTTCAAGGATTGAGATGGGCAGAAAAGAATTCGATTTTAAAAAAGGCAATTTGGCAAAAGTTGTCCGGGATACCTTGGAATCATATCGCTATCATTTAGAGAAAAAAGGTTTTGCAATTCAAACAGATATTGCCTCAAACCTTCCGGAAATGAAGTTTGATAGAGAATCTATAGCAAGTGTTTTAGTCAATTTATTGAGCAATGCCATGAAATTTTCGCCGGCGAAAAAGGAAGTAACTGTGAAATTATTTCGAGATAATGAAAATGCCGTCCTTCAAGTTGCAGATAAAGGAATTGGAATTTCGCCAAAAGAAATCCCAAAAATTTTTCAAAGATTTTATCAGTCAAAAAATAAAATTGTCTCCGAAACGAGGGGAAGTGGATTAGGACTTACCCTAATTAAACATATTACCGAGGCTCACGGCGGCAGGATTCAGGTTGAAAGTGAACCGGGAAAAGGCAGTATCTTTTCCGTGATTCTCCCTATATCTAATGTTGCATATAATAAAATATGATTACATTTTGCGTACGTGAAAAAAAGTATGAAACCTTGGTTGTTTGAGAGTGGATTCCCCCGAGTACTCGGGGGAATGACAGAGGTATTAGTGAAAATAGATTTGTAATTTAAAAGAATACAATTGTCATTCCCACGAAAGTGGATGTTGCACAACACCACCGTGTCATTTCGACCGAAGTCTCACCGCTGAAAGCGGTGAGACGTAGTGGAGAAATCTCATAACGCTTGCTGTAGAAGGTGTTCTTCACCTTCTACCCTCTGGCTTTGCTCGGAATGACAAAAAAGATAGTTCTGCAACAGACACGAAATTGGGAATCAAGTTCATGTGTGGGCAATATAGTGTGATTTCTTACAATTATTATATCAGTTAATTTAAGAAACATAATACTAAAATCGAAAGATGTATAACAAAATGAAAAAAAAGATATTAATTATAGAAGATGAAGAAGACCTGGTTAAAGGATTGAAACTCAACCTATCTGACGAAGGATATGAAGTGGACTGGGCAGTTAATGGCGTGGAAGGTCTTCGTAAAGCCCTCGAGGAGATAACCGACCTGATTATTCTTGATATTATGCTTCCGGAGATGGATGGTCTGGAGGTCTGTCGGGAACTCCGACAAAAAAATATAGCCATACCGATTATCATGCTCACAGCCAAAGGAGAAGAGATTGACAAAGTAGTGGGGCTTGAAATTGGTGCTGATGATTATATAACCAAACCCTTCAGCATTCGTGAACTTTTAGCCCGTATAAAAGCGCACTTAAGGCGCGCTGAAAGAGATGAAAAAGCAGTCCCCAAAGTTTATTCATTTGGTGATGTTGAAATTGATTTTGCCAATTTTAAAGTTAGACGAAAAGGGAAAGAATTGGATTTCACTTCTATTGAAATGGAAATTCTAAAATATTTCATTGCCCACAGGGGAGAAGTAGTAGCGAGAGACGATTTTCTTGATAAAATATGGGGATATGAAAGTTATCCCACTACCCGGACCATTGACAACCATATCCTTAAATTGAGGAAAAAGATTGAGGAGAACCCGGCTCATCCCCAATATATCCTCTCAGTCTACGGAGGAGGATACCGATTTGTGGGATGACTACAATCTTTTTACATTCTTTTACTTTTATTTGACAATATGGATAATTTAAATACCTACATTGTTAGTGAATCAAAAATTTCACTAACAAACAGGAGGTAGCATCATGAACCACAAAAAAACTTTTATTCTAATTGCCTTTATTGCCGTCTTATTAACGGCATTCGGATTTCAGACTTCGCCCGAGTTCAAGGTTCTCTTCGAGAAGGCAAAATTTACTATGGAAACAAAAGGCGACCTAAAGGAAGCTATTAAACTCTTTAACGAAATCATAGAAAAATATTCCGATGAAAGAGAATATGCGGCTAAATCTCAACTTTATATCGGACTCTGCTATGAAAAATTAGGTCTGAAAGAAGCGCAAAAAGCTTACCAGAAAGTGATTGACAGCTATCCTGAGCAAGCCGAAGCAGTCAAAGTGGCTAACGAAAAACTATCCCTTCTCTTAAGAGCCAAAGCAGTCATAAGAAAAGAAGATAAGGAATTTAATATCCGGCAGGTATGGGCAGATCCTGACATAGTGGGTATATATGGAGCACCTTCACCTGACGGCAGGTATCTCTCTTATGTTGACTGGGATACCGGCGACCTTGCCATCCGTGAAATTGCCACCGGGAAGAAGCGCCGTCTCACGAATAAGGGTTCATGGGATGAATCCTTTGAATATGCAATATTTTCCAGATGGTCACCCGACGGCAAGCAGATTGTTTATGAGTGGTACAATGATAACGAATTTATCGACTTGTACATTATCGGGCTTGACGGCTCGAAGCCCCGAATTCTATATAGTAATGAGGATGGAGAATATGCCAAAACTTACGATTGGTCCCCCGATGGCAGGCAAATTCTGGCATGCTTCTACAGAAAAGGCGGAACAGACTGGATCTGCCAGATGGTGCTGTTTTCCGCTGCCGATGGTTCCGTGCGTGTTCTAAAAATACTGGAACAAGGCGAACCGGAGAATATGAGCTTTTCACCGGACGGGCACTACATTGTGTATGACTTTCCACAAAAAGAAGACTCTCCGGAACGTGACATCTCCCTGATGTCGACCAATGGAAGTCGTGAAATTTCTCTGGTTAAACACCCTGCCAATGATTATGTACTCGGCTGGGCGCCGGATGGAAAAAATATCCTTTTTGCCAGTGACCGAACCGGAACCCTCGGTGCATGGCTCATTGCGGTCGCTGATGGAAAACCTCAGGGAGCACCTGAACTGATTAAGCCGGATATTGGGCGATTTAAAGCAATGGGATTCACCAGGGATGGTTCTTTTTACTACGGCTGCCAAGGAGGCAGAATACGCGATGTTTATTTCGCCAAACTCGATCCTGAGACAGGCGAAATCCTGGGTCCACCGAAGAAGGCAATTAAACGTTTCGAGGGTTCTAATACTCAACCAGACTATTCGCCTGACGGGAAATACCTGGCCTATATTTCTAGACGGGGCACTATGCCCTTCATTTCTAATCATCCTAACGTTCTCTGTATTCATTCCCTTAAAACCGGTGAGGAGCGAGAATTCTTCCCGAAACTCAAAGAAATTGGTTTACCCCGTTGGTCTCCGGATTGCAGCTCTATTCTTGTCGGTGGTCTGGACAATAATAATCGTTGGGGACTCTATCAGATAGATGCTCAAACAGGCAACGTCACGCCTGTCGTGCTGAGTGGTGGCGAAGAATATGAAATAATATACTCAGGAGAATGGTCACATGATGGAAAAGCTATTTTCTATGTGCGTAGCAACGATACTAATAATCTTCGTCAAATCCTTGTTCGAAACCTCGAAAGCGGCACAGAAAAGGAACTCTATCGTACATCCGATGATGATCGTTTCAATTTATCCTGTTCACCGGACGGCAAATGGCTGGCTTTTATAAAAAGGGGGAAGAAAGGTGTACTGAGAATCATGCCGGCTGCTGGAGGAGAACCTCGAGAACTGTATAGGTCTGAGCAAGAAGACGATAGTTTTTTTACACTAAGATGGACTCCTAATGGAAAGTATATTCTCTTTGTAATAAGTCAACCCGAATATAGCTTATTGCGAATTACTATAGAGGGCGGAAAACCCGAGAAACTTGGATTAGATATAATCCATCTAAGTGTTCATCCCGATGGGCAACATATTGCCTTCTACAACAGTACCAGTAGGCTTGCAGAAGTCTGGGTGATGGAAAACTTCCTGCCTGAATAAAAAGCCGAACAATAAAAGCATACGCAGGGGGCACAATATTTGGACGTTGTGCCCCCTTTTTTATACCAAATCTATCCAATCTGTTTTAAATCTTATTTCTGAAATAAGTGCAATTTTAATACATTAATTTATCCCAAAAATAGCTGTCCTATCATACGACATAAAATTTAATCATTAGTTCGCGTAGGGGCGGGCTTGTCCGCCTCTGGTGGGTTTACCCGCCTCTGGCGGGCTTGTCCGCCTCTGGTGGGCTTGTCCGCCTCTGGCGGGCTTGTCCGCCTCTGGCGGATTTACCCCCCCTGCCTTTTATTTTCATAATTCGTGGCGCTCTGAAAGAGAATAAACGTTTTGTTTTAAAATAGAACCACTAATTTCATGAATTACATAGATTAAAGAAATTAGATGTAGGGACAGAACAGTGTTCTGTCCTTACAATTATTTTAAATTATGAAAAAAATTCTATTTTGGAATTATGAAACCCTCTTCTGTCATTGCGAGTATCCCGCTTTTAGCGGGGGACGTGGCAATCCCATTTTTTATCCCTAAAATAACTGTCCTATCATACGACATAAAATTTAATCACATTAGTTCGCGTAGGGGCGGGTTTACCCGCCCCTGGTGGGTTTACCCGCCTCTGGTGGGTTTACCCGCCTCTGGCGGGCTTGTCCCCCCCTGGTGGGCTTGTCCGCCTCTGGTGGCGGGCTTACCCACCCTGCATTTTATTTTCATAATTCGTGGCGCTCTGAAAAAACTGCATGATAACCCATAAAAAGGGCTATTTTGAAGAAAAATTTTTAATTTTTGCTACCGTAAATTCAATATTAACAAGTATTGAAAATCTTATTAGGCAGTTGATTTTTAGCATCCTTGTAACTTATTATACTGTAATAACTAACGAATTTCGTGAAACCCAATACCTTTAGTCTATTTAAGCATTTTCAGAGATACTAATTCAAATTCAACCGATTTTATCCTGTGCGGTGAAAAAATACAAGAATTAAAAAATAAAAGATGTATAAATCTACTATTTTAACTGAGACTTAATATTTGATAGGATTTGGTACTCAAGGTATCCATTTGAATTAACCTTTAAGAAACCTGTTGCACTCGAAAAAACATTAATTGTGTATTTTATATCAACTTGCGTTTTAGAGGAAGAAACTTTTATTATTTTAATTGTTAAGTATTCTCTGCTGTATCTAGTAATCCCTGGAATTTTAATCTTTGAATAAGTATATTCTTTTAGATATCTTAGCACATTGGAATATTCTACTTCTTCTAAATTTGGCCAATTATAAACTCTATTAACAGGATTTCCTGATACATCAGAGTAAATCCAGGATGCTCGTAATTTAATTACACCTGAAGATTTGTCTATTAACTTAGTTTCCCATTGGAAATTTCTTATTAATGAAACCACAGATGACCAAATGTCGTCAAATGATGCATTAAAAATTCTATCTTGATTTGTTATCGAATAGCGAGCCGTAGGAGGTAGAGTCGTATAAGAACCGCACGATAACAACAATAAGTAAATAATCATAATTATTAGAACAGTTTTAAAAGTAACCTTTAACACTTTATTCCCTCTTTTCACTACTTATTTTAATTTAAACAATCGAACTTCATTACCAATGTAAAAATAACCTTTCTGATATCTTTACAAATATTAATTAAATTTAATAATTATTAACATATCATATACCTTAATAAAAAATTGTCAACTCAATTTGTCAATTATTAAAATGAATTCTAATGACCGGTGAGTAACCTGAAAAATTATTTTTACCAATTAAATCATACGAAAATCCTAATTCTAATTTGATATTTTTAAACTTTGGAGAAAATATCAATCCGGGTGTAATGCTGAATTTAGATTGACTATCATCCCACCATGAAACACGTGATGAATTAAAAACGTAGTAGTAATTCATTTCAAACTTAAATGCTACTCGTTCGAGTTCCTTAATAATAGCAATATCACCAAACATCTCATCACCATTGTTTACAACATAACCACCACTATCACTTGAATATAATTCTTTACTATTTCCAATATAAATATAACCAAAATCAAAAAAGAGTAAAAGATTTTGAATATTAAAATCTGAATTTATAATAAATGGAATATCAAAACTGCCGGTCCCCATGGTTAATTTTTCTTTATTGTATTTATAATAACCTGCAGGTATCTTCACTCCGCTTGATAAATAAATTTTATTATTCAAAAATTTTACAATCTCATACGATACCCCAAGGAATATATCACTTAGACCGGAGTTTGATAATGTTCTATATGCTCTATGGTCTAATCTCACATACGGCACCCTGATACTGAATTGTGTTTTATTTCCAGAATTGTAATTTATTGATATTATATTTATCAATCTTGTATATTTACTATGGTTAGATTTTTTGCCCGATTTATCCCAGTATTTATTAAAATTGTATAATCGAAAATCATTATTAATATAAAAAGAGCCCTTCTGTAATTCTTGATAATAAAAAAATAGACGCTCTCCTGCAGTTCCCCTGAAATAATCATTTGCTCGTAAATAAGGCCACGATATGGGATTGCCAAAAACACCTGAAGGCAATACTATCAATATTATAATAAAGATAAATTTTTTCATTTTATAATACCTTTCATTATTTATTAAAATGAATTCTAACAACTGGTGAGTATCCTGAATAATTATTTTTTCCAATCAAATCATACGAAAATCCTAATTCTAATTTGATATTTTTAAACTTTGGAGAAAAAATTAATCCAGGATTAATGCTAAATTTATAGTGACTTTTATCCCATCTCTTACTCATAAAGCTGATTTCCCAACTGGGTGAATCAAACACGTAGTAGTAATTTATTTCAAACTTAAATGCAAATTTCTTGAGTTCCTTTATAATCGCAATGTCACCAAATATCTCATCACCATTATTTCTTATAGACTTTTCAAGACTGACACTGAAATAGGGCGGAAGTAACATTTTATAATATATTTCATATGATATTTCACTACTTCCAATAAAGATATAACCTATATCTAAAAAGAGAAAGAGATTCTTAACATTGAAATCTGAACTTATAATAATTGGAATATCATAGCTGCCGGTACCCAGAGGTAATTTTCTTTCATTGTAGTCGATGCATTTATAATAACCCACGGGTATTTTCACTCCGCTTGATAAATAAATTTTATTATTTAAATATTGTGCAATCTCATATGATACGCCAAGTAATATATCACTTAGACCGGAGTTTGATAACTGATAGTTATAATATTTATATGAATAATCTAAATATACATACGGCACCCTGACACTGAATTGTGTCTTACTTATAGGGCTGTATTTTATTGAAATTATATTTATCAATCTCGTATATTTATCAAAGTTATGTTTTCCTCCCGATTCATCCCAATATTTATTAGAATTGTATAATCGAAAATCATTATTGATATAAAAAGAGCCTTTCTGATATTTTTGATAATAAAAAAATATACGCTCTCCGGCAGTACTACGAAAATAATCAAATGCCTGCAAATATGGCCATCCTATGGAATGGCCTAAAATACCTGAAGGCAATAATATCAACATTATAAAAAATATAAATTTTTTCATCTTTTATAATACCTTTCGTTATTTATTAAAATGAATTCTAATAACCGGCGAGTAACCTGAAAAATTATTTTTACCAATCAAATCATACGAAAATCCTAATTCTAATTTGATATTTTTAAACTTTGGAGAAAATATCAATCCGGGATTAATACTAAATTTAGAGTGACTATCATCCCACCTTGACCCTGAAATTGATGAATAAAAAACGTAGTAATAATTCATCTCAAACTTAACTCCCAGTCCATTATATTCCTTTATAATCGCAATGTCACTAAATATTTCATCACCATTATTCCTTTTAAGATTAATGGTGAAAGGATAAGAAGATACATCACTTTTTCCATTAAAAATGTAACCTATATCGAAAAAGAGAAAAAAATTGCGAACATTAAAATCTGAATTTATAGCAAATGGTATATCATAACTGCCAGTCCCTAAAGGTAATTTTTCTAAATCGTATTCATAATAACCAATAGGTATTTTCACTCCACTTGATAAATAAATCTTATTATTTAAAAATTGTAGAACTTCATATGATATGCCGATAAATATATCACTTAGACCATAGCTTGATAATTTTCTCCACTCAGAATTTAAATATACATAAGGCACCCTGATACTAAATTGTGTTTTACTTATAGGACAATATTTTATTGAGATTATATTTATCAATCTTGTATATTTACTATGGTTAGATTTTTTGCCCGATTTATCCCAGTATTTATTAAAATTGTATAATCGAAAATCATTATCGATATAAAAAGTGCCTTTATGTAATTCTTGATAATAAAAAAATAGACGCTCTCCAGCAGTACAACGAAAATAATCAATTGCTGGTAAATACGACTTTACGGAATTACCTAAAACACAAGAAGGTAATATTATAATCATTATAAAAAAGATAACTTTTTTCATCTTTTATAATACCTCCATTTATTGTATAACTTTTAATTAACTTAACAATTATTCACTTATCATACATAAGTAAATAAGTGGTTTATCCGCCTCTGGCGGATAATTCAATAATAATTTATTATATTAACTTCCAAAAGTCAATTAAATTTGTTATTTTATTCATTATGAACAATTTCTCCTGTAAACTAATGCAAAATACTTATATCGTAAAATCTTTAATTGAAAATCTAAATTACTGAAGTATTTCACACTTTCACAACCCAAAAATAATGCTTACTAATAAATTAGTAAATATAATAAAATAATTCTTGACATATCAAATATAATTTGTTATATTTATAATATAATATTATTATCAATAACAAATAATAATTTGTTTGTTTTTTAATGAACTATAAAATGGCTTTCCAGTGAGAATTATATACTCTGCACTCTCTTTCTCTTTTAAAAAAAATTAAAAATATAAAATACAAAAATTGAATATACTCATACATATTTGTAAATTAACAAATAATGAGTGATTCAAATTTCTCTTAATATCATAAAAAATGATAAAAATGATAATTTTTAACCTCTTTTTATCACAAAATGATAAAATATTATCAAAAAAAGTAAGAAAATATCCATAAATCCGGCAAATACCGACAATAAATTTTTAACCACAGAAGAAATTAGGAATTAAAATTAAAATATTAAAATTCTATTGAAAAATTAATTTTTTAGTTTAAATTCCATTTAGTTTTACATCAAGAATAAAGAAAATTTAACATTCTATTTTATTTAAAAATAGGAGGTTTATTAGTGAAAATAACCAAATCATCACGTGCTTTTATTGTTCGGTGTTTAGCACTTATATTATGTTTCGTAATCTCTTCATGTGCTAAAAAACCGGTTAAACTGGATATCACGCCTCCGGATTTATATCAGAAAATGGTCGATAATCCTGCTCTTAAAAAATATGCCAAGGGGGAAAGCTTTTGCTGGAATGCCAGGGTTGGTATGGGACAGTATGTGGATAATTATTTATTAACGAAAGACACCTCTTGGTTGGACTGGGGTATAAAATACTACGATTTTTTATTGGACAAAATGGATACCGCTCCGGATGGATACAAGGGCTGGATTGGTCCCTATGGTTATGATAATAATTATTGGACTGATGTTCATGTCGGTGATGCAATCTTATTGACAGGAATATTGGATTTTGCTGTGCTTGTGTCTGATGATGAATCACTCAAAAAAAATTATGGTGATAAAGCAAATTCTTATGTTGAAATAGCGAAAAAACACTTTGTCGAAAAGTGGGACAAAAGAGATACCTGGCAGGAGGACGGACCGTATGGGGCTTATGTTCGTTCTAATAAGTATTTAAAACCTAATAACTTTAAAGAGTGGATATATGCACCTGAAATCTCGAGGTCGGGAGTGAGTCATCCGTTTAATAAACAGATGGACGCGGCTCAGGTCTGTTTGCGTATATATCGGGTTACCGGAGAAAAATTTTATTGGGACAGGGCAGAGAAGATTTTCTTTACGGCAAAAAGCCGGTTTCAATACTTTGATGATCACTATACTTGGAATTATTGGGAACCACTTATACCCGGGGATATTGACCTGGAAAGAAAAAATACCCGTCACGGTGTCTGGGTGCACCCATGGCGGTCTGGTTACCAGGCTGGTGAAGTACACCAGATAGTGGAGGCATATCATTATGGGATGGTCTTTGACGAGCAGGATATACAAAGAATTATTAATACCAATTTGGAAGTAATGTGGAATAAAGACAAAGAGAACCCGGAATTTATAAGTTCAAACGGCAGAGGAGCTGATAAAGATACAACAGGATTGGGGGCTTTTCAACAAAGGTGGGGTCATTCAAATGCCACAAAAAATTCAGGTCAGCTCTGGACAGGCTTGCTCGATTTTGATCAGACCATACGCGACCTCTATGAACTGCGTTTTAAAAGAGGCAATGTCAGGCAATATGAGCGCATACGTTATGAGAATACAGTGCTGAAACATCCTCCGAGTTTTAAAAGAAAATATGCTAAAGAAAAAGTTACTGTTCCGGCTGTTAAATTCACTGAATGCAGGGATCTTAATATGGCAGCAGTAATTCCGCATATTATTACCGGGGGAAAAGAATCCGTAATCATAAATAAGTCATGGAAATCCGGGGAACTGGAAATTGCTTTGTATTCAACAGATGGTAAGAAGATTAAAAAATTCTATAATGGTCCTATTGAGGGCGGTTTTTATGGTGGCACCTCTGGAATATTTCTTATAACATGGGATGGCACAGATCCCGATAATAAAGAGACCTATGCGGGAGATTACTATATCCGCTGGACATTTGGAG
>JAUWXV010000148.1 GCA_030616165.1 bacterium | reverse complement strand
GAAAAATTACTTGATCTTTCTTCTGTTTAGAAATTAATATAAAGTTGCTTTACAAACAATCTACTATTTTTCAAAGTTCCTAAGACTAAATTGAATCTATTTTGAACAGGAACTGCAAGTTCCTGCATTGCAGGTAGAACAAGAATCTTCTGCTGTAACACCCGGTGAAGAAAATAAAGATAAGATGCGTTTTATACTCTTGCTTCCGCATTTTGGACACTTTATATCTTCATTCGAAATATCATGTGAAGAAAAAAGGTCCTCAAATTTCCTACTGCAATCAAGACATCTGAATTCAAATATCGGCATTTTGGATAATTCCCGCGGCTAAATTACTTTAACTGATATTAAAACTGTTATAATATTTATTTAATTTTAAAAAAATAATCCGCAATTGTCAAGACCAAAATATAATATACTGGACTTGATAACAAAAAGATTAAGATATACTCATTTTTTTCAAAAGTACGATTAACTCATTATTAAAACTAAGTAACGTTCTCTGATATTATATTTTTCATATACTGAACAGCCAGGGCTGCTTGTTCATCAACATCTTTAAGTTTTCCGATCCTATTTCCAATTCTAAACTGATGGCATAATTCATAGGCGAGATGACCATTATATCCTATGTCAGCCAGAGCTTTAATAAAAACTGGAGTATTATCTTTTCTTTCGGGTGTAGTACCTCGCAAGACAATTCTTCCATCCGGCATTTTATCAAATTCGCCTCCGAAATGATGATGGACGTTAATATCCCTCCCTACCTCACTAACTGCTGCTCGTATATATTCAGGGTCCTGGTTCATACTGAGAGCATCGAGTGACATTTTAAGGTTTTCCGAACTAATCTCCTTCACCATTTTAAGTGCAACTTTATAATCAGCGACCAACGGAGCATGATTCTGAAAGGCAAGGGTAACACCATATTCTTCAGCACACTTTACTGATTCCTCAAGACATTCTTTACACCATTTCCACCTTTGTTCATCTGTAACGTTAGGAAAACCAAGATGCCATGACCTTCTTGCATCTCCATATTCGGCAATTCCTCTATCATTAATTGTTGTTCCTCCCCACGCAGCAAATAATCTGACAGTTTTAGCTCCTAAATAGCTTGCCATTTTTATCTGTTCTCTCACCATCAGCAGTTCATTCCAACGCTGTTCGGGGATAGGACTGGTAAAGTTGTTATTACCTGCAAGCCCACTAATTTCCAATCCTAATTTCTCAGCATACCTTCTTAATTCGAGGCATTTCTTCATATCCTGGTCAAGCGGGCAGATATGGGGTCTCTTTCCATCAAACTCTATCCCGTCGTATCCATATTCTCTCGCTCTATCCATACATTCCTTAAGAGTCAATGCACGATCATCATACCAAACCCCCAGATATGTAATGGTATATAGACTTACCCTTATTGGACTTCTTCTCCTCCTTCCCTGGGCTTTTGTCTTATTAGACATCATACCCGCAGCGGTCAATCCCGCTGCTAATCCAACTGTTCCTTTTGAGCTTTTTTCTAAAAACTCCCTCCGATTTAAAGAAGATTTTGATGACATATTTTTACCCTCCTTACTTTTTTAAATTATTGATACTATTATTTACTTTAAAATGTACTCTTACATTTTCTAAATATACTAATTTACTATAAACAGGCTGCATAGTAATATCCTTTTGAAATATTTTCTCTGAGATAAAAAATTACTTTTCAAACCTTTCCGAGAGCTTGCTCAATATCCTCGATTAAATCATTCACATCTTCGAGCCCAACCGAAATTCTGATACTATTATCAGCGACATTTGCATCTTTTCTTTCTTCATCGGTTAGACTTTGATGAGTGACAGTTCGTGGATGAGTAATCAATGTTTTTGAATCTCCTAAATGTCCCACTCTTTTAATAAGATTAACTGAATCTATAAATTTATATGCATCCTCAAGGCTACCCTTTACATTAAACGAAATAAGAGAACTCCCGCCGGACATCTGTTTTTTTGCTGTATCAAATTGTGGATGACCTTTAAGGAATGGATACGATACAGAATCTACTTTTGGATGATTTTCAAGGAATTCGGCAACAATTCTTGCGTTTTCTGAATGTTTCTGCATCCTGATATAAAGTGTCTCTAATCCAATAAGAAGCAGCCACGCATTGAAAGGGGACAGAGTGGGTCCTGTGATTTCATAAATTTCCTCACGCATCTTTTTGATATCTTCTTTTCTTCCAATAACCGCACCAGCCAGGGAAGTAGAGTTACCACAGATATATTTGGTTGCAGAATGAACAATTACGTCCGCCCCAAACTTTATTGGAATCTGCAAAGCAGGAGTTGCTATTGTATTATCCACTATTAGAGATACATTATGTGAGTGCGCTAAATCTGAAAATCTCTTTATATCCAATATATCTATACTTGGATTACTCGGTGTCTCGATAAACAGAAATTTTGTATTTTGGTTTATTTTCGATTCCCATTCATCAATATTATGAATATCTTTTACTAAATGAACCTTAATGCCGAGTTCTGGCAGTACTTTTGAAAATAATACATATGTTCCTCCATAAATCCGATTAGAAGAAACAATCTCACCGCCATTCCTTGCAAAGTATACAGCAATCATATATATTGCAGACATCCCGCTCGAAGTCCCAATACATGCCTCACCCTCCTCAAGAACAGCAAGCCTTTTTTCAAAGATTTCCAGTGTCGGATTATCCATCCTTCCATAAGTCTGACCTTCTTTCTGGAAGGAATGAATTAATGCAGCATCCTCAGAAGTCTCATAAGGATATGCAACTGACTGATATATCGGAAAAATCAATGATTTATATTCTTTCTCACTTAATCCTGCGTGAAGGGCTTTTGTCTGGAAACCATATTTTTTCACTTTTAACCCCTTTTTATATAATTAGAATTAAAACAAAATATCCTTCTTTTCTTATTATGAATATATAAATTTTTAGGAACTTTAACAATTTTTTTATTAATCAGGAAAATTCTGTTTTTATCAGATTTTATTTCACCTAATATTACTTTTCAATCATTTTGTACTCTTTATCTTTCTATATCTTTTTATCCCATGGTTGAGGTGGTGTCGGATCGTACTTTGGTTTTCCGTCCTTCTCAGGAAAGGATTTCCAGACAGCTTCGAGTTTATTGCGCGCGTTGACAATCTTTGGATTCGTGCTGTTGATCAGGTTATTCGTCTCTGCCGGGTCGGCGGTCAGGTCATACAACCTCGCACTCCTGTTTTTCAGCACCCAAAGTTTATACTGCTTGTCACGAACAACGCGGTCATTGAATTCATTAACTGGCTCGACGCCGCTTTCGGTAAGATTCGCCGGACCAAATCCCATAGACATAATCCACTGACGTTGGGAATCATCCTCCTTCCCAAGAATCAACTTTGCGATAGAGTGACCGTCAAGGACAATATCTCCGGGAAGTTCGGCTCCGCTCAGTTCTGTAAATGTGGGCATCATATCGGTGAAGTCAGTTAGAGCATCGGTCGTGACGCCAGCGGGAACAAGTCCAGGGCAATTGACGATGAACGGCATCCTGACGCCGGGTTCGCCCAATGTAGCTTTACCGCCTTTTACCAGCCTGCCGTTCATTCGTGCAGTCATCTGCCTGCCTGTGCCATTGTCCGCTGTCAAGAACACTATAGTGTTACTGCGAATCTTCAGTTCATCCAGTGCTTTGACTATTCTTCCAAGTGCAAAATCGGCATAGCGGACCATTGCCTTATGGCACGCATCCCTGCCCTCGGCGTCGGGTTCGAGTGGTGTACTGGTAAATGGTGTATGGGTCAAGCACATGGGGAAGTACAACATCATCGGTTTGTCTTTATATCTTCTCATAAAATCAATTAGAAAGTCCACGAAGATGTCGGTGCCGAACCTACCCTTGTAGGTCTTGCTACCGTCTTTAGTGCGAATATAAGAGTCCCAATAGCGATTCGCGCTGGGAGGATTCCCAGATTCATAGCCGGTCCACATGCAGTACTCGTCGAAACCGTGTTTTACCATAGCGTTGGGTTGGACACGAAAGTCATTAATCTGCCACTTGCCAGCGGCAGCAGTAACATAACCGGCAGTCCTCATTACACGTGCAAAAGTCATATTATACTTCCAATCGAAATGACAGCCTGCACCCCAGCGCGGCACGTCCCAGTGGTTAACCCAACCATGCCGCCACGGGTATTGTCCGGTTAAAAGCGTCGCGCGGGTAGGCGTACATTGTGCCATGGAATACGCATTGGAAAACTGCATCCCGCCCCTTGCCAGCATATCGGTGTTGGGCGTTTCCATCTCCTCCCCACCATAGCAACTGAACCACTCGGTCCCCAGGTCATCGAGCATTATATAGATAATATTCGGCTTTTTACCATTAACAGCCCCAGCCGAACAGCGAGTTAATCCCGGCATTGTCAGCAATGCCGCTCCCAGACCCACGGCTTTCAGAAAATTCCGTCGATTGAACTGTCTGTTCACTTATGTTTCCCTTTCAATCAACAAGATTTCTTTGATGCCTTCATTTTTTCTTCTTCGGCTTCTTCTATTTCTCGTTGGGAACGTAGCCCCAGTTGAGCTTGTCCAGGTCGCAATTGTCGTCGGTTTCCTTCATCCATTTCTTCAGCAGGGTAGTCAGTTCCTTGATGCGTTCCGCCTGTGCCGGGTCGTCCGTCAGGTTCTTCATCTCCCACGGATCGTTCTTTAGGTCAAACAGTTGCATAGTCTGCTTTCCATTGACGTTGTATAGAATGAGCTTCCAACGGTCATTTCGAACCATTCGTTGAAATTCTTTATAGGCACCGAAAATAGAATCACGAACCTTTTTCTTCTCTCCCGTTATAAGGGGAACAAGACTTTTACCCTCAACTGTTTCTGGTATTGGACTGCCGACCAGTTCACAAACAGTCGGGAAAATATCCAGCAGATAGCAAAGTGCATCGCATGTTTTTCCTTGTGGAAGTCCCGGACCACTTATAATTAATGGCACATGCACGCTGTGCTCGTATAGATTCTGTTTGCCAAAAAGTCCATGCGCACCAACAGCAAGACCATTGTCTCCGGCAAAAATGATGATTGTATTGTCCGATTTCCCACTTTCCTCCAGAGTTTTCAACACACGACCTATTTGCTCATCCAGATGGGTAATCATAGCATAATAATCGGCAATATGTTCACGCACAATACCCGGAGTTCGCGGCCAGGGTGCCAGTTTTTCATCGCGGGTTTTCAAATCACCATTATCAAATGGATGCTCCGGCATAAAGTTTTTCGGCAAACTAATTTTATCTGGATTATACATATCTCTATACTTTTTCGGCGCCATCCTCGGGTCGTGAGGTGCCGTGTAAGAAATGTACACAAGAAATGGATTACCGTCCTTATATTCACGAATGAACTTAATGGCGGCATCACTAAAAAGTTCACTGGAAAACTTTTCTCCTGTGTATCTCTTTTCCTTTGGATATGTGCCGGCCGGGTTAAAATCGTAAACCGGCACTTTCAGATGGTCGGACATCCCCCCGAAGAAGATTTTACCGCCATGTGTAAAAGACCGAGCGTATGAACTTGCCTCGTTGTGCCACTTGCCCGTGCCAAAGGTTACATAGCCAGCCTCCTGCAGTGTCTCGGGCATGGTTACATGTTCCTGTGGAATATTTCTCCCGCTGTCGCTCAGGTGAAACAGAGTCCGTCCAGTCATCAGCTTTGCTCGACTGGGTATGCACACTGCCCCACTCATCGACCCCATGATATAAGCGCGGGTGAAAGATGTCCCTTTGCGGACAAGAGTATCCATGTTCGGGGTTATAATCTCGGCATTGTTCAGTGTATTCAGCGTATCGTAACGCTGGTCATCAGTAAAGAAGAATAGGATATTGGGGCTTATGCCCTTGCCCCCAGGCTGCTGAGAGTCACTCACGCATCCCTGCACCGCCAGGGATGCTGTTCCCAGAAATACGGCTTTCAGAAAATTGCGTCTTGTGTAATCGTATGTTCTCATGTTTCGTTTCACCACGTTAACGAAAAATACTTTAATTTTTTCAAAAACGCATTTTGTCAGACAGGAATATCTATCTTACCAATTTCTGCATTTTATTAAGAAATAGATAAATCTTAACAAAAAATAATGGTAGGTCAGACATTCCTGTCTGACAAACATAAAAATAGAACTCTTTTAAATTTTTTCTGTAAGCATAAACATAGTGAGAATTAAGAACTTTACAACAAGATTACCGCCTCGTCCTGAATAATCTGGACTCCTCGCAATGACAAGTATTTATATACTTTATGATTAGTAAAAGAGTGTGCTGGGGTTAACACCAGCACACAGTTTATAAACTTTAATAAAAAAATAATGTTCAGTCAGACATTCTTGTCTGACTGACATAATAAATTAAATACCTAAAACTTTATATTTAAAAATTTCAGCATTTGAGTTTTCAAATTCATCCGATAAGAAATTTCAATATCAACAATATCCCCATTTTCCTTAACAGGGACAAGTTCCGGCATCACAAAGGCAGTATAAATAGGAATATTAAGTACATTGTATCTTTCTTGAATCTGGTCTCTCCATTCGGTATTAATTTTTATCCCATATTTGTCGATAAGTTCCTTGGCAGATTTGTAATCCCCTTCCGCTTTTATTCTCATAACTTCTCTGAGGAGTTCACCCACACCTTTCTTTATCTCCTCTATATCTTTTACTGTAAAATATACCTTTCCATTATCCTGGATGACTTCAATAGCATCGGTTTCATCTCTTAAATAAGAGATAATCAAATGCGTTCCCCTCATATGGTCTTCTTCAATCTGGTTCCCTTTAACAGTGACAAGTTGAGTTAAATCCGACCCTACTTCAGATTTATACATTGCTTCCCCGCAGATTTTATCCGGGACGACACCGATTTCAACCAGTTTGTCATCAAATATATTCCACATTGCAACGAGGTCTGCTCGAGCCTCCTCAAGAGTCGAATAGTATTCTTTCAAATGTACTGATGGATCTTCTGTAAGTTTGTCACTAATTTTTCCGGAGCCGTGCCCAACTATCTCATGAAGAGCAATAAAGGCATCTCGATAAACATTTCTGTATTTTTTCATTAATTCTCTATCTTCTTCGTAATAAACAAATTCCTCAAGAACTTCAGGATAGAGCACTGCTCTTCTCGCTGTAAGAACATTATGAAGAGAAAAATTCTTGCTGCCATAAGTTTCCCGAATGTCCTGCGGGTTCGGAAGATTTATACCCGCAGGACTAATTGGACCGCACCCACCGACCTCCATAACAACATTAATAGCATTTGCAACTGGAACATCACTCCATTTTTTTCTATACTTTTCATCCCAGGGAGCTTTATCTTCAAAGTATTGAGCATTTTTAGCCAGCCTTTCAAGAACAGCAGTTGCATTTTTATCAACATAACTAACCAATCCCTCAAATTCGCCTTTTACTCCGCGTGCATCGAGATAAACCTCGATAAAACCAAGAATAGTATCAATAGTGGGGTCATTCTTTACCCATGATATGTTATATTTTCGAAAATCCTCAGGTTCACCAGTCTTAAAATAATTTATCAAATGCTTCAATGTTTCCTGCTGTTTTTCTTCTGCGTAAGGAACAGCCAATTCAAGGTATTTTATCACATTTTTTAACTCCTCAGCATACCTGCCCTCTGGAATGCCATTGGTGCCAGCCCTGTAAACCTCCTCTACTATCTTCCCATTTATCTTTGCTAACCTTGAATTAAGAGGATACCTCTCCTTAAAATTTTCAGCCTCTTTTAAAGTTACTCCATCATACAGATTATTAGCACTTCCAGTGATTATATCTTCTCCGGGAGGAGGAGTTTTATTGGTTTTGACAGGTTCAAAGTTAATGTCGAATATAGTTTTTTTCAGATTTTCAACCTTTTTATCTATTGTATCTCCCGATTTCAACCCCAAATCTGCTCCATTCTCCAATGCCTTTTTTGCTGCACCAAGAAATTCATCAGAAGTAAACTCGGGAATGAATTTTCGAGATGTTATAAAGTTATAATGACCGTTATTCATCCAGAACAATTTTGTATATTTTTCAATCTTAGCGAAAATTTGCTCATCTATACCTTCTGGATGCGTAATAATCCCTTCTAAGATTTTTCTGATTTCCAGTTCAAATTTATGGTTCTGGTCATATTCAATATCCCTTCCAGCAAGGGATGCCATTGATAGATAATATGCAAACAGTTTTTCCTTCAAACTCAATTCTTCAAATCCATCAGCATATACCTGAAGAACCTGAAAATCTCCCACCCTTTCAAGAAAATATTTCCTCTCTTCCAACTCCTTTTTTGCACAGTTCACAAAAACAATTGACAGAATAAAAATAAAAAATATTAAAAATAAAATTTTTACCGTTAACATTTTATCACATATAATTATTATTGAAAATACTTTATTTTAAAATTTATTATTTATTATTACTTATGTCAAGGGAAAAAGAGAAAAAAATTAAAATTGAGGTAAATTTATATAGAAATGCTGCCTTTAATCATAGATAGATTTTTTTGTGTTTTATTTCTTTTTTTTGGGAAAATAGTCCCATTTTACTGCATTTTGTGGGAAAAAATTCCCATTTTTCCCATTTTTCCCACTTTTTCCATTTTTTCAAATCTTTTTAACCATCCGTTATTCATTGTTATATAAGGTGTTATGAATGTAATTAAAATTATTTTCCTCAAAAAAACCGTAATTTTTTTTCTGAAAAATATATAAGTCATTATAAAATATAGTTGTTGTGATTGTAACACTGGTATTTTTTTTCCCATTTAATATACTTGATAACGGGTGTACTGACTATAAACGAATTTATTATTTGTTATTGTAAATAATATCATATTATAAATATAACAAATAAAATTCGTAAAAGCAAGAACTTTTTTGGTTTTTAGTTAATAGCTGTTAGTAAAACAAAGAGGGCGAACACACGGGTTCGCCCCTACGTTTGGTTGAAACATAAAGAGATTGAAAATATTATGTTACAACATTCAAATATTTTTACCCAAATATGGAAAAAATACTGCAAAAAGAATATGGTTTAAAACCTGACGAGAAGATTGTTGTGTTTTGGACAAAAGAAGTGAGTTTACCGCATTTCAATAGATATAGAGTAAAGTTTAGGAAAGTATTTAGCGGAAAAGTAAAGGAATTAAAAGAATGGATTAAGAAGTTTAAAATTAGAAATAATTCTATTAGTTAATTAAAGCAAAAAGTACAAGTATTATTGTATATGTAATTTATAAGATACAATTATTTAATGTAGAATAAAA
>JAUWXV010000081.1 GCA_030616165.1 bacterium | reverse complement strand
ATGGTTGGTATATTTTATCTAAACCGGAAAAATTTAATGATTTTTTTTTTATTTGTCAAGTTTATTTTTTATTTTTTTTATTAAAAATATAAATATTTTTTATATTCTTATTTTATCTTAAAATAAGTAAAAAATAATAATGAGAAAATTATCCAAATATAAATTTCAACTAAAATAATACAATTTAATATTTACCTGAAAATTGCGATAGATTAAAATAAATCAACACTATAAGCTATAAGGATGGAAGAAATTCCAATTCTGATCCATTTAATAGTAATCTAACCAAATAAATATTAAGAAAATTTATAGGAATTATATTTATTCCTTCCACGGTGCAATATAAACTGTTCATAAATCTTTAATAGGGAAAAAATGGGAAAATAAATGTTGGAATTAAAAAATGGTTGAAAGTTAATATTACTATAATTACATTATCAAATATAATTTAAAATGCTTTCAAAATATAGAAACCAAATCAAAGAGAGGTAAATTATGTCAGAATATTTGAATCGCCGTAAGTTTTTGAAAAATTTTCTTATTGTATCAGCGGGAGTTACTGGAGGTTTAAGTTTTGAAGAGCAAGCTTTATTAGCACGGAACCAGAGAAGACCAAGTGCAGGTGTGCCAGAAGGTGATATTAAAGGCTTACCAATAGGGAAGATTGGTAATGTTAAGATTAGTAGATTGATCTGTGGCGGTAATCTAATCAACGGCTATGCTCACAGTAGAGATTTGATGTATGTATCTGCATTAATAAAGCACTATTTTACAGATGATAAAGTTGTTGAAACTCTGCGGATAAGTGAAGAAAACGGAATAAATACTTGTATAATGAACACAGGATCAGCAAGTCGTGATGAAAATTCCATTAGAAATCTCAATAGATATTGGAAAGAAGGCGGAAAGATACAATGGATTGCACAATGCGACTCATATGAACATGACTTATTTACTATCGTAAAAAGAGCAATTGATAATGGAGCTGTTGGAGCTTTTATACAGGGTAATTGTGGAGACCGTTTTATAAAAAATGGACAAGTTGACCTGGTCGGAAAGGTTGTCTCATTTATTAAAGAAAACGGATTGATTGCAGGTGTAGGGGGTCATTCAGTTGAAGTGCCTATTGCAGTTGAAAAAGCAGGAATAGATGTCGATTTTTACATGAAAACTTTACATAGCGGGAATTATTGGTCTGCTACTCCACAAGAAAGTAAGTCTCCATTTGATTTACCTCCTCATGATAATATGTGGTCTATGAATCCAGAAAAGACTATCGAATTCATGAAAAAAGTGAAAAAGCCGTGGATTGCTTACAAGGTTTTAGCTGCGGGAGCGATACATCCAAGGATAGCTTTTAAATATTCTTTCGACATGGGGGCAGATTTTATTAATGTTGGAATGTATGATTTTCAGATTAAAGAGGATATACTTATCGCTAATAGAGCATTATCAGATAATTCCCAAAGAGAACGTCTCTGGAGAGGATAATAAATTTTATAAAACACCTGAAAATTGCGATAGAAAAAAATTAATCCTTATAATGATACCCAAATTTGTTTTTCTACCTGTGCAGGTTGGGTATGTACCAATACCTCAGTACTACCTGACATTCTTATATTTAATTTTCAGACAGTTACGATGAATTGGAACGTGTCTTATCTCTAAATATCATCCTAATTTTTATTTTTAACGTATTTATCCAACCATTCGAACATTTCTGCCAGCACATGAAGAACAGATTCCCTTGCACTATAACCATGGCTTTCGTATGGAAGCATGACCAATCGGGCAGTTGCACCATGTCCCTTTACGGCATGGTAAAGCCTTTTTGACTGAATAGGGAATGTACCGGAGTTGTTATCGGCTTCCCCGTGAATCAGGAGTATTGGTTCATTTATTTTATCAGCATGCATGAAAGGTGAAATTTTAAAATATAAGTCAGGAGCCTCCCATAGAGTCCTGCGTTCGCTCTGAAAACCAAAAGGAGTTAATGTCCTGTTGTAGGCACCGCTTCTGGCAACTCCGGCAGCAAAAAGGTCACAGTGAGCGAGCAGGTTTGCTGTCATAAAAGCACCGTAACTGTGTCCCCCTACACCAACACGTTTGGGGTCGATAATGCCCGTGGAATTAAGTTTGTCTATAGCCGCTTTTGCACTGGAAACAATTTGGTCGATAAAAGTTTCGTTCATAGTTTTTGGGTCTCCGACAACGGGCATTTGCGCTCCATCAAGAAGAGCATATCCTTGTGTTACAAAGAAAAGCTGGGATGTACCCCTAAAAAAGGTGAACCTGTAAGGTGAACCACTCACCTGTCCGGCAATTTTAGGGTCACTGTACTCCCGGGGATATGCCCAGATAACAAGGGGCAGTCTTTCCCCTTCTTCATAGTCTGGGGGAAGATAGAGAGTTCCGGAAAGCTCAACCCCGTCATTTCTCCTGTATTTTATAAGTTGCTTTTTTATGCCCGTGAGCTGGGGTGCTGGGTCTTTAAAGTCGGTTAAAGACCTCCGTTCGTTTGTCCTTAGATTTACCAGATAGTAGTTTGGAGGCTCTGATTTTGATTCATTACTAATTATTATCTGAGATTTAGAATCCCCGACAAAATCAACAAAGGTTTCATAACTTGTTTTCCCTGAATGGAACAGGCGTTGTTTTTCCATTGTTTCGATATTCATTCTGTCCAGAAAGGGTCTGTCCCCTTCAGGCGAGGCACCTCTCCCTGAAAGATAAATCCAATCATTATCAAGGACTAATATTCGCTCACCAGCCTCAGTAACTTTAGAAATAGGGCTTCCAGGATTGTTATAACGGTCTTGACTGCTGAGGTCAAATACTTTTTTAGGAGATATATTCGGATTGTCAACATTAATCAAATAGGTAGTTCGCCATCTTCTTTTCCAGTCAGATTCTGTAATAAAAGCCATCCCCTTTGTTTGCATCCAGGAAATTCCTGAATAGCGATGTTGAATTCTCGTAATTTCTTTGGGTTCATCTTTAAATGGAGCAGAGAGTGTCATGATTTTATCCCTGTGAGGAACCTCCTTTTCAGGGTCTCCTTCGTCTAACGCTTCAGCCCAGACAAGAGTGGCAGGTTCCATGGAGCGCCATCCAATAGGCCTCGGGCCTGTGGAAACTCCTCTCAATGGAACTTCATCCGCAAGGGGCATATCGGCTAAAAGGTGAACCATTTTACCATTCCTGTCCCATATTTCTACCGTATGGGTAAATCTGGAGTAAGGAACACTGTAGGAGTATGGTCTTTTTATCTTATTAACAAGGATGAAATTTCCATTGGGTGAATGAGATGTATTGCTATATATGCCGGGTGAACCTATCTTGCGGATATTTCCGGAAATAACATCTATTTCAACAATTTGAGATGTGGCGTAATAATCGAACAAATCTTCATCGTATGGACTTGTCAGAAGGTCTTGATAAGTCCAGACCTTTGAAGACTTACCTGATGTTTCCTGAACTGTAGGACCTATTGGAACAGCAGGAGGTTTTGGAGGATTCCCACGATTTTCTAAAACCATATTCACAAGCAGGTGACGGTTATCAGGCATCCATCTAAAACCACTGCTTAAGGCAGCATTGATTTCATGAGGAGTAAGAGATTTCGCTTTTCCTGATTTTGCTTCAACAACCCATAGTTCAACGCCGGTTTCTAAATAGCGAGTGAAAGCCAGCCATTTCCCATCGAAGGACCATCGAGGAAAACCACACTTTGTCCCTTCTGGTAAGGCTGTGCGAATGGTCGAACCATCTTTCAAATTCTTTATGGTCAGACTGGTATAGAAGGTTGTTTGTTGACGGCTGTTATTCTTGGGCGTTATCCTGATTCCTGCAATCCTGAGAAGTGGCTGAGCCATATAGGCAATTGAGGGCATGGCTTCATATTCTGCAAGAACCATAAGCTCACCCGTGGGGCTTATTGAAGTTCTGGGAATTGGTGGAGCAGTTACAATATCTACTATTTCCTTAGGAGGAAGCTTGTAAGGTTCTTGGGCAAAAAGAGAAAAATATAGTATAAAAACTAACATTAAGGCTGTGATAAGTATATATTTTTTCATAGTGCACCTCCCTTGTGCTTTGTTATTAATGTCAAAAATAAATCTTTTATTTCAACTATTTTTGTATTTATTTCTCTGTCATTCCAGTGAAGGCAGGAATGACAGTTACTCAAAGCATTTTATCGCGCTTTTTTGCAGAATTTTTGATATTACCGGTTGATTAATGATATGCCATTTTAATGGGAAAAATGTTAGCTTATTTCAATATTTTACCTCTATCGACGGTGGATAATTAATAAATTTAATTTATAATAAAGAAGTGTATTTATCAAGAAGAAAATTAGTTTATTCTGAATACACACATTTTTTACCCGGTGAATAAATACATACTATAATTCTTTAAAGAGCATCATCAATAATGTCATTATTAGGCTCAAGCAAAGCATCAACATAGTTGTGGATATTGCATTAACCAACATCTCCTTGAACCGTGCGCATCTATTAGATTCTCTTCCTCGGGTTTGTTTTTGATTTAATGAAAGTGAAAAGTAAAATCAAGATTGGGATTTTATATTAATTTTGACAGCATCTTTCCTTGATTTTTTAGTTAAAAATAGGTATACTAAAGTCAGTCAATATTAAAATTTATTGACTTTTTTTATAGATAATTTAGTAGGGACAACCCCAGGGTTGTCCCTGCATGGTTGCGGGAATTAAACTAAATTAATATATTACAATTACACTCATTTCAGAAAAAAGATTTAAAAACAAAATTTTTAGATTTATTACCGTGTCATCATATAAAAAAGATGTATAAAAATTTAGAGAGGTGTATTAAATGCTATTATCATCAATAAAATTTATTCGGTTAACCTTTATTTTTTGTTTAATAGGTCTTTTAATTTCAGTTTGTGGTTCCAGGCAATTAAACCAAAAAGGTTTCCCGAAAATTTTAGAGATTCGCTCCGTGACATCAGGACCCAAGCATCATTTTGCAAGCGCCTATTACCATACGTGTTCATGGAGTGCTTCAGAGCGTTACTTGCTCTGCCTTGAAACAGATATTGCTGACCATAATCCAACTGCTGATGAAACTGCTGCAATAGGAATGGTAGACCTTACTAATGATAATTTTATACCTCTTGCAAAAACTTATGCATGGAATTTTCAGCAAGGGGCAATGCAGCACTGGCTGGGCACTTCCCCCGATTCAAATATTATTTACAATGACCGCCGAAATGGTAAATTTGTTTCTGTTATTCTTAATGTCCATACAAAAGAGGAACGTGTTATTGGTCGTCCTGTCAGCGCAGTTTCTAACAATGGTAAGACAGCGGTAAGTTTAAACTTCGCACGACTCCACATAACGCGCCCCGGTTATGGATATGCGGGTAATGGGGATGAGCCAAAACTGGATGAGACTTATCCATCTGATGACGGTCTTTTTGTCATTGACCTTGAAACCGGGGAATCCAAATTAATTGTCTCTTTAGCAGATATTCATGCTCTTTCACCTCCGCCTCCAGAGATTGAAGGGCCCCTCTTATGGATGAATCATACCGTTTATAATCCCGATGATACTCGAATATTTTTTATGGCACGAACTCACAAACCCGGCGGAAGGCGTTTGACAGCAGGATTTACAGTGAACCTCGACGGTTCAGACCTCAGGTGCGTATTGCCTTTCAGTTGGGGAGCATCTCATTATGACTGGCTTTCTCCTGAAAAACTTATGGTAACTACAAGATATCAGGGTAAACTTTTTTCTCATCTTCTGTTTGCGGATGGAAAGGAAAATTATAGAATACTCGGAGAGGGAATTCTAACAAAGGATGGTCACGGTGTATTTTCTCCAGATGGACGATGGATGGTTACCGATACTTATCCGGATGAACTCAGAATGAGAACATTGATGCTGATGGATATGGAAAATGATGCAGTGCTTCCAATTGGCAGGTTTTATGCACCTCCAGAAATTGACGGACCTCCTCGATGCGACCTGCATCCGAGATGGAATCACACAAGTGACAAGATATGTTTTGACTCGTTTCATGAGAATACAAGACAGGTATATATGGTTTCGCTTGATTTTGGCAACAATTAGTTCCTTATATAGAACATCACCTAAAGGAATAATATTTTTTCAATATGTTTTTTTATTTCTTCTTTTTTCCATATTATTTGAGTTGTTTTTGTGTCCAATCTGTGTCACAGAGGTAAAATTAAATGAAGAAGCCTATTATAAATCGCATTTATAATGGACTTATTTTTTTATTTAAATGACTGTGGAGTATGATAGATTTCCTTATAAAAAAGCAATGAATTTACATATGGATTTTCGTTGTTCATTGTTCCACAAAGCCTTTTTATAGGCTATGGTTTATTACATTCTGTGTGTTTGCAAAGTCCCAAAGGCATTTGTTCGGAGCTTGCAGCGTGGTGTTAGCCAAAGTTACCTATTACAATCCTTCAGACCACTTAAACAAATCGCGCAGAGACGAGTGATGCCGATTTAGCAGCCAGCCCACCAACCAGCCGAATATAAAATTTGACGGGACAGTCTCGACGATATGAGTCATTCTCACAGCCTCCGGCATATACGGATTCGGCAGCAGAAGCCCACTGCTCCATACCGCAAACAACAATGCAACCGCCATTCCCACCTCCCATTGTCCTCCCTTGTGCATTCGAATCACAGGCAGAGTGAACGCCGTCCACAGCATCGCTCGAAAAGCCTGAAATGGAAACATCCATGGCGTCGATGCCCAAATACCGGACATCTGAGCGAAGAAGTTTCCGGGGTCTGTTCCGCCGTAGTACTCCTGTACCGCCGGGTTCTTCCAAGCGATGAAGTATCCAAATGTGTAATACAGAATCACGTAGGCTGCTGCAATTGTCGCCAATTTCCATACCCACTCAACCGGAGGCATAACCAGCCGCGGATTATGGGCTTGTGGTGTCAACTCCTGCCTCATCTTGCCCAAAATCAGAACAGCCAGTGGTGAATACAGTACGGCTACTACCGCACCCATTAGGAATAACTTCTGGACCATGCCCGGTTGTAAGATATGTGTGAGATAAATAACAGACTCGATCTGCGTGACAACAGTCATTAAGCCGAAGAAGGCGATAAAAATTGCTCCTACTAATTTCCATCCGGTCCAGCGTGAGCGAAGAATAATGTATGTAAATACGGCTGTAACTAAAAGAGAAAACACAACCAAAGGAAACATTGACGCTCCAACATCCGAAGGTGCTGGCTCTGCATCGGCCGGTGGCGTGGATACACCCGAGACGATGGAGGCAACCATGAAACACAAGCACAAGATGATAGCCAGAGCGATGACCTTCAGCCCAAGGATGATAATTGTTTTTGCACTCATAGGATTCTCCCCTTTTAAATGATTTCAGTTTATGTGTTATTTAAGAACTAAAGGTTTTTTCATCCCCAAAATTTTAAGAAATTTTACGAACTATTATTATAATAAAATTAAAGAAATTTCTCAAGTTAATCTGAAATTTTTTTGAAATCCAACCCATTTTTATAATTTATCAGGGATTAATGTGTCATTCCCCCCGAATATTCAGTGGGAATCCATTCTCTAACAGCCGGATTTTATAATTTTTTTCATGTATGCACAATCCTATCGTATTATTTATAATACGCAATACTATGTCGGGAGCAATTCAGCTTACCATTGATATTCAGCATTGCAGTATTATATAATTAACATTAGCACTTAAGAGGAAACAAACAATTTCCGTTTTTCGCTATTAATTGCTGCACTTTTTTATTTTTGTAACCCTGGAATAACCCAGTACTCTGGCGGAGCATTTTCCCATTCGAGCATGCTCAATCCACTGGGATCATACACAATCTCCCCGGCACGCAGGGTCATGACACACCGTAGTTTTTTGTCACCTGTCATTTTTGCCTTTCCACAATCTGCATAACTAAAACGACCTTTCAACATTTCAATAACTGCAATATCCGCCTCGGAACCCACGCTCAATGTACCCAGTTCGGGACGGTTTATTTCCTTTGCCGGATTTACCGTTGAAAGCCTGATAACTTCTTCGAGCGGAACACCCATAATAAGAAATTTTGACATAGTAGTAATCATATCTACAACTGGACCATTAATATTCCCCTTATGCAAGTCTGTGCCGATGGAATTGGGCAAAAAACCCTGCTTTATTGCGGGGGCAGCGTTTCGGAACCAGAAACTGCCTGCTCCATGACCCAGGTCAAATATGACGCCGCGCCGCTGTGCTTGAAATAAAATTTCGTTTACTTTCCCATCTTTTTTGATAACTGGAAACTGCTGTGCAAAAACATGAGTATGAATATCCCCTGGACGCATCTTTTCAAGAATCAATGTGCTGTATGGTCGTTCAGGAAGCCGCGGCCAGAAATCAATCATGACCGGCTTATTGCAAAGCCTCCCCGCCGCTATTGCACTGTCCACTGATGCCCACGGCGGATGTTCATCATCCCAGGGCTTTCTGGTCCAGTAATGCGCAGTCTTTATCCCGACAATAATATCAGAATATCTTTTAACGGTTGCGGCAGCCATTTCAGGATTTAACTCATGAATATCTTGTTCTACTTCGCCCATACCTGGCCCCGCAATATTGAGAAACGCCAATATTCTGATTTTTGAACGGTCAATAACCGTCTCCTTAAAATTAACAAAATTCTGCCATCCTGGCGTCCCTGCATCGACTATTGTTGTGACACCGGATGAAAAAGTACGGGTCTCTGGAAGAACAGAACCTTTGAATCCTTCCTCAGAAGTGTAAAAGACATGGACGTGGATATCAATAAGTCCCGGGGTCACATAGTAACCGGAAACATCAATCACATCTTTTGCCAGATTGGCGGGAATATCCTTATCAACACGAGCAATCTTCTTGCTGGAAATAGCAACATCCATCTCTTCATTAATGGTATTTTTCGGATCAAAAACGTGTCCGCCTTTGAGAAGAAGGTCATATTCCTGGGCAAATGATAACTTCCATGTTGAAAAAAGTATTAAGATTAGAAAAATTGCGAACATATTCTTTTTCATTTGTCTCGACCCTCCATTTTATACGTAAACAATAAAATGATTTATGTGCAAAAATATTATTCAATAACAAACAAAACTAACAAGTTGCCATTTTAAAATGATAATAGATCCTTCTATTCAATTCAACGATACTATTATAATCACTCACTTAACGACTTATCGGTAAATCCCTATATGATGGAGCCAGGAGAGGAACGGATAGTCGCAAAACGGTTAAGACAGACTCTTATCGAATAGGTATGAAGGTGGAATAGATTATTTATACGCCGATGTAGTATCTCCCCATAAACAGCGTCTATCAGAAACTCCGGTGAGTTGCAGTACATAAAAAACGGTAAATAGGAACCCCGAGCGCTTTGCCAAGAATATCCCACTGCGCGATATTAATTGCAGTAAGAATACGAATATCACTCCCGCCCACCGGATAATAAAAAATTCTGGCTAATTGTAAACACAACTTAAAAATAATACAGACTTAAGCATTTTAAATTGGTATTTCTGATAGTCCGGTCTGTTTATCAGGCAGACAGAAGAGATTAAATCTTACCAAGGTTTGCCGTACAAATACTTTTTGAACCGTCCAGAATGATAAACAAGGAATCACGACCAGATGATGAGGATGTCCACACTTATATTTTTTATTATTCCCTGACACTCATCAATCGTGCTTCACCCGTCTGGCGACCCATGTGCCGGACCAGTATTCTCCCATATCCACCGCCCCCTCCATCTGGTCATTCTTTATTACTCCGGTATAATGAAAACGTAAACTACTTGCCTCGTGTTTGAGATATCCGGTGAAATCGATGTGTTCACCCTGAATAGTACCGCGAAGGGTACCTTCATTAAATTCACCTTTATATGTTCCGGAAAGCGAGTCTGCCTTCTGATGTATTATTGCCGTATGATGCCCGACTCCATAAATGAATTTAATGGTGATGACCCATTCGCCTGCCGCATCTGGTCTCCTTTCCTGGGCTTCCACAAATCCATAATTTATCATAAACGTAAAAAAGAAGACGATGCTGAAAAGAAAAAATGAACGCATAAAATCCTCACAAAATAGTTCGTCTAATAAAAAATTAATATCTCAACTACCACATATCCACCACACTCAAACCGTATTTGAAAGAACCTCATGCAGTCGCCTGCCTACTATCTTTTCTTCATTGTGTTCCATCATATAGGGCATAATAGAAAGTCCCCTTCTACTGAGCGGAACCTGTATGCGGGGTTCTCCATTCAACAATATTTTCTGAATTTCTCGGGGTGTAATTTTCACGTTATTTTGGTCCCAGGTAATGGAAAGTGTCGGCGCCACATTGGATATGCCCGGCAGAACGACTTCCGTCTTCACTGATGGGATTATGGTTATGCAGTCACTGATGTATTGCAATCTTCTCTCCCATTCCCTCCATTCGGCTTCATGGTCACGGCCGTTAATCCACATTTCAACTGTTGCCAGTAAGCCCATAATTTCCTCTTTTCCCACTTTCATCGGACGGCATAAGGCATGATGCGGAGCACTGTTCAAAAATGCCGCCTGAAGAATATCCTTTCGTCCCAATACCAGACCGGAACATTGCGGTCCCCTCATGCATTTTCCGCCGCTGTATACCACCACATCCGCTCCTGCTTGCAGGTACACATTCGGCACATCAAGGCGCTCAGCTGCCGCATCGACCACAACGGGAACGTTGTATTTCTTTCCAATGGCAACCATATCATCAAGGAATATCGGACCCCTATCGCACACATCACCTAAGACATCAATCATCGCAGTGCGGTCATTCACGGCTGCTTCCATTTCTTCCTTTGAATCTACCTCAATTAATTTGACCCCCACCATCCTTATGGCATGGTCATACACGTGGCGATGATTAAAGGGCACCAGAACTTCATTTTTGAGGCTTGAACAATCCGGAAGCAGTGCCATCTTTTCCGGATCTGAACCGGCAACACATGCCGCAGTAACACAGCACAAGGCTGCAGCCGCGCCAGAAGTCACCAAGCCCCATTCCGCACCTGTTAGTTCTGCCAGTCTCCTCCCGACTGCTTCCATCAGCTCGTCCATGTGGACATAATGTTTACTTGCCTCCTCCATTGCTTGCGTAACCTCGGAAAACATCAGGGAACCACTCAAAATTGTATATGTCCCCTGGCAGTTTATAACTGGTCTTACACCTATGGATGAATAGGTTGGTATGGAAATTCTGGGGAAGTAAAAAGGGGTGCTGCATTTCCACCCGAACACTGTGGCAAGAGCAGCAAGGACAGACCCTTTAAAAAAATCCCGGCGCGAAAATCTCCCCAGGAATCCTTCTTTTACCGAGTCTATAAATTTCAATCTCATGGTCTTAACTCCATTTTAATAAAAGGTAACAAGAAAAAATGATATATTACTCATTGAAGAATCGATGATATTTCTAATTTATCTTTCGCAATCTCACATACAAGAGGTCTATCGCAAAAAGGATGGTTGTATATATTTGCTAGTGTAACGATTTGTTAATATATTAACTTTAAATATTCGCATCTGAAAAAAGCAGTTTTATGGTATATTACTAATAAAAGCTTAAATTTCAAAGCTCAAATGCCAAATAAAATCCAAATGACTAAATGTCAAAACTTGTGTATTTATAGTTATTTTGATATTTGGATTTTTTTCCTAATCCGCCATTGGAGGAGAGCTTGATTTGACATTTGGATTTTGACATTTGACATTAAATATTCTATTTTTTACTAATATAGAAGAATTATTAGTTAAAGGGTTAAGAAATCACCTCACTAGTTTACTTCAAACACAACATAATGAATTTAAATCCTTCACATTACCAGAAAATGGGACGGCACTGGGATATATTTTTAATGGTTGTCTTGAGCCTGTAAATTCGGTATCAGAAAAAGTTTGCAGCGAAAAGAAAATGAGTGTCGGCAAAGTGCACAATCGTTTCTTTTAATTTGTAGTCCGGGCGGCGATAAGGGATATTTGTTCCAGAGCATTATTCTTTTCATATCCGGAATTCTGTTGAAACGTAGTACGAACTGGGGGTCCAGAAGTAAAATACTGCCGGAATATTTTGTTCATTCGTTCAAAATCTTCCAAATCACGCAAATAGACATTGGCAGACACAACATTCTCAAAGCCCAGTCCCGATTCCTGAAGCCCATCTAATAAATTCTGAAAGGTCTGATGAAGCTGACCTTCCAGCTCCTTTGCAACTATACCGTTTCCCGGAACAAAGCCGGACTTAGCAGAAAGGTACAAGATATCACCTGCCATAATAGCCGGACTGGCAGTTGGGCTGGGCTCCATATTCGACGGACGAATTACTTTTCGTGTGGACAAATCCGTGGCTGCAATGCAGGTAATTTCAATATGGGAACCACCGGGAATTTTATCGACAAAAATAGTACCCCGTGCAGGCGTCTTTCCAAATTCAAAATATTCCCTGTATACCGAATTCATCTCCGAATAATTTTCATATTTGTCCAGATAGGGATTACACCAAACAACATGTCGGAAATCCAGACCCGCCGCCTCTAACACCGAATCAACGTTTTCCAGCGCCTGACGAACCTGCTCCTTAAATGTCGCAGGATGACTGCCGTCAGGAAGTTGGTCTCCCTTACCAGAAATGTAGAGGGTATTGCCCGCAAGAACTCCCGGGCTGTACGGGAGATTGGAGGCAGCTGAACCAGGAGGTCGGATTATCTCGATTTCAGAGAGCTTGCTATAAGCAATAGCGGTGATTTCAATATGGGAATCGCCGGGAATTTTTCCAACCTGAAGTGTTGTGCGGGCAGGATGATTTTTTGGAAAATATTCCCAGAACACTTTATTCAACTCATTATAGTTTTCAAGGTCATCAAGAACTACCCACGCTTTAACCACATTCTCCATGTCCATATTCGCCAGTTTCAAAGTGGAGCGAACATTTTCCAAGCACTGCCTTGCCTGTTCCGGGAAGGTCTCAGGATGGCCTCCACCGGGAATGTGATCCCCCTTCCCGGCCACGTAAAGCGTTTTGCCTACCATGATACCCGGACTAAACAGTCCAATTTTTGACCCCGGAGGGGCAATGAATTTTTTTGTTAGAAGAATATCATCCGAAACTTTTGCACAAACACTGCCAAGTAAAAAGAGCGCCATTAGGCAAAAAGGCATTATTCTTTTTATCATTATTCTCCTTCATTATTTTAAATTCTAATAGGGATTCACAAAACTAATTTTTTATTAATAATCAAAAACATCATTATTAATCTTGTCATTCCCCCGAGTACTCGGGGGAATCCAGTCTTGTGTTTTAAATCAGTTTTAGCTCTGGATTACCCCGAGTACTCGGGGGAATGACAAAAGGTATTGATATTTATAATATCTGATAAATTCCCACGTAAGCGCAAACTTGCTTGTCCTTTCGGCTTGTCCGCCTCTGGCGGGCTTGTCCTTTGGATTCGCCCTTATAATGAGGGCGGGTCAACCCACCAGAGGCGGACAAGCCCGCCCCTACGCAATAACTATGTTATAAATATAAAAAAATTATTAATCCTGAAACAGATTTATAACATTCGGTATCTATTGTTTATTAAGTATTTAAAT
>JAUWXV010000154.1 GCA_030616165.1 bacterium | reverse complement strand
TTCACACTTGTACATTTCATTTACCTTAGTCATGACAAACCTCCTTAAATTCTTATTTATATTAAAAATTTGTTACAATATATCAGTAAACTATAACACACAATAACAAACCTTTTTAATAGGTTAGACCATTTAAAATTTTCGCATCAAAATAAATAACTTTATTTTTTTGAGATAGTAACCCTTATATTTTCTAATCTCCCTGTTATTTATCGTGTAAATATCTGTCATATTGAAAATTTTTATCAACCCCCATCGAGCATTGGCCCTTCTTCATCTAAATGCCATTGTGACGGATTTTCGAAATATTGATAGGAACCGTCAAGAATTTGATAATGTTCACTTTCCAGGTCTACCATAAATTTATAGAATTGCTTGGCAGGCTCATTGTCAGTCGATTCTGCCTTTTCCCGATAAAATACAACCGCCTTATCTTCAATATCACGGGCAAGACGATAAGCATCAAGGTCGGACGAATCGATTTTTACCTGCTCATCGATTTCTTCGTGTTTCTCTTTAAATATAGTTTTTATTGCAGAGGTAGCGGCTCCCTTTTTTTGAGGCATTTCCTCAAGAGATATCCAATTTCCTTTCTCTTTTAATTCCTGGTACATCTTTTTAATAAACTCAATATGTTCTAATTCCCAATTAGTAAAAGATTCGAAAGTTTCCTTTGCCAGAGTATTTTTTATCCTTTCGCTGGCATCTTTGAAAAAGTTATAGCCATCGGTTTCCATTTTTAATGCCAGTTGTAATGCTTCCATATCTGGTGATATACTGTTCATTATACCTCCATTAATTAAATCTCGGAAATTGTTATAACTAGTGAAGTGATTTCTTGACCTTTTAACTAATAATCCCTCTATATTAGTAGAAAATAGAATATTTAATGTCAAATGTCAAAATCCAAATGTCAAATCAAGCTCTCCTCCAAAGGCGGATTAGGGAAAAAATCAAAATATTAAAATAACTATAAATACACAAGTTTTGACATTTAGTCATTTGGATTTTATTTGGCATTTGAGTTTTGAAATTTGAGCTTTTATTAGCAATACATCATAAAACTGCTTTTTTCATGTGCTAATATTTAAAATTAATGTATTAACAAATCGTTACACTGGTTAACCATTTAAACATTTACCAAATTTATAATCCAACATGAAAAGAGGGAACTATGAATAAATAGAAAAATTCTTGTAAAAAAATAAACAAGTCTTTTTCACAATTTTATTATATTTGTGAACTCTGACATAGTTCACCTTATTGAAAAAAACAAAATTTTTCTATTATTAGTTCCTGAAATAGGTAGTATCTAATCGATTGCTAATTAATAGGATAAATTCATTATTAATAGTATTATACATAAAGAAGGGATTTTTGAAAATGTAAGGATTTAGATCTTTTAAAAAATGATTCAAATGACCTTTATTATAACTATGGAAATTTATTAACGAATTTTAATTTTTCTTTCTCTTTTTAAATTAAGGTTTTAAAAAGTTTATTATTTCTATATAGACTACATATACCGTGAATTGGAAATAACTTGCCTATATAATCTCCCATTCAAATACTCTGGTGACCATAAAAAACATGCATACTATTGGTGCAGACAAATTGTCGGATAAATCAAAATTTTAATAAGGGGATTCTCCTGCAAAAATTTTATCCATACGTCTGCTGATCTCCATTATTTGCTCTTCATCTCCACCCCGCACTTCTGCAGAAATCCATCCATTATAACCAACATCACTCAAAGCTTGGCGAACTTCGGGCCAATTAATTCCCTGTGTATTTCTGTTTTTTGGGTCATACTCCGGATGCTCACGTCCAGGTTCAAATCTTTTTATATGAACTTTTACAAGCCTTTTACCGAATGTCCGAATCCAGTCCTGAGGGTAACCACTGGAGACAATATTCCCTACATCAAAATATCCTTGCAGATAGGGGCTGTCAATTTCATCGATATAGCGGATATATTCAAGTGGGCTTAAGAGAAACCTGTTCCCAACATTTTCGATTGCTATTATGACATTTAATTCTTTTGCAAGAGGAAGAAGTTCTTTTATACGGCTCTGTGAACGATTATAAACATCTATATACCGAACTTCACCGGTTACAATTCCCGGCACCAAAAGGACGGCATCTGCTCCAAGGTCATGAGCATTTTGCATCGATGTCTTCATTCCTTCCATGCTTCTTTCTACAACTGCAGGATCATTGTCGGTTAATGAATACCTCCAATGGTCAGAATTCATTATTGAATGTATACTGACGCCTGTGCTTTGAGAGGCTTCCTTGTATTCCTGAACTGCCTCAGGTGTTCTTATAGTGTTTGCTTCAATACCTTCAAATCCAACTTTTTTCGCTATTTTAAATCTTTCCAATACACTTAATTTTCTGGGCAAAACACCGATACAGGCTGCCTTCTTTAAATTCCCAGAAAATTGCTTTTGCATCGGCTCTGCTGATAATTTTTCACCATTCTTTAAAACTGAACTCCCCAAAATTGCTGCACCTAAAGTTCCTGAAAACGATTTCTTTAAAAACTGACGGCGGTTTACAAAATCACTCATTTTTTTCCCTCCTTGTAAATTTTTATTATTAAAGAACATCGATAAATTTATGTTAACAAAACAAAATTTCAATTTAATATATAAATAAATTTTTAAAATCACAATCAATAATATAAGGAAAAAATTATTCTGAAAATTTTAATATCACAATCTTCAAAAAATATTTTTTTTAAAACTTGACATTTATTTTTCTTATTTTTAATATTAAGTATAATATAACTTTAGTTCACATCAAAAGATTATGGAGTAAAAATGCCAGTAGATAGATTAAAGGATTCTATCAGAGCAGAAATAGAGAAATTAAGGAGAACAGGAATATTAAAACCCCCTGAACGTATAATTACAGGTTTTATCCCCACAGATGAAATTGAAGGCTCAAGGTTTTTGTTAGAAGGCGAAAGGAACAGAAAATTTTTAAGAATGAATTCAAATAACTATCTGGGATTGGCTCAGCATCCAAAATTAATCGAAGCGGAAAGAGAAGCTTCTGAGGAATTGGGTGTAAATCCGGGAGCAGTAAGGTTTATTGATGGCACAACAAAGTATCATAAAAAATTAGAAGAAAAATTAGCGAATTTTCATTATAAAGAATCAGCAAAGATTTTTAACTGTGCATATATGGCAAATCTTGGAGTTGCGTTATCTTTAGTAAATAAAATGACTTATGTCATAAGTGACGAACTCAATCATAACAGCATCGCCAGAGCAATAAGGATTGCTGGAGTCTCTTCAGAGAATAAAGCGATATATCAACATAATGATGTTGATGGATTAAGAAGGGCTTTGGAAAATATTCCAGATAAAATTGAAAGAACAATTATAATATTTGATGGTGTTTTCAGTATGAGAGGGGATTATGCCCCTCTAAAAGAAATAGTAAAATTGGCAAGAGAGCATGATAAAAGATTTAAAGATGGAGTAACAACTATTATTGACGATTCTCATGGAACCGCTGCTTTTGGTGTAACAGGCAGGGGAACGTTAGAAGTTACGGGTGAATATGGTGTTGATGTTATTACGAGTACATTGGGAAAAGCATTTGGAGCAGAAGGTGGGTATGCTGCCGCCTGCAAAGAAATAATTGAGATTATCAGGCAGAAAGCAGACACCTATATATATTCAAATCCGATTTCGCCTGGTACGGCAAACGCGGGAATTTCTGCGGTGGATATTGTAAATGGTGAAGAGGGTAAAAAAATGCTTGCCCGATTGAGTGAAAATAGTGAATATTTTAGAAAAGGAATAAGAGATATTGGATTAGAGACAATTCCAGGAATTCATCCAATTATTCCTGTTTTAATAAGAGATACGAATAAAGTTAAAAATATGGTACTTGAACTATACAAAATGGGAATTTTAGTAACTGGCTTAACTACTCCTGTTGTCCCGTCTGGGGATGAAACAATAAGGATTCAGATTTCTGCTGTGCATACAAAAGATGATTTGGATTATGCTCTTAATAAATTTAAAGAAATAAAGGAATGAAGAAAATGAAAGCATGGGTTTATTCTACAAAAAAATGTGGGAACGGGTTTATAAATCTAAAAGATGTACCTGAACCTGAAAATAAGGATGATCAGGTTATAATAAAAGTAAAGGGTGTTTCTGTATGTGGTACCGATGAAAATCTATTAAAAGGAGAATTTAGTGCAATACATGACGGAATAATACCCGGTCACGAATTTTGGGGTGAAGTAGTTCAAATTGGAGCATTAACAAATGATATTTTGAAAAAGAGGGGATTACAGGAAATAAAAAAGAATTCATTGATTGCTTCTGAATCTCACTATAATATTGAAGGTTTTCGGGAAGAAGGGATAATTGGTCTATGGGGCCCTGAAATTTCTAAAGGAAAATATTTAACGCCAATCAATGGGGCATATGCAGAATATTGCGCCGTTCCTGCTGAATGTATTTATCCAATTTCTGAAAAACTTATATCTGAATTTTTACCATCATTAATAGAAGCTGCTGGCAATGACGCTTTAATTGCTCAATTTTTAATAGAAAATAATGCAAATAATGTTGGTATTGTGGGCTGTGGACCTCATGGCTTATATACTCAAATTTTTGTGAAGCATTTTGGCATAAATAAAATAGCCGCATTTGAGACAGATTCTCACAGGGTAGACTTTGCCAGAAATCTACAGGTTTCCGATAAAGTATTTAGTTCTAATGACCAGAATTTAGATGAGAAAGTTTACGATTTTACTGAAGGTAAAGGTTTTGATGCTGTGGTCGACCTTGCTGGCAAATATGGAGATGTATTAGACATGTGTATTAAATACACAAAAGATAGAGGAATGTTGGTATTGTTCGGGCTTTACGAAGCACCGGATATTTTATTGGATGGTAAAAAACCTAACGATATCATTTTTGGAAGAGAAAAATTTGAATTTCAGATTGATTCGAAGAAAATATTGGTTGTAGGAATTACTGGAAGAACCCCTGAAATATGGAAGTATTTAATAAACACTTTGGAGAATGATAAAAAATTAAAAAAATTATTAATGGCACCGGTAACCCGTATGGGACCATTAAATAATTTAGGCACAGACACTATTAATAAAGACCCAAAGATTCTCAAAAGAGCTTATGCTCCATTTGAATTGTAAATTAAGAATTTTATTCCTTGATAAATTCTGAGATTATTTAATGTCTTTTGAAATTAAAATCCAATCCTGTTAAAATTATTCATTCATTCTACGCTGAATGTCAACTATTCGGAAATTTATTAATTAATTAAAATTTAAATTAATGGTAGTGTCAAAAGTTCTATGAAAAACGAGGATAAAATATGAAACCACAGAGACCATAGAGGAATACTCTGCCTGCCCTGTGGGTGTACTCTAAAAGAATTTCCTTTAAAAGATATAACAGAAAGAATAATTTCTTGTGCAATTGAGGTTCATTCTATATTAGCTCCCGGATTATTAGAGAATGTATATGAGGAAGCATTATTCCATGAATTCAAATTGATAGATATTGTATATGAACGCCAAAAAGAGATTACTCTTAAATATAAATGCAAAGTTGTAGGTAAGCATATAATAGTATTTCCCTTAACTCATTGATATTAAATATTTTCTCTGCCTGCCCTGTGGGTGTTCTCTGTGGTTAAATTTTAACAAAACCAAAATTAATTTAAAGGAGTTAGTCATGAAAACTCTAACCAAAAAGATTTTATTATTGAACATTATCCTCCTTTTTTTCTCTGTTTCTATTTTACTTGCCCAAAGTGAGAAAAGAGTTATTACTCCGGATGATTATGACCAATGGCAGAGCATTTCAGGAACCGTTATTTCTGAGGATGGTAAATGGGTAGCATACGGATTAACAATAGTGGAAGAAGATGATACACTGTTTGTTAAAAATGTGGAGACCGACTCAACTTACAAATTTAAACTGGCATCGCGTCCCGTATTTTCAAAGGATTCAATATGGGCTGCCTTCAGTATTGGTTACTCGGAGGAAGAAATGGAGAAAATGCGTAAATCTAAAAAACCTGTCCAGATGAAGATGGGGCTGTTAAATCTTGAAACTGACAAGGATATCATTTTTGAAGGTGTTATCTCATTCAACTTTTCCGAAAATGGAAAATATCTTGCTATGAAAAAATATAAAGCTGCGAGCATAAAGAGCAAGGGCTCAGACCTAATCCTTCGAGACCTTAATGAAGAGACTGACCTCAATATTGGAAATGTTGCAGAATACGGTTTTAATAAAAAGGGAAACCTTTTTGCCTGTATCATAGATGCAGAAGGCAAAAGTGGAAATGGTGTTCAACTATACAATCTTCCGGATAACTCTATAAAAGTAGTCGATAGTGATAAAGCAACCTATTCTCAACTCCAGTGGAACAAAGAAGGCACTACACTTGCATTCTTTAAAAGTATGGAGAATGAGGATTATCTTCAGGAAAATCATTCTGTTATAGCATTAAGAAATCTTGATAAAGAATATGAAAAAAGGGTCTATAATCCTACAGAAGATAAAACATTCCCGGAAGGAATGAGAATAGTTACCTATCGTAAGCCTGCATGGGCTAAAGATGACAGTTCAATTTCTTTCGGTATAATGGAATGGAAGAAAAAACCTGAAGAGAAAAAAGAGGAAGAGAAAAAACCTGAGGAGAAGAAAGAAGAAGAGAAAAAAGAGGAAAAGGGAAAAGAGGAAGATAAAGAAGAAAAAGAAAAGGAAAAGAAGGAGGAGGAGCCAAAACCGGCAAATGTTGATGTCTGGCACTGGAAAGATGTGGAAATTCAACCGCGGCAGATGAAAACCGCCAGCACCGATAGCACCCACAGCTATTTATCTGTTTGGCACATTGATGACAACAAATTTGTCCAACTCGGGCATAAGGATTTGAAAGATGTTTACCTTACAAGAGACCAGAAACATGCTTATGGATTAAACCGAATTCCCTATCAGCCCGCTTTTAAAGTCTCCTTTGCAGATGTTTATATAATAGATGCAAAGACAGGAGAAAGTGAAATGATTTTGAAGAAACAGGATGCGGTAAGAGGCGCATCTCCCGATGGGAATTATCTACTCTACTTTAGAGATAAAAACTGGTGGGTCTATGATATAAAAGCAAACATTCATATCAATGTAACTCTTGGTTTACTATCTACTTTCTGGAATACTGAATCTGACGTTCCCCGGGATCCAAAGCCTTCATGGGGATTTGCAGGATGGACAAAAGGTGATACTTCTATCTTGATTTATGACCAGTATAATGTCTGGAACATTAAGCCGGATGGAAAAGGAAAAGTTTGTTTGACCGATGGTAATGAAGAGAAAATCAGATTCAGAGTTCTGCGTCTTGACCGTGAAGAAGATTACATTGACCATACAAAACCTGTATTTCTCACAGCATTTGGTGATTTAACAAAAAAATCGGGCTATTATAGAGTAAACATTGGAGAGAAACAGGTAAGACTGATTTATGAGGATAAGTCCATTTCAAGACTTCAGAAGGCAAAAAAAAGCGAAAAGTTCATTTACTTGTCCGGGGATTATGATGAATCTCCTGATGTTTATTTAGTCGGGTCATCTTTCACCAATCCCAAAAAATTGACGGACACCAATCCTCAGCAGAAGAATTTTTTATGGGGGCACTCTGAACTTATCGAATTTGAGAATGCGGATGGTGTCGAACTTCAAGGGGCTTTATATTATCCTGCTAATTATGAACCCGGGAAAAAGTATCCGATGATTTTATACATCTACCAGAAACTTTCTCAAAGTCTCCATCGCTATGTTGTTCCTTCAAAAAGAAGAGCATATAATACAACTGTCTTTTCCAGTCTGGGATACTTTGTATACAGTCCTGATATTATATACAAGGACAGGATGCCAGGAGTTTCTGCGGTAAAGTGTGTAGTGCCAGCAGTTAAAAAAGTTCTTGAGAAAGGAATAATTGATGAAACAAAGATAGGTATTATGGGACACAGCTGGGGTGCATATCAGACCTGTTATTTAATTACCCAATCAAAACTTTTTTCTGCTGCTGTAGCGGGAGCGCCCCTTACTAATATGATAAGTATGTACAGCGAGGTTTACTGGAACACAGGCGGTACAAATCAGGTAATTTTCGAGACAAGCCAGGGAAGATTCCCCGACCCTTTCTGGGATGATATGGATTCATTTATGTTGAACTCGCCTTTGTTTAACATGCAGAACATCGAAACTCCCCTTTTAGTCGCTTTTGGAGACCAGGATGGAGCCGTCGATTGGCACCAGGGAATTGAGTTGTTCAATGGTATGAGAAGGATGCAGAAAAATATGATAATGCTTGTCTATCCGGGAGAAAATCACAGCCTGAGGGTTAAAGAAAATCAGTTAGATTATGCCAAACGCCAAATCGAATTTTTTGGACATTACCTCAAAGGAGAGAAAGCACCCGATTGGATTGAGAAAGGAGTCCCATTTCTGGAGAAGAAGAAGTAAAAAACCATTTCTAAAGTAAGTGACAATAATATCATTATGATGAAGCAGACTCAGAATGCTCAGGAAATCTCTGAAGTCCTTATATTTAATATTCCTCGGTTCCGATAATTCTGAATTTAAATGAACTAATAGGTAATTATTTTTATTTTATACTTTGCATCAAATGAATTAATATCTTCAATCGATATAACTGGTTTAAATTTACAGCACTCACTCCAGCATCGGCTCCACGATTTCCCCAATAAAGAGCATCGTATTGGACTGATTCTCCCGAATCACAAATATAAACGGGCGGTCAACCCGCATTGTAAAGCCAGATGGACCAATTGATGTATATCGCATCTCAACAGAAGTAACTGCCGCTGCCTCAGTCCCCTCTTCGTTTACATCTACAAATGTTTTATGTCTTACCTCGCTGATGAACAAACCACCCGGTCTGTACATTTTCGTAAAATCAGCCTGCCCGTTGAAAGCGATTCCCATTCCCAATGCATTCAATACGTCGTTCAACTTTTTTTTGTATTCGAGTTTGAATCTCGGTAATTCTAAAGTTCCTCCATGTTTGGAAAAACTATTCATCCATAAATCCCAATTCTC
>JAUWXV010000021.1 GCA_030616165.1 bacterium | reverse complement strand
AAAAATTATTCTGCAAGAAATAAGGCAATCAATCTAATTAGACAATTAAAAGTACAAAGCTCTGAAGATAAAGAGATTTTATATTCAGCTAATGTTTATATAGCTCAAACTTATATAAATTCTTTTTTTGAACAAGAAAAGGCTATTCCATATTTAATTGAATCTATTAAAAATTGTAAATATGAAGAAAGAAAATTACAATACAAAGCATTAATACATTTATTTGAAGGTACATTTTCTGAAGGTTTAGAAATCATAGATAAAGCATTGAAAATAAATCCTAAGAATATTCAATCTATAGATATTAAAGCAAATTTATTAGTATTAGATAATAAACCTCAAGAAGCAATTAATCTTTTTCAAGATGAAGATTTAAATAAAGAATCTGATATTCTATATATAAAATCATTCGTGGAAAGTAAATTAAATGACTTCCAATCAGCATTGAAAAGTATAGATGAAGTTATAAAAAATAAGCCAAATTATTTTGCTGCGTATTTATTGTATGGAGATATTGTTATTTCTTCTATACAGAATTTATTAAAAAACAATAAAAAAATTACAGAAAATAATTATAAATATATAAATACTGCATTAGAACAATTGTCTAAGGTTATAAATGATTTTGATGAAAAAGAACAAAAAGGTATTCTCTCAAAAGCTTATTCTAACAGAGGTCTTATATATGTTTTAATATGTGATTTTGAAAAAGGTGAGTCAGATTTTATCAATGCAAATGAATTATTAAATGAAGACCCAGAAATACTTAGAAATTTAATTTTAACCTTAACAGCAAATGGTAATTATAATAGTGCATTAAAATACCTTCAACAATTTAAAAGACTTAAACCTGAAGATTCTGAACCTAAATTAATAGAATCTCAAATTAATATTTTTATGGGAAATCCTCAAAATGCTATCCCCATTCTTGAAGATGAAATAAAAAAACAAAACCTTAAATTTCCAGATTTTATATTTCATAATCTTTTAATTGATGCATATGACAAAAACATTCAGACAAAGAAATCAGAAGATAAATTAGATGAATTTGAAAAACAATTTGGATTTATACCGGAAATCATTTTAGCAAAGGCAAAACATTTAAGATTGTTAGGAAAGTATGATGAAGCAATTAATATTTTAGATAATGCTTTTAAAAAGTCAAAAAATAAAACAAAATTACTAATTAAAATCTTACTTGCTGATATTTTATGTGATAGAAGAGAAAAAAATGATTTTAAAAAAGCTGCAAAATTATATGAATCTCTTTGCAGTATATATATTAATGATGAAATTTTAAAAAGATACTTATCTTCTTTGTATAATTCTAATCAATTTGAAAAGTGCTTTAAATTATGTCAAAAAATAAAAGAAATCCATTTTTACGATGATTTTTATATAGAACTAGAAGGGGCTATTTTTTTTAAATTAGAAAATTATGACCCAGCAAGCGTAATTTTTAAAATATTATACCAAAAATATCCTAATAAAATTAATTATTTAATGAATTATGGAAATTGCTTATTTAGGCTCGGAAAAGTTAATGAAGCTGTTGATGCACTTAGATTAGCTGAAAAAAGACTTAATGGTTCTGCTCAAGATCTCGCATTTATCAGTTCTGTTTATTCTCATTATGGCAAATTTGAGGATTCTTTGGAATTAGCTTATAAAGCATTAAAAAAGGACCCCAAAGATCCAAACTTGCACCTACATTATTTTGGCACATTTTTACATTCTGAAAATAATTTATCTAAAATAAATAATAAATATATAACATTATTCCAAGATACCATAAATAATTTTAATAAAAGATTCCCAGATAATAAAGGTCTTGAAAAATATACAATTTCTAAAGATCCTAAAAAGTTCAAAGCTGAAATAGAAAATCTTCTTGAAACAAAATCTAATAGAATTGAAGAAGTGGAAAGAATTTATAACAGTGACCGATTACCACTTGGTTTTTTTGCACATTCGTTGGGTAAAGATATAATTACAACATGGTCTTTTATTACTTCTCACAAAATGTTAAAATTATGGATATCATCAGGTCAAACTATCGAATATCAAAATGAAAGAGATATTGCAGATAAATCGACATCAATTGTTATAGATATTATTTCATTATTAACACTTAAAAAATTAAATCTATTAGAATTATTGCCAAAAGTTTTTAATGAAATTTACATATGTCAATCCGTTTTTGATGAATTTCAAAAATTAATTTCTTTAAAAAATATTATGGTTAAACATGGTTATACCTCATTAGTAACTAGTGGAGGTGAAATATATACAATAGATATTTCTCCAGAATATATAAGAAAAGAAATAACTTTTCTTGAAGATATAGTTAATTTTATTAAAAGCAATGACAAAGTAAGAATTATCGGAAAAAGTATAAAAAGACATAGTAAAATTAATGATGATAAGATAAAGAAACTAATAAAAATTTTGGGAAATGAAGTTATGGAACCAATACTTGAGAGCCAATCTAGGTCTATAACATTATATGTTGATGATTTTTTTATAAAAATATTAGCGGAAAATGAGTTTAATGTGAAAGTATTTAGTATTCAGCCATTACTTGAAGTTCTTTTGAAAAAAAATTTCATCACAGAAAAAAAATACAATGAATTATTGATTAGTCTTCTTTCTCTTAATTATCATTTTATATCAATTACCGTTAAAACACTTATTACCGCTGTAGATTCTACAAGTTTCTTCCCGAATGAACGTAGTCTTATTCCTTTCAACTCTTTGAGGCATAAAGACAATGATGTGAATAGATTAATAATTTTGACAATTTATTTTTTAAAATGGCTTTGGATTGAAAGTATTCCTTTAAATTCTAAGGTAACTTGGACTAATACAATTTTAAATTCCATTACTTCTGAACGCCATAAAAATTTTATAATAACTAATATTAAAAATAAAAAAAATAAAATATTTTCACCTTTAGTACTTCCTAATATTGTAAATTCTTTTAACTTTACCTTAGATACCTGGATCAAAGCACAAAAAATAATTTAGAAGTATTTTAATCATTAATCTATTTTATTAAATTCAGTTACCCCACACCCATTCAAACAACATAACCATTTACACCAATCTTACCATAAACAAAACATACCAGATTACAAACCAGGCACCAGGAAACATCTTTACTTTGCTCATTCCATATATTTACATATATACCTGCGTCAATCCATTCCTTATAATTGAACTCTTTTCCAACATCTTCCTCTCTCTGTGTTCTCTCTTTCTTTCTTTTTTCTCTGTGCCCTCTGTGGTTCATCTTTTATTTTAACTCCCATAAAAATAATCCTTGACTTCCCCCGATAAATTTGTTATATTTATATATAACTAATACTATAATTGTTATTATATAAAATAACATCTGTTTACATGTTTTAAATAAATATAATATTCTGTATATTAATTACTTATGAACCATAATAAACAAAAACTTTCTCCTCAAAAGAGAAAATTTGTCGGTTTCTTAAAAACAATAAATTATAAAAAACCCGATTCGGTAAAAATTATGAAAGAACTCGATATAAGCAAATCAACATTTTACAGGTGGCTCAGGGATGAAAAACTCTTGGACCTCGCTGAAGAAGAAAATGCTGTGGAAAACGAAGAACAAATACACGAATTAGAGGTCGCTTTATTTGAAAAGGCTCGTCAGGGAGATGTAAGAGCAATAAAACTCTATCTCGAAAGATATGACGCCGTTAAAAAATCAGAAGAATTGACTCCTGACCAGTTAATCAATTTAGCCCGAATTAGTGTACAAAACAAAAAACTTAAAAATGGAAATTCCATTTAAAAAATTTGTAATTTTAAAATAAATATATACATAATAACGCCGGCGTGAGGTATTAAGTCTTTTGATATGTATTTATATTGCCTGTAGGGACAGAACATTGCTTGCCCTGTGGGTTCTGTCCTCACTATTTTTTTGTATTATTAAATTAAAATGAAAATCAAAAAATATAAAATTATAAAAATCCCCCAAAAAAATCTGGTTTTTTTTAACTAAATATTACCTTTAATCCTTGATTATAAACAAATTAACCCTGACACAAAATTCCCAGAAACTCACATATATGGGAAAAATGGGAATTTTGGCACATTTTTCCCACAAAATCTAAACAAAATCCCCCAAAAAAAATCCCATCATTTAAGATAGGCTCCTTGTGCCGAAGGTGGGACTCGAACCCACATCCCGAGTAATCGGGACACGGCCCCTGAACTCCGAAGGATTAGCGTGCGCGCGAGGTCTTCGACTTTACCAATTTCACTATTTCTATTTTTCTGAGGAAGAAATCACGTCCTTCCTTTGTTTTGAAATATTTTTCTCTTTGAATGGCTTCTGTTTTCGTTTCAAAAGGTTCGTAATAAATTAATTTATAAGGTTGATGTTTTGATGTATATTTTGATTTACCTGAATTATGCTGACTGATGCGTTTTTGCAATTTATTTGTAAATCCTATATAATAGGAACCATCTTTCTCACTACTTAGAATATATGTGCAATACATTGTTACTTAATTTTAAAAGAAATGTCTAAGTTGTCAGACTTTGTGCCGAAGGTGGGACTCGAACCCACATCCCGAGTAATCGGGACACGGCCCTGAACCGTGCGCGTCTACCAATTTCACCACTTCGGCTATATCTTCAATTTAATAAAATTGGAAAGAAAAATCAAGATTTGAATTTTAAATTAACATTGATTTAATCTTTCCTTGATTTTTTGGATAAAAATAAGTATACTAAACTTAGTCAATATTTAAACTTATTGGCTTTTTTTATAGATAATTTATTATAATTATAGATGAAAATGATAAAAAACATAAATGAGAAAGAAATAGAAAAAATAGTTGCCACAAACAGAAAAGCAAAACATGATTATCATATAATTGATTCATATGAAGCTGGAATTGTCTTGAAAGGGACAGAAGTAAAATCTATAAGAAATGGAAATGTTAATTTGAAAGATAGCTACGCAATTACAAAAAATGGTGAAGTTTTTTTGTTAAATATGCATGTAAGCCCGTATAATCAAGGGAATATATTTAATCATGAACCCATGCGGGATAAAAAACTTTTGCTTAATAAAAAGGAAATAAGAAAACTTTTAGGCAAGGTAGAAGAAAAAGGTATGACTCTTGTTCCGCTTAAGTTATATTTTAAAAAAGGGAGAGTTAAAGTTGAATTAGCTTTAGCAAAAGGTAAAAGAGTATATGATAAAAGGGAAGATATAGCAAGGAGAGATTTCGAAAGAGAGAAGTTAAGAGAATGGAAAGGTATGTTTTAATTTATTTTTCACAATATTGAGAAACTTCATTAAGTATTTAAATTTATAATTCCTTTTCTTTGAATGTAAAACATTTTTTAACTGTAAATATAAATAATTTTAGAAAAATTAGAAATAGATATTGGAGAAGTATATGAAATATATGTTTCCAAGTGTTAATGAACAAATGGATATTATTAAAAGGGGTGTAAAGGAGATAATACCTGAAGATGAAATGGTTAAAAAGATTGAAAAGTCAATAGAATTTAATAAACCACTGGTAATAAAAGAGGGTTTTGATCCCACAGCACCTGACCTTCATATAGGACATATGGTTACAATCAGAAAATTAAAACAATTTCAAGATCTTGGACACACTGTGGTTTTTCTCATTGGGGATTTTACAGGTTTAGTTGGTGATCCATCGGGCAGATCGGAAACAAGAAAAATGATGAGCAGAGAAGAGATGGGAAAAAATGTGCAAACTTATAAGGAACAAATATATAAAGTGTTAGACTCTCATAAAACTATTATAAGATTTAACAGCGAATGGCTTGGTAATTTGACTATTTATGATTTTATGGAACTTTCGTCGAAATATACTGTTGCAAGGATGCTCGAAAGGGATGATTTCAAGAAGCGATATGATAATAAAAAAGATATAAGTATTATTGAATTTTTATACTGTCTTTTACAGGGATATGATTCGGTTGCATTAAAAGCAGATGTAGAATTAGGGGGAACAGATCAAAAATTTAATCTGCTTACCGCAAGAAATATACAAAAAAGATATGGAATTGATCCTCAGGTGATTATCACTATGCCCCTTCTTCTGGGAACGGATGGAGTGGAGAAAATGAGTAAAAGTCTTGGAAATTATATTGGAATAAATGAGCCTCCTTCTGAGATATACGGGAAAATTCTTTCAATTACTGATGATTTGATTATTCCTTATTTCATTTTTGCTACTGAAGTACCAGATGTAGAAATAAAGAAATTTGAAAAAGACCTTAAAGATGATAATGTCAATCCAAGAGATTTAAAAAGAAGACTGGCAAGAGAAGTTGTTTCTCTTTATCATGAAAAATCAGAAGCAATTAAAGCAGAAGAAGCATTCGATAAAATATTTGTTAAGAAACAAACTCCGACAGAAATAAATGAATTTAAAGTAGATAATAATGAAAAGATTTGGATTGTTAGACTTCTCACTCTGACAAATATGTGTAAATCATCAAGCGAAGCAAGAAGATTGATTAAACAAGGAGGGGTGAGTATAGATGGAAATAAAATAAATGACCCTGAAATTGATATAATAATTAATAAAGAAATTATATTAAAAGTAGGAAAGAGAAAGTTTCTGAAAATTGTTCCAAAATGAAATTTATTGAAATTTAATAATATTAATCAGATTGATAGGTAAAATAACTTGACAATTAAATAATTTTGATTTAAATTGAAAATTTATATTAATTAATGTATAAGAAATTTTCTGATTTTTTTGAAAATTTTAGAGTAAAAAAAAATATTGACCAAAGATTAACCGTATTTGAATATGACTTTTATCGAACTAAGGGTTCTTTGAAAATAAAGGTTATTTTTTCTGATAGTAGTTTAATGGAGAGTTTTAAAAATGATCTTGCAAATTTACCATTAAGCATAAACAAGAAGGTTAAATTTGCTATTCTTCCAGATAAGAAGAATGTATATGGATTAATTAATGTTTGTGCAGCATCAGTTGTCAGCTCTCCAACTTTTGAAAGTTGTATGTTAACACAGTCACTTTTAGGAGAAAAGGTTAATGTATTACAAACAAGCGGGAACTGGCTAAGAATTGAGTGTGAGGATGGATATATTGGCTGGATAAATGGCTTTCAGGTAGTATTATACAGCGATAAGGAAATATCACGATGGCAGAATAATAAATTATTTTTGTTTCAGGATGTTATTGGTAGTATAAAAGAAAATCCGAATGATTTTTCAATTTCTTTAAGGCAAATATTAATTGGATCTAAACTCCCTTTCTTAAATAAAAAAGGAGAATGGGTCAAAGTAAAACTTCCTGATAAATCTGAAGGATGGGTAAAAAATAGAACCGAATTTAAATGGCTGGATGAAAAGGGAAAAAGTATCAGAGAAAAAATTGTTTTATCTTCGATGAAATTCCTTGGTATTCCGTATTTGTGGGGAGGTAAGTCTCCTATGGGTTTTGATTGCTCAGGATTTGTGCAGACAGTATATGCACTGATTGGAATTTCTTTGCCAAGGGATTCTGATATGCAGTTTATATATGCAAAAAAAACTGGAAGAAGTATGAAAAAGGGAGACCTTCTATTTTTTGGTAAAAATGAAATTTCTCATGTCGGAATTTATATAGGAAGAAAAAGGGTTATCCATTCAAGGGGATTTGTTAGAATTAATAGTTTTGATGAAAGTGATAAATATTATGATAAATATTTAAAAGAGACATTTATTGAAAGTAGATCAGTTATTTAGAAATTTATCGAAGTTTTGCGATAAACATAAATATTTGTTAAAATTTGTAAATATATATAATATATATGTTAGAATCTAAATTAAATAAACAAGTATTGGTATTAAATCAGAATTATGAGCCTATGAGTGTCTGTGATGTGAGGAGGGCAATAATTCTAATTTATCTTGGTAAGGCTGAAATTATAGAGAAAGATTCTGGATTTATTCGGTCTGTCAGAGTTTCTATACCATTTCCTTTGGTTGTTAGAATTGTAGTGTATATTCGTGTACCATCAAAGAGAATAGTTCTTTCAAGAAAGAATATTATTAAAAGGGATGGTCACGTCTGTCAATACTGCGGAGATCAGAGTGTTCCTATGACCGTGGACCATGTGATTCCTAAAAATTTTGGAGGAAACGATTCATGGGAAAACCTGGTTTGTTCTTGTGTAGAGTGTAATAATAAAAAGGGGAATAGGACTGCAGAACAAGCAAATATGAGACTTTTAAGAAAACCAAGAAAACCAAATCATCTTTCTTTTATACGGTATTTTCTCGGTGTGAAAAACGAAAAATGGAAGCCTTATCTTTTTATGAACTGATTTTTTTTGAGTAGAAATTATATATTAAAATAAATTTTTAAAGTAAACTTTATATTATTATTGAAGAATACATTAATAATTACTGTAATTTATTAAAGTTATATTTTTCATTAAAAGTTTTACTTTAGGTTCGTTATTTCGTATTTCTTAGAAAAAGTGGCATAGGAAATTTAAAATTATTGAAAGTAGCAGATAAAAATAAAAAAGGAAGAATATTAAGTGGGATGCGTCCCACAGGGAGACTGCATTTTGGCAATTACACTGGTGCTTTAGAGAATTGGGTAAAGTTGCAGAAGGAATATGAGAATTTTCACCTTGTTGCAGATTGGCATGTTCTAACTACAAATTATGAAAATACAAGAAACATCGCAAATGACACAATTGATATGGTAATTGACTGGATAGGGGCTGGCATAGACCCTGAAGAGAGTCCGATGTTCATTCAATCAAAAATTAAAGAGCATGCTGAATTGCATCTTATATTTTCGATGCTTGTTACACTAAACAGATTGGAAAGGAATCCCACCGTAAAGGAACAGATAAAAGAACTTCATCTTGAAGAAAAAGTCAGTTATGGGCATCTTGGATATCCAGTGCTTCAAGCTGCTGATATCTTGATATACAAGGCAAATTTGGTTCCGGTTGGAGAAGACCAAAAGCCCCATGTTGAAATTACAAGAGAAATCGCACGAAGATTTAATAATCTTCATGGAGAAGTATTTCCAATACCAGAAGTGAAATTGACAGAATTCAGTCGTCTTCCAGGAACAGATGGAAAAAGAATGAGTAAGTCTTTGGGAAATATTATATTGCTTACCGATGAACCTGCAGAAATCGAAAGAAAGATTATGTCGGCAATTACAGACCCTCAAAAGATAAAATTAGGTGATCCCGGAAGACCAGAAATTTGTGTCGTCTATACTTATCATTCAAAATTTAATACTGAAGAACGTGATGAGATTGCAGCAGACTGCAGAAGTGGGGCTCTGGGATGTGTGGAATGTAAAAAAAGATTGAGTAAAAAATTAATTGACTTCATGGAACCATTCAGAGAAAACAGAGCATATTTTCTTGAGCACTTAGATGAGATAAAAGATATTCTTCTACAAGGAGAAAAAAGGGCAAGAGAAATTGCTGTTAAAACTATGAATGATGTTCACAAAACAATGAATTTAGGATAATAAAAATATGTCTTATCATGTTAAATTACAAACTTTTGAAGGGCCGCTTGACCTTCTTCTTTTCCTCATAAAAAAGGAAGAAATCGATATTTATTCTATACCAATAGCAAAAATTACTCAGCAATATCTTGAATATATAGAATTAATGCAGATGCTTGACCTTGAGATTGCAGGAGAGTTTATTCTTATGGCGGCAACTTTGATGAGGATAAAGGTTAAAATGATGCTTCCTTCTGAAGGAGAAAATGGTGAAGAAGTAGAGGAACTAAAAGATGGACTTGTTAGAAGTCTCATAGAATATAAAAGGTTTAAAGAAACCGCTGAGGAACTTTCCGATATAGAATATGAAGAAAGGAAAAGATTTACACGAAATTTTTCATACGAACAGGATTTAAAGCCAGATGATTATCCTTATCCTTCAGAATATACAATTTTTGATTTTATCACAATTCTAAAAAATGTTCTTGAAAAAACACCAGAAAAAGACTATTATAGTATTAAGAAAGAGAAAATTCATATAGAAGAACATATAAAATTTATTTTAAATTTAATTAAATCTAATGAAAAAATATCTTTTCTGGAAATTGTTTCTCGCAGAAATGACAAGATATTTATAATAGCAACATTTCTTGCTGTTCTTGAATTATCACAAAGAAAACTAGTCAGGTTATTTCAGGTCCATCCGTTTAAAGATATTTTGATATGTAGATGGAATTAGTATAATATTCTAATTATTAAAATTTGAAATAAAGGAGTGATTTTAAACTTTTATGACATTAGAAAGAGAAGATTTGAAGCAGATTGTTGAAGCTTTGATATTTGCATCAGATTATCCTATTACTGTAGAGAAGATTTCCGAGATTGTTAAAATAGGCAATATTGATAATATTCGAAAAATAATCAATATTCTAAATAAAGAATATAGAGAAACAGGTAGATCGCTTGAAATTCTTCAGATTGGGGGAGGATATAGGTTTTTTACTTTAAAGAAATATTATTCTTATTTAAAAGAGTTATTTAAATCCAGAAGAAAGCCTAAACTTTCCAGAGCTGCTCTTGAAACCCTTTCAATAATTGCTTACAAACAGCCCATAAACAGGCCTGTAATAGAGTCTATACGAGGTGTAAATATAGATGGTGTAATACATACTCTACTCGAAAGGAGATTGATTACTATTTCTGGCAGAGGAAAAGGTCCAGGCAGACCTCTGCTTTATTCTACTACTCCCGAATTCCTTCAATATTTTGGCCTGAATGATATTTCAGACCTTCCAAATCTTAAAGAAATCAGTGAAATTGTTGACAAAAGAGAGGTTGTTGTGAATGATGAGACTGAATAAGTTCCTTGCAAAAGCTGGGATGTTAGCCAGAAGAAAATGTGATCAGTACATTTATAGCGGTATGGTTTTTGTCAACGGGAAAAAGATTGACAATCCAGGTTATAAAATAGATGAAAAAAAGGATGAAGTGTTTCTGAATAATAAAAGGATTGTTTTAAGAGAAAAATACAAGTATATTATCTTGAATAAGCCTAAAGGCTGTGTCACTACATTAAAAGATGAAAAAGGGAGAAAAAAGATTATAGATTACATTAATGTGAAGGAAAGATTATTCCCAATAGGAAGGTTAGATATTAATACAACTGGAGTATTGCTTTTAACAAATGATGGAGAGATTGCATATTGTTTAAGTCATCCAAGATATCAAATTGATAAAATTTATAATGTTGTTTTAGATAAGAAAATCTCTGAAAAGTATATTGAAAAACTTAGAAGAGGAGTGGTTATTGGAAAAGATGAAGTTGTATCTGGTGATGTAAAAATTATTGAGAATAAATATAGTAAATACATGGTAATAATAAAAATTCATACTGGTAAAAAAAGACAGATAAAGAGGATGTTTAGTGCACTTGGATATAATGTTTTAGAATTGGAGAGAATAGAATTTGCAGGAATTAAAAAGGATGAACTTAAACCCGGCAGTTGGAGAAATCTTACAAAAGGGGAGGTGGAGAGTTTAAAAAAATTAGTAGTTTGATGTCAAATTATAACAATAAGAGAATCTATAACCAGATTTAAAAAATAATAAAGGAGGTTTAATTTAATGGTAAAAATTGTTAACGATAAGGCAAATGAAGAAGTTAATTCCGAGGGTAAAGTTAATGAAGGAGGTGATGCTCAATTAACATTAAATGATAATACAAATGAAACAAAAAAAAGAACTCCAAGACCTGTAATAAGAAAAGAAAATATAATTGAAGAGAAAGAGTATTCGGATGAAGAGTATAGTGAATATCTGAAATTATATGAAGAGACTCTAAAAGAGATAAATGAAGGAGAAATTGTAACCGGAAGGATACTGTCTATAAGTAACAAAGAGATTACAGTAGATATTGGATTTAAATCTGAAGGGACTATTCCTGCATCTGAATTTGATTCATTAGAGAATTTAGGAGTTGGAGATGAGATTGAGGTTTTTCTGGATAGTGTGGAGGATAAAGATGGGCAACTTGTTTTGTCTAAAAAGAAAGCAGATTTTACAAGGGTGTGGGAGAAATTAATGGAAAAATACGAAAAAAGTGAGGTAATTGAAGGAAGGTGTCTGCGGAGAATAAAAGGAGGGATTGTTGTTGACCTTATGGGCATTGATGCATTTTTACCTGGCTCTCAGATAGATGTAAAACCTATACGAGACTTTGACGCTTTTATCGGACAGACATTACCGTTTAAAATTGTTAAGGTTAATAATCTAAGGAAAAATATAGTCGTTTCTAGAAGAGCGCTAATAGAGGGAAATCAGGCTGAACAAAGAGAAAAAATATTAAAAGAAATCCAGAAAGGGAGAGTTATGGAGGGTATTGTTAAAAATATTACCGATTTCGGAGTTTTTGTTGACCTTGGTGGTGCAGATGGTCTTCTACATATCACTGACCTTTCTTGGGGAAGGGTTTCACATCCTTCTGAAATAGTTTCGCTTGATGAGAAAATAAAAATTATAATTCTTGATTTCGACGATAATAAAGAAAGGATATCCCTTGGATTAAAACAACTTACACCTCACCCATGGGAAAAGATTGATGAAAAATATCAAGTCGGCCAGAGGGTTAAAGGAAAGGCGGTAAGTATTACAGACTATGGAGTATTTGTAGAACTGGAAAATGGAATCGAAGGTCTTGTGCATATATCAGAAATGTCGTGGACTCAGCATATCAAACACCCCTCAAAGTTTATATCAATAGGAGAGGAACTTGAAGTAGTTATACTGAATATTGATAAACAAGAGAAAAAAATTTCTCTTGGGCTGAAACAGATTGAACCTGACCCATGGCTGACAATTGAGGAAAAATATCCTGTCGGTTCAAAGCATAAGGGAAAGGTAAGAAATATTACTAAATTTGGTGTATTTGTTGAATTGGAGGAAGGTGTGGATGGATTAATACATATATCAGATTTATCATGGACAAAAAAAGTAAGACATCCTAGTGAAATAGTTAATAGAGGTGATGAAATTAATGTAGTAATTTTGGGTATTTCAAAAAATGATAGAAGGGTCTCTTTAGGCCATAAACAGATAGAATCTAATCCATGGGATAGATTTGAAGAGATATATAAAAAAGGTGTTGAAACTAAAGGCAAGATAGTGCGTTCAATAGAAAAAGGAATAATAATTGAGTTGCCGGAAAATGTTGAAGGATTTGTTCCATTCTCTCAGCTAACAAAAATCAATAGCAAAAATAAAGATAAAGAAAAATCATTTGAACAGGGAATAGAAATACCCTTAAAAGTTATTGAGTTTGACAAAAATCAAAAGAAAATAGTTCTTTCTTATAATAGTTATATTATTGATAAAGAAAAAAAAGAGGTTAAGGAATTTGTTAAATCACAAGAGGAACAGAAGAAGAGCACAATTGGAGATATATTCAAGAAAGATGATGAGAAAATTCTAAAAAAGACGAGTGAATTGGAACCTTCAAAAAGTTTCAGTAAAAAAACAGATGGTGAAAAACAAAAAAAAGAAGATATAAAGATAGAAAAAAAGTCAAGTAAGGAGGACGAGCCTAAATCAGAAAAGAAAAATAAAAAAAATGAATAAAATGATTTGAAATTTAAAAAGTTTTCCACAAAAAAATTATTTTAAACTAATTAAAATTTGTTTTATCAAATAAATGAAAAAAAGAGTTTCATTTTATACACTGGGATGTAAATTAAATCAATATGAAACAGATAACATAAGAGATAAGTTTATAAAAAGTGGTTATTCTGTGGTAAACTTTGGGAAACAAGCAGATATATCAATTGTTAATACCTGTGTAGTGACACAGAAGGCAGAATTTAAGTCTCGCCAGACGATTCGGCGAGCAATTAAATATTCTCCACAAGCATTTATTATAGTTGTTGGTTGTTATGCTCAAATTAATGATGAAGATATAAGTAGGATTCCTGGCGTAAATATGATTCTTGGCTCTGAAGAGAAATTTAAAGTGTTAGATTTCCTTGATGGTTTAAATAAAACAGATAAAATATTTATAAAAAAATCTTCTAACAGTTGTGGATTATATAAAGAAGAAGGAAATGGATATTTTACAGATAGAACAAGAGCTTTTCTCAAGGTTCAGGATGGTTGCAATTACTTCTGTTCATACTGCATAGTTCCTTATGTAAGGGGAGAAAGCCGCAGTAGAAGTATTTCCAATATTATCAATCAGGCTGCTAATTTTACAAATTCCTGTTTTAAAGAGATTGTCCTTACTGGTGTTAATCTTGCTGAATATTATGATGATTGCAATCTTACATCATTAGTAGAAAAGTTGATAAATATAAATAATGTTCCACGAATAAGGCTTAGTTCTATCGAAGTTAATAAAATCGATGATGAATTTATAAATTTAATAACCAGTTCAGAAAAAATCTGCAAGCATTTGCACAGTCCTCTGCAAAGTGGTGACAGCAAAATTTTATCTTTAATGAAAAGAAAATACACTCCAGAATACTATAAAAGAAAAATAGATAAAATAGTTAAAAAAATACCTGAAATTGGTATTGGAACAGATGTTATGGTGGGATTTCCCGGAGAGAAAAGAGGAAACTTTGAGAATACCTTAAAATTTATCAAAGAGTTACCATTTTCATATATTCATGTTTTTGGTTTTTCTCCAAGAAGTGGAACAGAAGCAGAAAATCTTCCCGACAATGTTAATCCTGATGAAATTAAAGAGAGAAGTCAGATTTTGAGGGATATTGCCAGAGAAAAGAAAAAGAGTTTTTTATATGAAAATGTTGGAAGAATAGAGGAGGTAGTTTTTGAATCAGAAGAAGAAAAGATTTTTTCTGGATTTTCATCCAATTATATCAGAGTAAAATGCAAGGGTGAGGATTTACGAAATAAATTAAAGAGAGTGAAAATAGTTAAATCTGAAGATTTATTTGTAACGGGTGAAATTCTGAATTGAACTAAATTAGCGTTAAACACTAAATTTGCAAGTTTATTGAGAAAGATAAAATCATTGTGAAAGTATATATCAGGACATATGGCTGTCAAATGAATAAATATGATTCGGAACTCATATCTGGAATACTCAGGTGTGGTAATTTTGATATCATTGATGATATTGAAAAAGCAGATGCTGTACTTATAAATACATGCGCTGTTAGAGAACATGCAGAAAACAGAGCATTGAGCAACATAAGACAGCTTAAGAATTTAAAGAAGAGAAGACCAGAGGTAATTTTAGGTGTGTTAGGCTGTATGTCAAAGTATCTTGGCAGCAAAATTATTAAAGATAATCCTTTTGTTGACATAGTTTTAGGTCCCGACTCTTATCGGAAACTTCCTGAAATTTTAAAAGATAAGAAAAGATGTGAAGATATTTTTACAAGAGAATATGAAAATTACAGCGATATATTCCCTTTAAAGAAGAAAGGTGTTTGTGCATGGGTTGCTATTTCAAGGGGGTGCAATGAAGATTGTTCATATTGTGTAGTGCCTTATACCCGGGGCAGAGAGAGAAGTCGTTCCGTAAAAAGCATCACAGATGAGATAAAACGACTTTTAGATGAAGGTTTTAAAGAGGTCACTCTTCTCGGTCAGAATGTGAACTCTTATAACTATCAGGACGTTGATTTCCCAGGACTTTTAGAGAAAGTAAGTGAAATTGAGGGATTAAAACGAGTGAGATTTGCAACATCACATCCTATGAATTTATCAGACGGTCTTGTTGATGTCATGAAAGAAAGGAAGAACATTTGTCCCCATCTTCATCTTCCTGTTCAATCTGGTTCAAATAAAATACTCAAAACAATGAGAAGAAATTATACTAAAGAGAAATATATCAATCTGGTAGAAAAAGCAAAATCAAAGATAAAAGATTTAACTATTACAACGGATATTATATCAGGATTTCCAGGTGAAACAGAAAATGACCATAGACTAACTGTGGACCTTGTAAAAAAAGTGAAATTTGATAGTGGTTTTACTTTCAAATATTCCCCCAGAGAGAAAACCGATGCTTATAAATATGGAGATGATGTCCCAGAAAATGTTAAGATTGAACGACTTGAAGAAATAAGTGAAATATTAAGAGAAATTTCCTTAAAAAAGAATAGAGAATGGATAGGAAAAATAACAGAAATCATGATAGAAGGGAAAAGTAGAAAATCAGATTCCAAAGTTTTCGGAAGGACTGATGGCTTTAAAAAGGTTATATTAAGGCAGAATAATTTTTCTATTGGAACTTTTGTTAATGTTCTTACCACGGATGCAACAAGTCATACTTTATTTGGAAAAGTTGTGGAGTCCAAAGAAACTTAATAATTGATATTTACAATTTCTTGGGTAAAGTTCTTATGGCAAAAAATCAAATTTAAAATTAAAAGTCGGGTCAATTGATTCGGCTTTTTTCATTATGAAAATAAATCTTCTTCTTTTGAAAAAGAAGAAGCAAGAAAACTTACTATTATTCCTCATTCCTTACCCAGCATGGAATGAGGAAAGAATTTAAAGTTTCTTTTTTAAAAGAAACAGAGTGGGGGTGAATTATTAATATGATAGTATCAAAATTATATTTTAAATTATTTATACTAATAATAGTCTTTAATATATTTATTTTAGACTCATATTCACAGGATTTAAAATTACTAATGAATTATGCAGACACTAATCAGTTTGATAAACTTGAGGAGGCAATCCAAAAGCTTAAAGGTGAAGAGAAGGAAACAGCAGCAGCATTGTATCTAAAAGCGCTGATAGAAAAGGATGGAGATAAAGCTTTAGCGATTTATAACAAGATAATTGAATCAGATTCAGAAAGTATTACTGCCGAAAGATCTTTATGGAGAGTGGCACAGTATTATTACATCAAAGGATTATATATAAAATCTTCAGATGTCCTGAGGCAGATTATTGTTAATTTTCCCGGAACGCTGTACGCAAGAAAAGCAAAAGAAGAATTGGATATTATTAATGAAGTATTTGGTGAAAAAGACAAACAGACAATAAAGCCCTATAAAGAAGAGCGCAAGTTTGTGGTTCAATTGGGAGCTTTTGGTATTAAACAGAATGCACAAAAAATAATAAAATTTTTGAATGAAAAAGGTTATAGTAATGTCAGAATCAATACAGAGGTTGTCCTTGGAAGACCACTTTATAAGGTCTGGCTTGGAAACTTTGACAATGAAACTTCCGCAAAGAGATATGGAGAACTTTTAAAACAAAAATTGAGAATCGATTATATGATTGTAGACGTTAATAGTGAATAAAAAATTTATTTTTCTATAAATAAAAGATTTATCATAAATGGAAAAACTGAAAGGGATAATAGAAAGAATTACCTACCAGAATCCGGAGAATAACTATACAGTATTGAAGATTGAAATTACAAATCATCCGAAAAAGATTGTTACAATTACGGGTTATTTCCCGACCATAAATGTTGGAGAAACAATTGAAGTAGAAGGAGAATGGATTAATCATCCGCAGTATGGCTATCAATTCAATGCTCGTGAATATAATACAATATATCCTGTTACGATTTCTGGAATTGTGAAATTTTTAGGTTCAGGAATAATCAAGGGAATTGGTCCAATTACAGCCAAGAGGATTGTTAGTCATTTCAAGTCGAAAACACTGGATATAATAGAGAATAATATCGATAAACTTTCCGAAGCGGATGGAATTGGCTCGAAGCGCATCGAGATGATACGAAGTGGGTGGGAAGAACATAAGGCTATTAAGGATGTTATGATTTTTCTTTCATCTTACAATATAAGTACGAATTATTCGATAAAAATTTTTAATAGGTTCGGAAAAAGATCAATTGATATTGTTAAAAATAATCCTTATCAGTTAATATATGAAATTCAAGGAATAGGTTTTAAGACTGCAGATAAGATAGCAAAAGATATTGGATATGACGAAAAATCGATTAGTAGAATCAAGGCAGGAATCAGTTATTTATTATTTGATTCGACAGATGAGGGGCATGTTTATCTCACAGAGGAAGAAATAATAAAAAGGGGAAAAGAACTGCTTTCAGTGGATGAGTCTTTTATCAATGAGGGGATAAAACAACTGATAGATGAAAAGAGAATTATCCAGGAGTCAGAAAGGATATTTCTTCCCAGTTTATTCAGAGCAGAGGTTTCAATAGCGGAAAAGTTAAAAAGGATGATGCAAATTCCGGTTAAAAAGATGGATTCCAAGGTTTTGAAAAAAGAGATGGAACGGATAGAAGCTTTTCAGAATATTAAATTTACATATAAACAGAAAGAAGCCATAATTAAGAGTTTCAATAATCGTGTGCTTGTTATGACTGGAGGTCCCGGAACAGGTAAAACAACGACTATCAAAGGGATAATTGACCTTTTCTATAATATGGGAATGAGAATGTCTCTTGGGGCTCCAACTGGAAGAGCAGCTAAAAAACTTGAAGAAACTACAGGTAGAGAAGCAAAAACTATCCACAGATTATTGGAGTATAATCCAAGAGAAGGGAAATTTTTCAAATGTGCCGATAATCCCATTTCTGAAGATTTAATTATAATTGACGAAGGTTCTATGATAGATACTTATCTTCTGAGTGACCTTCTTAATGGGATTTCGGTCAAATCGAGGCTTGTAATTGTGGGCGATGCTGACCAACTACCTTCGGTCGGACCAGGAAATGTTCTCAGGGATATTATTAATTCCAAAATTGTTGAAGTTGTAAAACTCGACCAAATTTTTCGCCAGACTGAAAAGAGTGACATAGTATCAAATGCTCACAGAGTTAATTGTGGCGAATTCCCCATGATTGGCAACCGTATGGAAGACACATTTTTTCTCATAAAAGAGAGTGAGCCTTCCAGAATTCCCGGGATTATTAAAGAATTATGTCTTAAAAGGCTTCCCAATAAATATAATTATAATTCGTTTGAAGATATTCAAATTTTAACACCGATGTATAAAGGGGAGACAGGTGCAAATAATCTTAATATGATTCTTCAGGAGTCGCTCAACTCGTTCGGAAAAGAATTAAAAAGAGGGGAGAAGATGTTCAGAGTTGGAGATAAGGTTATGCAGGTCAGAAATAATTACGAAAAAGATATCTTTAATGGTGACATAGGAAGGATTAAATCTATTGACCTTGAATATCAATTACTTGAAGTAGATTATTATTCGAGGAGGGTGAGTTACAACTTCAAGGAACTTGACGATATAATTTTGGCATATGCAACAACAGTCCACAAATCTCAGGGATGTGAATATAAAGCAGTAATTATGCCCATCACAACGCAGCACTTCATGATGCTTCAAAGAAATCTCCTTTACACCGCAATTACACGTGCGAAAGAACTTATGATACTCATCGGAACAGCAAAAGCAATAAATATCGCTGTGAGAAATAATAAGGTATCGGAGAGATATACTTATCTTACCGAAAGGTTAATTAAATTATAAATATTATTAATTTGAAAAATTAATTTAAAATCAAAAAAGAAATGTAGAAAAATATTGAAGGATTATTAATTTACAGTTTTGATTGAGCAAGATGAAGATGGGTATTATGTTGCCACAGTCACATCTTTAAAGAGTTGTTATACGCAAGTTAAAACTTTTGAGAAACTCTATCCAGGGATTTAGGAAGTCATAGAACTTTGTCTTAAGGAAAATCAAATACAATATACGCATATTATGAAATATAAAAATTTACACCCTTGGAACATCACTCCAAAAGAAGGGATAGAAGTCCAAAAGAGGCTCAAGAAGAAGCTAATTTTTAATGACGGAAAATTTATAATAGATAAAATCTGCGGAACAGACGTATCTTATGATAGAGGGAAAAATCTACTTTTTTCAGCAGCAATAGTTTTAAGTTATCCTGATATGAATGTAATTGAAGAACAAACAGAAGTTATGGAAAGCACATTTCCGTACGTTCCAGGGCTTTTGAGTTTCAGGGAAGTTCCCGCCCTTTTGAAGGCGTTTGATAAAATAAAAAATATTCCAGATATTGTCATATGCGATGGACACGGAATAGCACATCCGAGGGGGATTGGGCTTGCTTCTCATCTGGGATTGATTCTTGACCTTCATACTATTGGTTGTGCAAAAAAGAGGTTATTTGGTGAATATTCTGAAATTGGGAACAGTAAAGGGGATTATTCTTATATCTCCTATGGTAATAAAAATATTGGAATTGTTTTGAGGACAAGAAAAAATGTTAAACCTGTGTTTGTTTCTCAGGGATACAAGATTGGAATAAATTTTTCGAGAGAAATAATTCTTAACTGCTGTAAAAAGTATAGAATCCCTGAACCGATAAGAAAAACACACAACATGGTTAATATCGTTAGAAAAAATTTTATTAAAAGTTAGACTTCTCATCAATTATTCTAACAAGTAAATTTTAGAAATTAAAATATAGTAACAGGCTTTACATTCTTATTTGCAATTTTCCCAATAGTAGAAAAAAACTACCTTCAAAAAACCTTTGAGTTTCTGATAAAAATTAATTAAATTAAATAAATTTAAGTACAAAAAATCTAATATTCTTACTACTGATTGTTTTGTATAAAATATTAAATTGAAAATAGTAATAGAAAAAAACCCGATAATCTACGAGTATAATCAAAAGGTAGGAACTGTCAATGCAGTTAAGCTGGCTTGACCTTTCGATAATCATTTTTTACTTCATTTTTGTTCTCTCAGTTGGTTGGTATCTTAAAAAATTTACTAAAACAGGAAAAGATTTTTTTCTGGCAGGGAGGGAATGCACATCCTGGGTAGCAGGATTATCATTTCTTGCAGCGAACATGGGTGCACTTGAACTTTTAGGATGGTCTGCGAGTGCATATCAGTATGGAATTATCGCAACTCACTGGTACTGGATAGGTGCGATACCAGCAATGCTTTTTTTGGGTATATTTATGATGCCATTTTACCATGTCAGCAAGACCCACTCAGTTCCCGGTTTTTTGAAACTGCGCTATAATGAGCCCACACGCCTTTTAAGTGCAGTATCCTTTTCAGTAATGACCCTTCTGGCTTCTGGAATAAGTATGTATTCAATGGGACTTGTTCTGGCAACAATGCTCGGATGGGACTTTAATACCTGCATTATTTTATCTGCCGGAACTGTGGCGGTATATGTTGCTTTTGCCGGTCTCAAGTCTGCAATTTTTACCGAGATTATTCAATTCTTTTTGATTTGGTGCGGTGCTTTATTAATCCCTATTATCGGGCTTGTTGAGATTGGTGGTTGGGACAATCTGGTAGCAATGGTTAGTCAGCGAACAGCAGAAATGGGAAAGACCGGAGAATTTATGCACTTATGGTCATCTATGGGGAGATATTCCGACAATCCTATGGGGCTTCATTGGCTGGGTATTGTTCTTGGTCTTGGATGGGTTGTCTCTTTCGGATACTGGACTACAGATTTTTTAGTAGTACAGCGGGTTCTCGCTGCAAAGGATATGCGAAGTGCAAAAATGGCTCCTATTATTGCTTCCTTTTTCAAAATGGCTATCCCTTTTATTGTTATTCTTCCCGGACTAATAGGAATTGCTGTCCTTCCAGAACTTAAACCAGCAGATTCTGGCACATTTAGTTTAAATTCTTACAATGCCGTTCTTCCTTTACTCATTAAGCGATACTTTGCACCAGGTCTTCTTGGTTTAGGTGTTACTGCTCTGATTGCTGGTTTTATGTCGGGAATGGCTGGAAATATAAGTGCTTTTGCTACAGTTTGGACTTATGACATTTACCGCTCGGTTATATATAAAAAAGGCACAGATCGCAGTTATTTAAATATGGGAAGAATATGCACAGTCGTTGGTATTATTATAAGCATTGGAAGTGCATATCTTGTGATGCAATTTGCAAGTATAATGGATTATATGCAGGCTCTTTTTTCATTTTTTATTGCACCACTTTTTGGTACTATTTTTTTAGGGATGTTCTGGCGAAAAGCTACAGACTGGGGAGGTTTCTGGGGGCTTTTAACAGGAACCTGTTCCTCAATTTCTATGTTCCTGCTTTTAAAATTCAACCTGATTGAAGGAAAATGGTTGGCTTTTTCAAATGATGCAAGCGCTATGGCTCAAAATATGTGGCGTGCATGGTGGGCATGGTGCATTACTATTATAATTACTGTTATCGTTTCAAAGTTCGGGAAACCAAAATCAGACGAAGAATTGGTTGGATTAGTTTATGGAATTACTAAATTTGAAAAAGAAAGTTCTTATTCACTTTTTCACAGACCATCTTTCTGGGCTTGCATATCTTTAGTTGCTTTCTTGATTTTGAATATAATTTTCTTTTAGAATTTCTTGACAGTAAAAAGTAAATACGCACTGGAGGTATGTATGATTTCTCAAAAAAAGATGATTCCTGTGTGGTTTTTTGTTGGAATTTTACTTACAATATATGGATTGGTTGTATTTATAAGTGGAATTTATTGGTTTGTTCGTCCTATTAATATTGTGGCGGGGTATCTTCACGCCGGTATTTGGTGGGGAATTCTTATGACAATATTTGGATTATTTTTTATAATTAAAAATGTCCCGAAGAAAGTAGAATAATAAAATAGTTATTATAGTTAATATAAAAAGTACTATATTTTTTATTTGAAAAAATTTAGATTTACCTTATAATGATTGTAAATTCAATAGTAGTGGGTCAATTTCAGACTAATTGTTATGTAATTGGGTTTAAAGAAAATTCTAACGGTATAATAATTGATCCTGGTGATGAGTCGGAAAAAATATTAAAACTCATTGGGGAAAATAACTTTAACATAAGATATATCCTTCATACACATGGTCATATAGACCATATTGGAGCAACAGCAAAAACTAAGGAAATAACAGGCGCAAAGACATTTTTACATAAGGATGATCTTTCCTTATATGAGAATCTGAGGGTTCAGGGAGAAGCGTTTGGAATGATACTGGACAAACCTCCTTTAATAGACGAATTTTTTGAGGATAGAGATAAAATTAACTTTAATGGCATAATCATAGAAATAATTCATACTCCAGGTCATTCACCGGGGAGTGTTTGTTTTAAAATCGGGAACATATTATTCTCTGGAGACACACTTTTTAATATGGGAATTGGAAGAACAGACCTCTGGGGAGGTTCTTATACTAAAATTATAAAGTCGATAAATGAAAAATTGTTTACTATAAATGATAATACTATTGTATATCCCGGACATGGTCAAAAAACAACTATAGGATATGAAAAAATAAATAACCCTTTTATAAATTTTTAATTCATTATGAAATAAAGAATTAAAAATAATTTTCCACTATGGCAGATGTGCAGTTTTTTTTTGAAAAAGCAGCAAATTTAAAAAAGCAATTAACATTTTGATCAATAATTATGGAAGCCAAAAGGCAGTTAACAATAGTTCTGCTTTGTTTATTATTAGTAATAATATTAGGGGCAATTGGATATAAATATTTTGGGGGAGAGGAGAGAAGTTGGATTGATGCGTTTTATCACACAATACTAACAATCTCATCAATAGGATATACAGATACTGGTTTTGGTTCAACACAAATTCAGAAGTTTTACGGAACAATCTTTATGACTATATGTCTTATTGCTCTTGCAATAACCGCTGCGGCTTTTGTATCATTTTTTGTTCAATCAAAAATAAACAGAGCCGTCTGGGAGGTAATTATGACCGTAAAAATGACATTTAAACGTGAACACCATGTAATTTTTGGAGTAAACCACGTTGCTCCACACATTATTAACGAATTTTATAAAACAAAAACTTCGTTTTGCGTTGTAACTCATACTGAAGGAACTTTAACAGAACTGTCAAGTAAATATAAAGGATTGATTATTTTTCACTATCCGAAAAGATATTTTACAGATGAAATATTTGAAAAGGTAAAAGTAAAGGATGCGATAACCGCCATAATAGACCTTGGAAATGATGAAAAAAACCATATAACAGCCGATTTAATCAGAGAAAAGAATCCCAAAATCAAGATTCTATCTGTCAGTGAGGAATCATCTTATGCTCCTATAATGCAAAAAAGAATAAATCATGTTGTAAATCCACATTTTATGTGTGCTATGAGACTTGCTTCTCTTGCAAAAAGACCAAGTGTGGTGAATCATTTAGACAGAATGCTTTATAAAAAAGATGGTATATACAGGGTTGAAGAGGTAAAAATAAAAAGAAATTCACATCTGATTGGAAAGACTCTCGGTGAAGTTGACTTTCCAAAGAGACTTAAACTGATTGTTATTGAAATAATGAGACCAATAGATGGTGAATATGATTCAAATTTCTTACCTCTCCCGGAAGATACAATAAAAGAGAATATGATAATAATAGTGCAGGGGGAAGTTGAAGATATAGAAATCCTCCGAGACCTTGCTGATGGGCATATCAATATTGATGAATTAAAAAATGAAAATAACATGAGTTAAACATAAAACTCGAAAGAAAATATATTGGAAAATTGACAAAAACATTAATACAAATAAAATCTAAGATTTGAAATAAATTTTTATAACAACTATAATGAATCAAAAGAATATGTTTAAGAGTGAAAAGCATCTTAATAGAGAAAAAATAATTGAACTACTGAGGGAAATTTCCTATCCTGGATTAAGCAGGGATATTGTTTCATTTGGATTTGTAAAAGATATTATTATTAAAGATTCAAATGTGATAATCAATATAGATATAACTACCAAAGAATATTCCGTTAAGAAAAAATTAGAAAATGATATTCGAAATAAGTTAAGTGAAATCAATGAGATTTCTGATTTGAAAATCAATATTAATATTCATCCTCCTGAAGATTCTCAAAAGAAAGAGCTTAATGTTGAGTACAAAGATTTAGTCCCGCAAATAAGATATAAGATAGCAGTTGCAAGTGGAAAAGGGGGAGTAGGGAAATCCACAGTAGCTGTTAATCTCGCCGTAGCGCTTGGTTTAAAGGGATACAAGGTAGGTCTTTTCGATTCCGATATTTACGGTCCAAGTATTCCAACAATGCTGAACGTTAAATCTAATCAGGTTTCTACGGAAAACAATAAAATTATCCCTATTGAAAAATATGGGATTAAACTAATGTCTATTGGTTTTTTTCTGGAAAAAGATACACCGTTGATCTGGAGAGGACCTATGGTTATGAAAGCGATTCAGCAATTTTTAGAAGATGTCAAGTGGGTAGATTTGGATTATTTAATAATTGACCTTCCACCAGGGACTGGAGATGCTCAACTCAGCATATCGCAGTTATTGAATCTTTCTGGAGCGATTATTGTAACTACTCCACAGGATCTTGCTTTGATTGACGCAGTCAAAGGAGTGCAGATGTTTCGTAAAGTGAATGTGCCTATTATTGGGATTGTGGAAAATATGAGTTATTTTATTTGCCCGAAATGTGGAGAAAAGACAGAAATATTTGGATACGGAGGTGGAATAAAAGAAAGCAACAGAATAAATGTCCCTTTTCTCGGAGAAATTCCTATAAATCCTATGGTAAGAGTTTCTGGAGATACTGGACGACCAATCGTACTTAGTGATAAAGAATCAGTTGTTTCAAAAGCATTTAATAAAATTGCCGAAAAAATAATTAACCTAAAATATTAAACTAATTAAAATATATTACTGTCTTTTGAAAAAGAAAGTATGTTCGCATAAGGCGGAACATAATCTTAAAATAATTTATGATTCATTCTATGTATTCGGGATGAATTGGAAATTCTGCAATAATTATAAGAGGTATATAAAATGCAAAAATCTTCTCAATCTACTTCTCAAAGAAATCTAAAAAGATTTGAGCCAGGGGATATTATTTTTTCAGAAGGAGAAACAGGTAAGGAAATGTTTATAATTAAGTTTGGTTTAGTTGCAGTAATAAAAAGTATTGAAGATGACGAGGTCGTCCTGGCAAGATTGAAAGGGGGGGATTTCTTCGGCGAAATGGCTCTTTTAGGAGACTCAAAAAGAACCGCAACTATAAAAGCAATTGAAGTTACTGAAACAATCGTAATTAATGATATAATTCTTAGAAGCCAATTTAAAAAACTTCCCGACTGGTTTTCTTCTATGTTTAAAGTCCTTGTGAATAGAATAAGAAATATGGATAGAATGATTAAATCAAGATTTAAAATGGGTATTCAGTTCAGTGTTTTAAATATTGTTTATCTCCTTATGGAAAAATATGGGACAATTGAAGACGAAAAACTTACTATAAATAAAGAATTTATAATCGAAAAAATCCATGCTATTATGGGAATTTCAAAAAGAGAAATTATTAAGTTGTTGAGCGAATTGAAATTTGTTCATCTCATTGAAAGTGATGAATTAGAGAGCAAGACCTGGATTCCTGACAAGGATAGGCTCGAGAAATTTTTAAATTATGTTACAATAAAAACTTTTTTGAAGCCAGGAGAAAAAATAGAAAGCAAATTAACAGATGTTGACGAAAAAATGTTGCAATATTTTAATCAATTGTATAAATTGATTACAAGAAGTAAGGAAAGTTCATTATCTGTATAAATTGATTATAAGAAATCAGGAAATTTAATTAGCATCTATTTCAGATTCAATTTCCTGATTTTAGGAAATATTTTAAATTTAATATAAATTTATCTGGAGGATAAATTATGATAACAAAAGAGCAAGTGATTGAATCATTGAAAAACTGCTATGATCCCGAGATTCCAATAGTTAACTTAGTGGAACTTGGATTAATTTACAATGTAGAAGTTAATGAGAACAATGATGTTAACATAAAGATGACACTAACTGCGCCCGGTTGTCCTATGCATTCACTTATTTCTCAAGATGCAAAATCAAAAATAGAAAAAATTGAAGGCATTGGTAAAGTAAATGTTGAAGTAGTATGGGATCCACCCTGGAACCCAAATATGATGAGTGATGAAGCAAAACAAAAACTCGGGTTCTTATAATTCTATTTATAGGTTATGAAAATGAAAATTAAAGCTCTTGCATTATTATCAGGAGGACTCGACAGCACCCTTGCTGTTAAAATAGTAAAAGACCAGGGTATTCAAGTAGAGGGGATTAATTTTTCTACAGGATTCTGCTTGAATTTGCATCACAAGTTTTTCAGAAAAAGTAAAAATGGAATATTTATAAATGACGCTTTGAAAAGTGGAGAAAGACTTGGTATTCCAGTTGATATAATCGACATATCAAAAGAATACCTTGATGTATTATTGAATCCGAAATATGGATATGGGTCAAATGTGAATCCTTGTATTGACTGCCGTATATTTATGTTAAAAAGAGCAAAGAACCTGATGCAGGAAAAAGATGCAAGTTTCATCATAACTGGCGAGGTTGTTAGTCAAAGACCAATGTCACAGTTTAGACAAACTTTATTTTTAATTGAAAAAGAGAGTGGACTAAAAAGATTAATTCTTCGACCTTTATCAGCAAAACTTCTGCCAGAAACAATTCCTGAAGAAAATGGATGGATAAATAGGGATAAACTATATGATATTTCCGGGAGGTCAAGAAAACATCAACTAAGATTAGCCAATGAAATGGGAATTAAATGTTTCTCCCAGCCTGCTGGAGGATGCTGTTTTCTGACAGACCAAAACTTCGCTAAAAGATTCAAAGACCTGATCAGATATAAAGGAAAAGAAAATATCACATTTGAAAATCTAAATCTTCTTAAAGTAGGAAGACATTTCAGAATATCTGATAAGACTAAAATAATTGTGGGAAGGGATGAAGGGGAAAATATGTATCTTGAATGCTTTTCGGACGGATTAATAAAATTCAAAACGGTTGATATCGCTGGTCCTATTACAATTGTCGATGGAACTCCAGTTAATGAAGAAATTAATCTAATCGCTGCAATAACAGCTCTTTATTCAGATGGTAAAAATGAAAATTATGTTAAAATTGAACTTATAAAAAATGAAAAAACAGAAATTCTAAAGGTTAAACCTTTAGATAGAAACCTTTTAGATAAATTTAGAATATAAGATTACCAAATTAAGTTAGTTTATTTAATTTACTGAACTTTAGTAAATTTCATAGTTTGCAATTTTTAAAAAAAAATTTAAAGTCCGCTAATTCATATGAAATCTATTGATAATAGGC
>JAUWXV010000235.1 GCA_030616165.1 bacterium | reverse complement strand
CGTCGAGGGCTGCCATAATACGCTGAGCATTTATTGGATTAGGCTTGACATAAATATCTATATCACCGGTGTAACGTGGAGCTCCGTGAAATGCCAGCGCATAGGCGTCAATTATGATGTAATCAACCTTGTGTTCGTTGAGTAACGCGAGCAGATCTCTGAAGTCTGGCTGTACTTCCATGATATTGCCTTCTTAAATAATCTACGGTAGCCACACGTTCATCAGGAGTTTTACTCAGCCAATAATCCAAGTCCTCCCTAATAGATGAGAAATCTTTCAGATTGCGCTTATTCACAACTTTCTCAATCATCTGTGTAAACTAACCTCTCCCAAATTTTCCCAAAAAGCATCTAATTCATCTGCCTAACGCAACTGCCGATAAGCTGAAAGTAAGATGGCACGCTTACATGACGGTTCTATGGCAGCTCCGATAAGCGGGTGTTCCGTATCCATTTATTATACATTATCAAATAAGTGTTTTATCCGCCTCTGGCGGATAACTCAATGATAACTTACTATATTAACTTCAGAAAGTCAAGTAAATTATTTTATTTTTCTACATTAATATTTAATAATAACAAGTATTTAGGATAATTCCGATATAATTCAAAAAATAGTGTTTGTCCCAGTCAATCTTTATAACGATTGAGCTCCGCCGCCGTAGGCGGCGGATTTTTATCGCGGTCGGCTACAGCACCTTGTTAGGCAGTAACCTCTACAAGCCGGAGAAAATCGCTTTCACCTACAATTCTAATTAGCTGTCCTTTGGCGATGAGGTCTTCAGCCTTCCGATGTTTGGAACTTTTTTCATGACCCACTAACCTGCGTATGTCTTGATCCCCAACAACCAGAAGGGTAGTAGTTTTCTTTATAGCAGCAGCAACTTCGCATCCAGCTTCTGCTGCAAGATCAGCCGCTTCCCTCCGAGGCATTGATAAGGTGCCGGTGAACACCACTACTTCGCCAGCAAGTGGCCCATCTGGATTTCCTTCCCGCGTGATTTCCCCTACATTAAGATCAATAGGCTTGTTTACGCGAATCAGCCAATCCTGAAGGCTCATCCCCGTTTCAGCGATTGCCCGCAACAAAATTTCTCCCGCTGCCCGAGCGTCCTCTTCGGCTACATGATGTTCAAATTCTATACCAAGCGTTTCAGCTACTTTTTTTAGTCCATAACCTTTCCTCGAAAACTCTGTCCATGCTCGCCTAACTACTTTAGCTGTATCTAACCAAACGCAGTCGATTTTAGATAAGGTGTATCTATATATCACTCTATCCAAAGCTACTCTATCAAAATGCGAATGACAAACTACTATCTGCCCAGCAATGAGATGCTTTAGAGAACCAAACACTTGTGGAAATGTTGGGGCATCCTGAACCATATCTTCATAGATACCGTGTATTGATACATTCATGGGATCAAAGTAGTCCTCAGGATTAAGTAATGTCTGCCATGTGTCAACGATTTTATCGTCTTGGAAGGTAACCGCGCCGATCTGACATATACTTGCAAGATCTGGGTTAGCGGTTTCAAAGTCAATTGCTACAAACTTCATTCAAATCTCCCTGCCTAACAACGGAGCTAAGCCGCCAACTCGGATTTGACGACGGATGAAACTGGAAAAAAACACCCTCCAGATGTAAAAACCATCTTAAAAATCACCCCAAGAGTGCGGTCGACTACAAAGACTTATTATCTTGCAAGAATCTCACTTCCAAAGAATGTCCCAATTATTTTGGTATTGCTCAAGGGCTGTTTTATGTCGCTTATAGGAAAGGCTCCTTTTCGGATTAGATGAACTGTGTGGCTGTCCTCTCTTTCCTGGTGTAGCCAACCACTCTTTAAAGTCTCTCACAAGCCACTTATTAAGACGGGAAGTGGGCATCACATAAAAAGTCATTTCTCGATGATCCATTGTAAGATTGACCAAGACCGTAAAGTCATCACGATTTGTTATGTCACGAAAAATTGATCCATCTTTCTTCACTGCCCATTGCCAGATATCGTAATGCTCAGTTTTCGTTTTTACACGGATTCTAGTGGTCTTTCCACGATTTGTGGCTAGAATATCGAAGGCTGGAGCATTACGAGGGGCAAGCGCTGCAATGATACCACGCTTTAATAGTTCTGCAACCACGTAGTACTCTCCAGCGTTTCCAATAAGTGTGCCTTGCCCAGCTTTGATTCTTCCACTCATTCTTGGTTCTCCTTTCTGCGAATTGAGTCTCAATACCAAAAGTTAAACGTGAGAATCTGGTAAAAAACACCAACAATTCTTTATAACCATGCTTATCTATCAGATAAGATAAAAATTACCTCCTTCTGTCCTTCAATGCTTTTAACAAACCTTCTTCTAAATTACGATAGTTTGAAAATTGAGAATTTGATAATTTATTTAAATCAATTTTGTTATTAAAAATTTCAAGAAAACATTTGAGAGCAATATTATAAATTAAAGGTGCAAAAAAATTTAATGTATAATCATTTTGACTTTTAAAAGGAAAAATGTCTTTCGTACTAACTGGATTACCATGCAGAAAATCACATCTTGCATCATAAATTTGGCTATACAATTTTTGTGCTAAATTAACTCCAATCTTTTTGTTTTTATTATTAGGATTCGGTATTCGGTAATATTTATTTCTGAGTTTTTTTGAATTAAATTTTACTTTTCCTATTAAATCCAATACTTTTTTTAAATTAGCCTTACCGTTTTGAGGATGAATTAAAATCTCGAAAGCACCAACCCAAATACTTAGTTTAGCACCGTAGTCATAAATTGTACTATTATTTTCATATGGCATTGAACAAGCATGATATGCCATTTCAAGGGAACGAAAAAGACAAATCAACTTCCAACTTTTTTGCCTTTTTTTAAGATGTTTTTCTTCCCATTTTTTAAGCAAAGAGTCAAATAATTCTTTGTCATATTCTTTAACAGAATTAATTCTTGCAAGCCCGGGTGAGCATTGGCCGCAGAATTCATTTGGTTCGTCCGCACTCATTATTGATGGAGTCCAACTCATTAAATATTTATAATCCTTACTTGGATTGATTGGGTAAATATCAAAATAATCTGAAAATTTAGTATAATTCAATGGCACTCTTTTATTTAAAGAATCTTGCCATGCTATAATTATGAAACTAATTGCTATTACATTTCTAAAATCTATTATTGCCTCAGATGAAAGAAGATTCCTTGGAGCATCATCACGAACCACTATAATTGAAGGACTAATTTTTCGACCAAATTGGTCAGTAAAATTGTTGATGAAATACTTTAATTTATCATGTTTTTTAATTAGTTTTTGAACACGGCTATCAGATGATGGTACTAAGGCTATGTAATTATACTCAATAGGATTATTCAGAGATAAATTATGCAATATAAAAATAATATTCCAATCACTCATTTTATTTTTCTAACTAATAATCAACATAATAATTATTCACTTATCATACATAAGTAAATAAGTCTTAACTCAACAACAAAATACTATATTAACTTCAGAAAGTCAAGTAAATTATTTTATTTTTCTACATTAATATTTAATAATAACAATTAGTTAAGTTAATTCCCCCTCTCTATACACTGGTTGTAAATAAGCAGTAATAAATCTCTGTTTTACAACTGATAATTTATAACTGCTGTGCCATAAAATATTTTATAAAATACTTTTTGACAATTACTATATGAATCACTATATTTAAAAATAAATAAATTATTATTAGATAAAATAATATGAATAAAAAACAAATCGAAAAGGAGTTTGAAAAAATTAACTATGAACTCAGATTTAATAAACCTGCTATTACTCCATATCCGCCTGATATTGTTAAAAGAAGAGAGCACTTACTATTTGCACAAGTACATTTGAGCAATATTCTTGGAGCTAAGTCAAAAAAAGATAAATGTGATGAGAAATTTGAAACTGAAATGTATAATAATGTTATGGATATTTATTATAATTGGGATAAAAATAAAAAAACAATATCTTAAAATATATTCATATCAGGAAAATTATTATGCTCGATAGAGAAGTCGTAAAAGAATTCTTAGAAGAAGAATTAAAAGACTCAAGAATAGAAATACCCGAAGACATATCCTTTGACATTCTTGTAGAAACATTCTGCAAATTCACCGAAGATGATTTATACGAATGGCTTAAAGACAATTACAAGTCATTCTTCAATCACTATAATCCGGACTGGAAATGGCTCAAAGACCGTATTGAACACTATTCAAATTAGCAAAAAACAAAATAGTTCTTGTATTTACGAATATATTTTGTTATATTTATAATAAAATAATAATTAACAATAACACATTAATTTAATTATCCAATTTTTATTGACTTAAAAAGTCTTGAAAAATATGAGAAACTTAAATAATCTTTAATTAACAGAATAATAATAACTTAAGTAAATTTTCATAAAAACCCCCCTTATTTTTGATTAAAAATAAAAAATTTATTTTTTTTATTATCTTCATAATCTCTTTTTTAACAATAAATAATGAATAGTTCAAATTTTTTATACTATTTTAAAAAATGATGAATATGATAATATTTTATCAATTATTATCACAAAATGATAAAATATTCTCACGAAATGATAAAATATTATCGCGAAATGATAAAATATTATCACAAAAAAACCCCAAATTTGAGAAAAAATGAAAAATATTACTCCAAGAACGTTCAAAGGAACAAAAGATTTTTTACCTGAAGAAATGATAACCCGGGAAGAGATAATCGATAAGTTGAAGGCTATATTCACGAAGTATGGTTTTCAGCCTCTCGAAACACCCTCCATAGAATATCTTGATATACTGACCGGTAAATACGGCACCGAAGACGAAAAATTAATCTATAAATTAGCATACAAAGGCGGGAACGAACTCGCTTTGAGGTATGACCTGACTGTTCCGCTGTGCCGGGTTATTGCAATGAATCCTGATATAAGCAAACCTTTCAAGAGATATCAGATTCAGCCGGTCTGGAGGGCTGATAAACCTCAAATACATCAAGGAAGATACAGGGAATTTTACCAGTGTGATGCTGATACTGTTGGTTCAGATTCCATTCTAATTGATGCTGAATTTATAGTAATGACCGACGAAATTTTAAAAGAACTCGGATTTAAAGAATATAAAATCAGAATAAATAATAGAAAAATCCTGAAAGGTATAATAGAATTTTTAGATATAAATCCTGACCTTGGAAATAGTTTCTTAAGGTCTCTTGATAAATTAGATAAGATTGGAATGGAAGGAGTTAATGAGGAACTTATAAAAAAGGGATTCTCGAAAAATGTTATAAATAAAATTAATAATATTCTGCATATTTCTCTGGAGAAAGATTCGGGGGATGTTATAAATTTACTTGGAGGGAAGATAGATTCTATCTCATCTTTCAGGGATGGTCTTAAAGAAATTGAGACACTTTTTGATTACCTTGAAATGACAGATGTAGATAAAAGTAATTATAAATTTGACCTTTATCTTGCGAGGGGACTTGAATACTACACTGGGATAATATACGAATCTGTTATTGAAACCCTTCCCCATATGGGAAGCCTGACCGGAGGGGGGAGATACGACAAACTTATCGGCACATTAATCGGAAGGGATATACCCGC
>JAUWXV010000070.1 GCA_030616165.1 bacterium | reverse complement strand
ATATAATTGGTAATTAAATTCAATCCTGTTCCTTTTTGTCTGAAACTTCCCATTATTATCTTCCTGACCAAATATATCATAAGAAATCATTAATTTATCTTTAAAGTTTGACCATTTCTTCTCTGAACTTATCCTGAAAGTATTAGCCTTGGTTTTATCTGTAAGTATAAATGTTTCTTCTATCTTAAAACTTCTTTTTGGGGGTTCAACAGTTTTATTAACTTCATCATTTTCCGGATTAGTTTTATCATTTGAATCTTTATTATCAGTTAAAGGCGGAGAAGAATTTTTCGATAAATTGACCTCTTCTTGCTCTTTACTTTGATTATCCTGGCTTTTCTTATCATCAAATGCGTAACTATAATTCAATAAAGAAATTGATGAAGCCAAAATTAATATTATTTTTAAAACAAAATTCATATTAATCTTAATAAAAATAAAGCTTTTCTTAACCTTTTATATTTATATATACTATTATAAGTTACATTATATGAAATGAATTATACAAAGTCAAGTTATTTTTTTAACATACATTTGATATAACTGCAAAATCCGTGCTAAAAATTTTCATTTAAGGTATTTTTTCTATAAACTTATAAGTTTTAAAGTTTTAGCGAAATGCTTATTTGTAGAATTTTGTTGTTAAATGTTAACCATAAATTAGTATTTGATAAATATTAAACATTAATATTAAAATTTTAGATTCCTTCTAAAATATTATAATTATTGTCTGTTAATTTACTTGCAAAAATGTATTTAATGAAGAGTCAGAACACAGTGTGCAGGCACTGTTCTGACCTTACGATACAAATTTATGAATAATTCATGTTACATAATTTATATTTTATCTGTTTTAATGAATAGGGAGTAATAAGGGGTTATGAATAAATCAGTTTAGAAAAACTTGACTATTTAAAATTCACTTTTTATTAAAGAATTTTCTATTTATGACGATATAATAGATACTATAATTATGTCCATTTAAAAAAATAACAGGGAAGTTTCCATGGCAATAGGTGACTTTACGCGTATCAGAACTAATATTGCAGCACTTAATGCTCTAAACGCCTTAAAAAACATTAATCGAAAACTTGAAAAAGCCCAGCTTCGGCTGGCTACTGGAAAAAGGATAACATCAGTAGCAGATGATCCTGCTGGCTATGTTATATCCAGAAGGATTAACGCAAGGGTAAGGGGATTAAGTGTTGCACTTGATAATGTAGGCACTGCTAAAAATATGCTTTCTATAGCAGAAGGAGGTCTGCAGAATATTAGTGATATTCTCATTACTATGAAAGAAAAGGTAACCCAGGCAGCGAGCGATACTCTGAGTTCTGCCGAGAGAAACGCTATCAAGACTGAACTGGATCAACTCACCAGTGAGATCGATGATATTGTTGAAGAGACTACATTTAATAATTTTAAACTTTTAGATGGCTCATTTATTAATAAATCAATTCAGACCGGCGAAAAACCCACAAACAAAATGATTATAAATTTATCCAGGAATAATTCCTCTGAAGCACTCAATGTCTCATCCCAATACGTATCAAACAATGTATTCACAGCATCTGGCTCAAGCACAGCACTCTCAAACATAGATTCTGCAATTGAAACTGTTTCAGATTCTCTTCAGAATATTGGTTCATATATTTCAAGATTAAACATTAAAGAGAATACTTTGAATATTGCAATTATAAATAATAAAGCCGCATCCAGCAGAATTCTTGATGCAGACCTCGCAAAAGAGCAACTTAATGCTGTAAAATATCTTATTCTTCAAAGAACCGCCACTGCACAGCTCGTACAGGCTAATATCTTACCTATTAGTGTCCTTGTGCTCTTCAATTGTAATTCATAAATTTGGCAAAGTTTTATTAAAATAATTTTTTCTAAAGTTTTGATTGAAATTCAAATAATATTTTTATATTTTGTTTTAGTGAACTAAAAATATACTTATTTTAAAAATTGTATTTTTTATAGGTAATAATGAAATGATAAGAAAAAAAGATGCCTTGGAATATCACTCCGCAGGAAGACATGGTAAGATAGAAGTAATTACATCAAAGCCCTGCATAACTCAACGTGACCTCTCACTTGCTTACACACCCGGAGTTGCCGAACCGGTCAAGGAGATTGAAAAAAATCCAGAAGATGCCTATATTTATACTACAAAGGGGAATCTTGTGGCAGTTGTTACGAATGGGACTGCTGTTCTGGGGCTGGGAGATGTTGGCAGTCTGGCGGGGAAACCAGTTATGGAGGGTAAGGGGGTTTTGTTCAAAAGGTTTGCAGATATTGATGTATTTGATATTGAGATAAATTCGAAAGACCCGGATGATGTTATTAATGTTTGCAAACTCATCGAACCCACATTTGGAGGTATAAATCTTGAAGATATAAAAGCCCCCGACTGCTTTTACATTGAAGAATCTCTGAAAGAACAGTTAAATATCCCTGTATTTCATGATGACCAGCATGGAACAGCAATAATCACCAGTGCAGCACTCTTAAATTCACTCGAGATTGCTGGTAAAAAGATTGATGAAATCAAGATAGTTGTCAATGGTGCTGGAGCGGCAGGTTATGCGTGCGCCGTCCTTTTTACTAAACTGGGAATTAAAAAGAAAAATTTAATTATGTGCGACAGCAAAGGAGTAATCTATAAAGGGAGAAAGGAGGGATTAAATCCATATAAAAAGAAGTTCGCTGTTGAGACAGAGTTAAGAACATTAAAAGAAGCTATGAAAGGGAGAGATGTATTTGTCGGTCTTTCAGTTGGGGGAGTGGTATCAAAAGAGATGGTAAAATCGATGAATGAGCGTCCAATAATTTTTGCCTTGGCTAATCCTGACCCTGAGATTTCTTATGAAGATGCAAAAAGTACAAGAGATGATATCATAATGGCAACTGGACGTTCTGATTATCCGAATCAGGTAAATAATGTGCTTGGTTTTCCCTTTATATTCAGGGGAGCACTCGACGTAAGAGCCAGAGCGATTAACGATGAAATGAAAATTGCAGCAGTATATGCTTTAGCCGCCCTTGCGAAAGAAGATGTCCCGGAATCAGTTATCAAGGCTTATGAAGGCGATCATTTTGAATTTGGACCAAATTATATAATTCCAAAACCTTTTGACCCAAGGATTCTTATCTGGGAAACATCTGCTGTGGCAAAGGCAGCTATGGAATCTGGAGCCGCAACTATTAATATTGATATAGAAAAATATAAAGAAGAACTCGATGCAAGATTCGGCAAATCAAGGATGGTTATGAGAGGTATTATTAATAAAGCAAAAAGAAATCCGAAAAGAATTGTTTTTCCAGAAGGAAACCAGGAGAGAATCGTTAAGGCTGCACAAATCTTGATAGACGAAAAGATTGCTGAACCGATTCTAATCGGAGATAAAAAATATATAAAAGAGACTGCAGAAGAACATCACATTAATCTGGAAGAAATCGAGATTATAAATCCAGAAACTTATGAACAACTTCCACAGTATGTTGAAGAACTTTACAACTTGCGGAACAGACGGGGTGTCACTAAAACTGTTGCAGGAGAACTTTTGAGAGACCCCAATTACTTTGGTGCTATGATGGTACATATGGGGGATGCTGATGGACTCATATCAGGACTAACTAAACATTATCCGAATACTATAAGACCTGCTCTGCAGGTTATAAAGATGGAGGAGAATATACATAAAGTATCGGGGCTTTATATGATGATAGTGAAAAATAAGGTATTATTTTTTGCTGATACTACTGTGAATATTGATCCTACCGAAGAAGACCTTGCAGAGATTGCCATCTGTGCAGCAGAGACTGTAAAAAAATTTGATATAGAGCCAAAAGTTGCAATGCTCTCATTCAGCAACTTCGGCAGTGTAAAGCATCCTTTTGTTGAAAAGGTAAGACGGGCTGTTGAAATCGTGAAAGAAAGAATGCCAGACCTTATGATAGATGGAGAGATGCAGGCAGACACTGCTGTTGTTCATGAGATTATTGAGGAGACATTTCTATTTTCTACATTAAAAGAAGAAGCAAATATTCTGATATTCCCTGACCTACAATCTGGGAATATTGCTTATAAACTTCTTGCAAGGTTAGGCGGAGCTGAAGCAATAGGTCCTATTCTTATGGGAATCAAAAAGTCTGTCCACGTTCTCCAGAGAGGAAGCGAAGTTAAGGATATTGTTAATATGGCTGCAATTGCTGTTGTAGATGCTCAGGAAAAATAACTTCATCTATATTCCTCCGAATACTCGGGGGAATAACAGCAAGTTTCACCCACCGTGGGTGGGTTCTTTGGATTGATTTCATGCAGGGCGAAGGTGAAGAAAACCTTCGCAAACGGTGGGAAATACTTTATTATAATAAAAAATTATAGGAGGGAAATAATATGGCTGAGGAAAGGATTGGGAGAGTAAAACATTATTTTTCTAAAGTCGGAGTCGCAGTGATAGAACTTGAAAAAGGGACTTTAAAAGTTGGAGATTCAGTTCATATATCTGGTTATACATCAGATTTTATCCAGAAAATAGATTCCATTGAAATCGAAGGAGAAAGAGTTCCAGAAGTTAAACCAGGCGATTCTTTTGGGGTAAAAGTTGACGAAAAAGTCCGTGAGAACGATGATGTCTATAAGGTCGAAGAAGATTAATATACTTTTGACTGGAAAACCCGGCATCGGAAAAACCACCGTTATAAAAAAGATTATTGAAAAATATAAAAAAAATATCAGCGGGTTCTACACAGAAGAGATAAGGGAAAAAGGGAATAGAGTCGGCTTTAGAATTAAAAACACCGATGGAGAAGAAGGTTTACTCTCACATATTGACGTAAAATCGAGATTTAAGGTGGGCAAATATGCAGTCAATACCAACGATATTGACAAAATCGGTGTAGATTCTATTAATCGTGCATTACATAATGATGAAATAGATATAATCGTTATTGATGAAATTGCAAAAATGGAACTATTTTCGGAAAATTTTAAGAACACCGTTTCATCTGCATTAAACAGCAGTAAAATCGTAGTGGGAGTGATTCAGGATAAAAATATCGAGTTTCTTAACCGGATAAGGGAAAGAAAAGACGTTAAGATAATATGTATTACATATCAGAATAGAGATGAAATAGCAGAGGATATAATTAAAATCATAAGGTATAATCTTTAAAAATCTATAAACAAAATCTCCTATATTTTATTTAAATCTGGAATTTTAAGTTTTATTCCTCCTTCTAATGCCGATTTATGTGCATTCTGCCGGCGAAGGTGTTTCCATAAAATAGCATATAATAATGTCTTTTATCCAAATGTAGTGGCGACCCGGCGGGTTGCCCTCTTCTTTTTCTCTGCGCCCTTGCCCTTTGGGTCTGCGGTTTATTATTATTTTTTAACTTAATTTTTTTCGGGTTCGATATGAATTATTACTTCAGAATCGGGGAATTCTTTCTGTATCTCGTTCTGTATTATTTCTGCAATGTTATGAGAATCTTTTACGGTGGTATTGTCGGGAACTACCATATGAAAATGTATTTCCTGGTGGTCAGAAAAAAAGTGATAATCTATTTTATGAATCTCTACATATTTATCTGAATACTTTTTTAAAATATTATATACTCTGTTTTTTATTTGTGCTTCAAATAAATCTGATTCTTTTGCGTCGATAGCAATTTCAATTATTACATCCTGCAGGGTCTTTATCCTCGACAGTAGAAAATCCCTGAGTGCGTTTATATTTTTTATTCCTTCTTTAACATTTATATATGGAGAAAGTTTGAGTTTGAGGTCAATAATATATGAGGAACCCATCCGTCTTCCCCTTATGCTTTCCACATCATATTTTATTTTCCATTCTGAAAGTGCCTTTTTTAAACCATTGATTAGCGATGTTGGAATTTGATAGTCAATCAGGTCATTAATTGAACCTCTCGTGATTTTATAACCAATTCTTAAAATGAAAAATGATACAACAATTGCGGCAATCGCATCAAAATAGGGCATATTAAGTTTTGCAAAACTTATTCCAACTAATACACCAATCGATGAATATGCGTCAGAACGATGGTCCCAGGCATTTGCTATTATTGCCGGACTGTTTAGTTTTTTGCCTGCTTTTATTGTATAGAGGAACATCCATTCTTTTGATAATATCGAAATTATCACTCCAATTACTGCTATCCAGGATGGAACTAAGAATTCACCCCTCACAAGTTTTATTGAATTTTCATACAAAATATATAGAGCGGTAATAAGAAGTAGGATACCTACGAAAAGCGATGTTAAAGATTCAATTTTGCCATGTCCGTATGGGTGGTTTTTATCCTCCGGCTTACTGCTGAACTTCAGTCCGAATAATACTGCAAGGGTTGCCGCTATATCCGAAACAGAATGAACGGCGTCTGCTATCAATGCACCGCTGTGTCCGATTATACCGCATATAAACTTGAAAACTGAAATAGCAATATTTCCAAATATACCTATTAGTGTAACCTTTTTCCCATATTTATAATCTGATTTTTTCATAATAAGTTTTAATCTATTTGAAAATTGAAATAGACTTATTATATAATAAATAAAATTTTTATAATAAACAAATTTTTATTTTATAAAGTTCCAAAAAATAAGGGAATAAAAAATGATAGAATTAATCTAAATCTTATATTACCATTCTTTTATCCTTGCATTTTTTCCATAAAAGAATATATTTCAGTGAAAAAAATAAGTGATTTTATATACTATTAAAAATCTTGGAGACTGAAGATGGATGTAACTTTTTTCGGGGCATGCAGCGAGGTAACAGGTTCTTCACATCTGTTGACTACCAAACATAACCGTATTCTGATGGACTGCGGTCTTTTTCAAGGTAAACGTAAAGAAAGTCAGAAAAAAAATGAAAAATTTTCTTTTAATAACGAGAGCATCACCAATGTTTTACTTTCTCATGCACATGTTGACCATTCAGGTCGTATCCCGATGCTTTCATCGAAAGGATTTATGGGGCGGGTCATAACTACGCGTCCAACCCAAGATGAATGTGAATACATGCTTCGGGATAGTGCCCACATACAGGAATCAGACGCTGATTATTTGAATTATAAAACAGCGAGGGCATTTCTTTATGAACAAATGACATCCGGGAAAAAACACAGGCACCTTAGTAATGCGGAAATCCGGAAAGTAAAGAAAATATTGAAAAAGAATAAGTTGTACATTGACAAAGAAAAAATTATGGAAGTTATTGATAAACACGGCTTACAGAAAATTACTCCCCTGTACACAATCAAGGACGCAGAGGAATGCCTGGAACAATTTGAAGGATATCCTTACAAAACACCTGTTGAAGTGGGAAAGGATATTTCTTGCACTTTTTATGATGCCGGACATATCCTCGGTTCTGCCATTATAATCATTGATATAAAGGAAGGTCAGAAAAAATTCGTAATAGGTTTCACCGGCGATTTGGGGCGGTTTCAGGTTCCCATACTGCGTGACCCCACACTGTGGTTTCCTCCTGAACACCAACACCTTGACTTGCTGATTATGGAAAGTACTTATGGGAATCGTCTGCATGAACCTGTTAGCAATTTGAAAAACCACCTGGAAGAAGTAATTAACCGAACCTATGCACGGGGGGGGAGTGTAATAATACCTTCTTTTGCAATGGAGCGGTCACAAACCCTCATTTATATGCTTCATGAATTATACAATGAAGGGAAACTGCCATCGATGCCTGTATATGTGGACAGCCCTCTCACGCTGAATCTGACAACTGTTTTTGGCGAACATCCTGAATGTTATGATTACGAAACACATAAAACTTTTTTGGAAAATGGTGAGAATCCTTTTAGTTTCAAACAACTTAAATATGTTAAGACGGTTGAAGAATCAATGGCTTTAAATCGTGATAAATCTCCTCATATTGTCATTTCTGCTTCAGGAATGTGTGAGGCGGGCAGGATTCTTCACCACCTCCGTCATAAAATTCACGATTCACGGAACACAATTCTTTTCGTGGGGTTTCAAGCAGAACATACCCTGGGACGCCGAATTCTCCAACTTGCTGAGGTTTCTAAAGGAAATGGCAGGGATTATCCCTGGGTGAAATTCATGAATAAGGAATATCCTCTAAAGGCAGAGGTAATACAGTTAGATGGATTTAGTGCACATGCCGACCAATCGGAATTGACACGCTTCCTTACAGAATCGAATCTAAAGATTGAGAAAATCGCCCTGGTACACGGAGAAAAAGATTCAATAGAAACATTCGCCAAACATCTAAAACAAAAAGGGTTCCAAATATTTATTCCCAGTTTTGCTGAGACCTTGCCACTTTAGTCTTAGTTTCATTTATTCTAAAAATGGATGCAGAAAAGACAAAGATTTTTAAGATATGTTTTAAAAGCATTTGATTTTTGGTTAAATTTACTATATATTTAACTGTATTTTTTATACATTAAAGAAACTGTAAAATATTAAAAAATTTAGAAGTGATTTACATAACTTTGGTAAATTTCTATTACGTATAATTCAAAACATTTTAAAACAAGTAAAGTTTAATTGTCATCCTGAGTTTATTTCAGGATCTATTTATTTCAGCATCTAAATAATTAATAAACAATAGATTCTGAAACAATACTGAATCAAGTTCAGCACAGGGTTCAGAATGACTGCCATTTGAATATTCAATGCTCTTGTGAATTAATAAACCTAATATATTTACAAAAAATAATTAGTTTCCAAAATTTACCAAAGTTCTTTAATTTATTTACGATGAGGTATATCCGAAGTACTTAAGATATAAACAGAAATCACCTGTCAGGTTCATTATAAGGTAGGACTTTGAAGAATCCAATGAGCAATATTTTCGTAAAAGGCATGTATCTTTTATTTAAATTTCGCGACCTGTTTTTTCCCCCGCAAAAGATACTAAAGGAAGTAGATATACAACCGGGATTTCATATACTTGATTTCGGCTGCGGCTCCGGAAGTTATTCAATCCCTGCCGGTGAATTAGTGGGTGAGTCTGGAAAGGTTTATGCTTTGGATATCCATCCCCTTGCTGTTGAGACTGTTCAAAAACGTGCTTTGAAGAAGAGGATAACAAATATAGAGACTATTTGTTCCGATTGTGCAACCGGATTGAAAAACTCCACTATTGATGTTGTCTTATTATACGATGTCTTTCATATATTTGAAGAGCCGAATGAAATATTAGCAGAGTTACATCGAATACTGAAGCCAAGTTCTATTTTATCTTTTAGTGACCACCATATGAAAGAAGATGAAATACTGCCCGAAGTAACAAATACGGGCTTATTTAAACTATTAAAAAAAGGCAAATGGACATATAGTTTCTCGAAAGTAGGATAGATTTCACCTGACATCGGCTGACAGGGATAAAAAGATTTGATGTGCTTCGCCAAAATCTCGAAGTTTCGGAACTTTTTAAACTTACTGAAAGTTATTTTCTGCTGGCGGAGGTGTTCTTCACCTCTACCAGTAAAATAGCCTATAATATTGTCTTTATATTTAGCCGCAACACGTTAGGCGAATAATTAAATAAGGAATAACTGTGTCAAACGAATTTGTTATTTTAGCGGGAACAGCTGTGACTATAGGATTTGTTCATACTATCCTGGGACCAGACCATTATTTACCCTTCATTGTCTTATCCAAAGCAAGACAATGGAGCAGTATGAAGACTGCTGTGATTACGTTTCTGTGTGGAATTGGTCATGTATTAAGTTCTGTTGTTTTAGGATTTATAGGCATCTTTCTGGGTATTGCTGTTTTCAAATTGGAAGCAGTCGAGTCATTTCGGGGTGAATTAGCCGCTTGGCTTCTTATTGCATTTGGTGTTACATATTTCATCTGGGGAATGCACAGAGCGATTCGCAGTCGCCCCCATAAACATCTACATCTGCATGAAAATGGAGATGACCATTTACACTCTCATAAGCATACTGGAGGCCATTCTCACGTACACGACCCGAAGTCTGGCGGTTTAACACCTTGGATTCTTTTTATAATATTTATATTTGGTCCTTGTGAACCATTAATTCCTCTTGTGATGTATCCGGCAGCCAAGGGTAGTATAATAAATGTAGTAATAGTTGTGTCTATTTTTGGATTGACGACTATTGTAACGATGTTGTTTATAGTTTTTGCTTCGTTTTACGGGTTATCAAACTTATCACTTCGGAAATTTGAAAAATATTCTCATGCATTGGCTGGCTTGACAATTTTACTTTGTGGAGGTGCAATCAAGTTTTTGGGACTGTGAGATTTGAACTACTTCGCCTAATGGTGAGTTTGCTGTTCTCACGATATATTGAGGTCACTCAATTCCCGAAGTTTTGATACTTTGAAAACTTTTAATAAATTAAACACAATATTGCTAAAACTCAAAAATCTGAATAAATCTTCAAAGTTGTTTTTAAGAAAAGAAAAAGGATGAATTCAATGAGCATAAACGATTTGCAAGCGGAGGATGCTCTCTCTCCGGATAGCATTAGTGAGATAGCACGGGCGTTTCAGAGAAGCCGGGTTCTGCTGACAGCTTACGAACTGGAACTGTTCACAGCCTTGGGTGAGGAAAGTAAATCTGCAATTGAAGTTGCTGATATGTTAGGAACTGACAGACGTGCCACCGAGCGATTGATGAATGCACTATGCGCAATGGGCATCCTGGAGAAAAAGGAAGGCAAATTCTCAAACACTCCCTTAGCCTCACGGTTTTTTATAAAGGGGAAACCTGATTTTATGGCAGGCATGATGCATCTGGTGAACCTCTGGGATACTTGGAGCACTCTAACGCAAGCGGTTCGTCATGGCAAATCCGTGTTAGACCAACATGTGAATGAGACAGGTGAAAAGTGGCTGAGTGCATTTATCGCTGCTATGCACGCACGCGCGTACAATCAGGCTGCGGAATTAGTTGACATGCTCGACCTCTCTGGCGTTTCACGCGTACTGGATGTTGGGGGAGGCTCCGGAATTTACTCTATGGCTTTTGTCCGAGCCGGAGAAGGCATAAAAGCGGTAGTATTTGACCTTCAGAATGTGATTCCTCTCACAAAAAATTATGTCGAGCAGGAAAAACTTTCAGAAAAAGTGGAAACTGTGGTCGGAGATTATAATGTTGACAATCTGGGTAGCGGATTCGACCTGGTATTCCTCTCAGCAATAATACATAGTAATTCTATCAAAGAAAACCGAAATTTGATACGGAAATGTTCAAAAGCTCTGAATCCGGAGGGACAAGTTGTGGTGCAGGATTTTATTATGGATGAAGATAGGACAAGCCCTCCTTTCGGTGCTCTCTTTTCATTGAATATGCTGGTGGGAACAAAATCCGGAGATACATATACCGAATCCGAAGTCCGCCTGTGGATGGAAACGGCTAACTTACACAACATCATAAGAAAAGATACTGACTTCGGTACAACCCTGATTATAGGTAGAAAAATAAAAAAATAAATTTTAAACTTTACTTTTTATCGCTCCCTTGGGTGATATTCTCATCATAACTAACTTAATTATGTATTTTTTTATATAGAAGAAAGATTTTTTTGAAATCGTCCATTTTATGACTTTTTCGACAGTTTTTTCAAATATAACTTATATTGAAAATTTTTTTTGTAAGGATTTTTTTAAAAAATTTATAAAATAACTTGATTTTTTGTTAAATTTGCTATATACTAAACAAGAGTTTCATAAAAATACTTTTTTAGAAATAATCAAAAAAATCATTAGCAAGAGTTGTCATTCCCACGAAAGTGGGAATCCAGTATTGTGTTTTAAATAAGTTCTAGCTCTGGATTCCCGTTTTCACGGGAATGACAAAAGGTAGTTATATTTATAGTATCTGATAAATTCCCACGTAGGGGCGAACTTGCCTGTCCTTTGGGCTTGTCCTTTGGTTTCGCCCTTATAATGAGGGCGGGTAAATCCGCCCCTACGCAAACTGCGTAGGGGTGAACTTGCCTGCCCTTCGGGTTCACCCTAATGATTAAAATTTATGCCGTATGATAGGACGCTATTTTCGAGATAAAATTTAGTAAAACCCTTAAAATTTTTTAATATGGGTAAACGAACATTTGTTTCGTAAATAACACGTCGAACTAAACCTCTGCAGGGTGGCTTTTAAGTATATAATTTTTAATATCATTTTTATAATTACAAGGGAATGATTTTTCCCTTTTCTTAAATTTTTTTCATTATTGAAAATAGAAAGGAGTGTAAAGAAATGAAAAGGTTTATAATAATTTTCGTCGTCGGATTTCTTCTCATAGGCTCTAAAGCTCTTTGGGCTAATGCGGATACAATAACTGTCGCTCACCTGAACGATACCCATGCTTATCTCTTACCATTTGGTCCAAAAGACGAGTCTGGGTTTGGGACTATTGGCGGTTTCGCACGGATAAGCACTGTCATCAATCAAATCAAGGCATCAGAATCTAATGTTCTATTGCTCCACGCTGGAGATATTTTTATTGGTGATTTCATGTTCAACAAATTTTTTGGAGTAGCCGATTTAATGCTTATGAAGACCCTTGGTTTCGATGCTATGACTCTGGGTAATCACGAGTTTGATTTATCCCCATTGGCCCTAATTAACACTCTTGCAGGGGCTGGATTTCCTCTACAAGGATTCCCTATTTTATCTGCTAATCTCGACTTTTCAGCTCCAGGGGCAGATATTTTGGAACCTTTCGTGAATGCCTATACAACCAGGACATTTGGCTCGACCAAGGTCGGAATATTCGGACTGACAACCGAAGAAACCAATATCCTTTCCCTTCCATCCCCGGTTGTAGTGGACACTGCGGTCACTAAAGCCGTAGAAATGGTCACTACCCTCAAGCTGGATGGGTGCCAGGTAATTATCCTTCTTTCACATCTCGGTCTAATTTATGACATGGCTTTGGCAGCCGCAGTTCCGGGAATTGATATCATTGTTGGCGGTCATTCCCCTGACCTGACACCATTGCCCGTTGAAGTACAAAATCTAATATCAGGGAAGAAAACCTACATCGTTCAGGCGGGAGCTCACGGGGCACATGTTGGGAAACTGACATTCGAGTGGTCCGAAGCCGTCGGCATCAACGTTATAGACTTTGGATTAATCCCTGTAAATGAAACTGTGGTGCCCGATCCAATTATCGGGGCTTTGATACAACAATTTGTGGACAGTATCAATACTGACATTAGGTATGGTGATGTTTATGAGACTGTAGTTGCCGAGGTGGCAATTGACCTGGACAATGAAAGCGGAGCAGGTTATAAAAAAGACACACAACTTGGGAATCTGGTCACTGATGCTTATCGGGCTGCGACTAATACGGATATCGCGCTTACAGCAAACGGTTTCGTAGCCCAAAAAATTTGGGAAGGGCATATAACCCCTGCTGAAATTTTCCGGGTTGTTCCTTTGGGATATGATTTGGTAACAGGTCTCGGTTTCAAATTGGTCACATTTAATATTACTGGTTTAGAACTTTTGAAGGGGCTCGAATTTACTCTTTCTAATATAGAGGTGGAATATTCTTATCTTCTACAGGTCTCAGGTATGACCTACACTTATGACCCCAGTCAGGAGATAGGGAGTAGGATACAAAGTGTATTGATAGGAGAACTACCCATTAATTTAATGGGCACTTACTCTGTTACGGCAGGACCTTTCCGCCCGGAATTTCTTGAAAATGTGGCTCATGTTGAAGTCTCTGACATCCAGGAAACAACACTTTTAGAATATAATGTGGTCAGGGATTATATTATAGAACATTCTCCGATAGACACGACGGTTGCCAGGGTTGAAGGAAGGGTGATTGATACCTATGCTACCGGTATCTATGCCGAAGATGCTGAACGGGCTTTGCCTATGACCTATAGTCTTTCTCAAAACTATCCCAATCCATTTAATCCGGTAACAACAATTAAGTATTCCATCCCGGCAGCATCAGATGTGAGGTTGGATATATTTAACATCTTAGGACAGCGTGTAACAACGTTAATCAATGAAAATCAGCAGCCAGGTGAATATTCAATTATTTGGGATGCATCTAATATGGCTTCAGCTATTTATTTCTATAGGTTAACAACTGAAAAGAAAACCTTAACCAAAAAGATGGTGTTGATAAAATAACTAAAAAAGGGCGTCAAATGCATAAATCTTTTCCTTTTAGTAGGAGGTGCCCTTTTTAAAAAATAGAAAGGAGGTGACAAAAATGGCTGAAGGTGTGGAAAAAGTTCTGGCGGAAACTAAGTGGACCATCGCCACTCATGCACTGACAGGCGCGGCAATGGCTTTATCGAAGGCACTGCTAGATGGAGTTGGCCGGGAGAGGTACAATGAGGTACTTAGACAAATCTGGAACGAGGCGGGGAAGGCTTCTAAACAGATTGCAGATTCCCTTGGCCTATCTGGTGACGATGCTGAATCAATAGCTGCGACAGCCCCGTTAGTTGCCACTGTGATAATGGGTCCCGAGTTAAAATTTGAGACAGTGGAGGCGACAGAGGGAAAAGCAATGGTAAGATGCACCGAGTGTCCTTGGTGGAACAGGACGAAGGAACTTGGGATTTCGGACGACATTTGTTCTGTTGGAGATCATGCCTGGAATAATGGCCTTGCTAAGGTCCTCAATCCCAAATTGACCGTAACCTTAACTAAAGCTATGCCCCGTGGCGACCCATACTGCGAGTGGGTTTATGAGCTTCAGAAGTAAGGGCAGCAACGACACTAGCGTGAAGTCACTCATGGAACTCAAGCAGCAGATGGTTACAAATTGGACGGCTCTTCCGATGTACTCGTGGCAATAGAGATCTGATAGAGAGAGGGGACGACAAACTCTGCGATCGATTCCCTCCCTTTCCCTTCGGGCTAGCCAACTCTATTATCAATAATTAGTTGCCTGTCTATTAGAAAGGAGGGGATTGAAAA
>JAUWXV010000033.1 GCA_030616165.1 bacterium | reverse complement strand
AGCACCCGGAATTATGCTGGAAATGCAATATGATTATCAATTTGACAGATATCAGAATAAAAAAGATAAAAGATTATGGATAAGACAGTATTTCAGACTATCTGACTGAGCAGGTAATATAAGATTTTACTTTACAATTTGTTTTTAAATACTTAAATTAAAGATTTATTAAATAATAAATTTTAGTTAAATATTGTGTTTTTATTTAAATAGAAAGGTTCTGACCTGTTATGAAGAAGATTTTAATTTTAGTTATATTGTGTTTAATTTTTATAATTTCGGATACATTATATTCCCAGGAAGAAAAGATAAAGATAGCAAGTGTAAGGATAGAAGGGACAGACCAGACAAGGGTTCAAATAATTAAACTTACTTCTCAATTGAGGGCGGGAAGTGAGATTACAGGTGAAGATATTCAACGATCTCTAAAAAGGATATGGGGACTTGGTGTATTTTCCCATATTCAGATAGAAGAAGAATCAAGAACAGAAGAAGGTTCGAATTTTGTCATAAAAGTTAGAGAATTTCCAAGGATTGAAAATATAGTAATAAATGGAAACGAAGAAATTAAAAGGAAAGATATAGAAGATAAATTGGATTTATATCGCTTAATGCATATAAGTTCACTTAAACTTAGAAATGCTATAAAAAAGGTAGAAAAATTGTATGCTGATAAGGGCTTTCTTCTTGCAGAAGTGGATTTGAAAGAAGATTACTTGGAGGACGAAAATAAAGTATCATTAAATTTTGATATTAATGAAGGTGAAAAGGTGCAGATTAAGAAGATAGTTTTTTATGGGAATACAGCTTTCGATGATAAAATCCTTAAAAGACAATTTGAAGAGACTAAAGAGGATACCTGGTGGAGAGGAGCGGATTTTAGCCAAGAGGATTTCAAAAGGGATAAGGCGAAATTGCTTGAATTTTATAGAAAAAACGGATACCGTGATGCTTTTGTTATTTCAGATTCTTTAAGATATTCGGAAGATAAAACGGGACTATTTGTTGATATAACGGTTAATGAAGGTACAAAGTATTACTTTGGGGATGTAGTGCTGAATGGGAATGAGGTGTTCTCTGACAGAGAAATAATGGAACAGTTTGAGTTCAGGAAGGGAGACCAGTATAATGAAGAGGAATATATTGAAACCTATCAAAATATGAGCAAACTGTATCAGGATGAGGGATATGTATATCTTGCAATTGTTCCCAGAGAGATACCTGTCGCAAGAGACACAATTAACTTAGAATATAGTATCAGGGAGGGAAATAGAGTAAGGGTGAATGATGTTGCGATAAAAGGCAATACAAAAACAAAAGAGTATGTTATAAGAAGAGAGATAACTATTAAACCTGGAGATATGTTTTCGATGGAGGAGATCCAGCGCAGTCAAAGAGAAATTACTATGCTTAATTACTTTTCGAAAGTTGAACCTGGATTTAATATGATTCCTGGAAGTACTGAGGAAATAAATTTAGAATTTAGTGTGGAGGAGAAATCTACAGATTATGCAAATATGTCTGCTGGTATGAGCCAGAGGGACGGACTAATTGGTGCACTTGGTATTTCAATGAACAATTTCTTTGGGAGGGGACAGAGGTTCTCTATAGACTGGCAGTTTGGAAAGGTTTATCGCTCGTTTCAGGTTAGCTTTACAGAGCCCTGGGTTATGGGAACGCCAACTCTTGCAGGTTTTTCGGTTTTTGATACAAAAAGGGGAGGAGAATATTATGGATTTGACTGGCGAAACAGGGGTATGTCACTTCGATTTGGGAGGGAATTTAAATGGCCTGATGACTACTTTAGGGCAGACTGGATATTCCAAGTAGTAGAAAACAAAGTAAGCAATGTAAGACCTGACCTTGAACTTCAAGCAAGGCTTATCGGAAATACTTCAAACGCTGTTAGTATTACGCAGATAATTACCAGAGACAGCAGAGATAATCAAGAATTTCCTACAAGGGGTTCATTCTTTTCTGTTACAAATCAGTACTCTGGTGGATTTCTTGGTGGAAGTGAAGATTTTCATAAGCATATTGTTAAAGTTCAAAGATATATTCCTGTTTTGGGGAAATTTGTTTTTTATGATAGTTTCATTTTCGGGTATCTTAATGGTTTTCAAAAAGATTCTTATATCCCTCCTCTTGATCGATTTTTTATGGGTGGAACGGCATTTACAGTTGGGATTCCATTGAGGGGGTATGACGATAGGTCAGTGGGACCTTTGACTGAAACTGGTTATGCATTTGGCGCTAACACCCTTTTAAAATGGTCTACTGAACTGAGGTTTCAAATTTTACCAAATCCAACAGTTTTTGGACTTATCTTTGCAGAAGCAGGTAATACCTGGGAAGATATTCAGCATACAAATCCATTTGACCTAAGAAGGTCTGCAGGATTTGGGTTCAGGGTTTTTATGCCGATGATGGGTCTTTTAGGACTCGATATTGGTTATGGATTTGACCACTTCGATGAGGTTACTAATGAAAGAAAGGGGGAGTGGAAATTCCATTTTCAGTTCGGAAGATATTTCTAATTAATTTCATAAAATATAAAATTAAAAATTTAATTAGATTTTGGAGGCTAGTTAAATGAAATGCAAAAAAACTTTAATATATACAGTGTTTTCAATATTGTTAATGGGATTAGTGTTAACTTCAAGTTCGTTTGCACAGTTAAAGATTGGGTTAATCAATACTGAAATAATTATGCAGAGTTATTCAGGGATGGTCGAAGTTCAGAAGCAGATAAATGAACTAAATCAAAGATATAGAAAAGAACTTGAAGATTTGAATAATAAGTTTGCAGCGGATATGAAGAGATTTGAAAGTCAGAGTCTTCTTTTGAGTGAGGAAAAGAAAAAGGAGATGCAGAGAGACCTTGATGACCTTTATCGCAGGGGCATAGCGTATCAGCAGGAAAAATTCAGTGCAGGGGGTGAACTTGAAAGAAAATATCAAGAACTGACCGACCCAATAGTAATGAAGATTAACGACGCTATTGACAAAGTCTCTTCAGAGGAATTCTTTGATTTAGTTTTTGATGTAATTAATATGGGTGTTTTGTTTGCAAATCCTGATAAGACCGAAGATATTACTCAGAATGTGCTTGATGAGTTGAATAAAGGAGTCAAAAAACCGCCGGCTCAAAAGTAAATTTACTAATAATGAATGGGCTGTAAACTGATGGAGATGAAATTATCCGAAATTGCGGAAATGATTGGGGGAGAATTGATTGGTAATCATTCTGTTATCATAAGAGATGTTGCACAGATAGAGAATGCTAAAGAGGGCGAAATTTCTTTTATTGCCCATAAAAAGTACTTTAAATTCCTTTCACAAACAAACGCTTCCGGGATTATAGTTCCCACAGATATAGTAAGTTCAGATAAAAATATTATTAAGATTAAAAATCCTTATATTTCATTTATAAAACTCGTCCAGATGTTTCGCCCTTTACAGACTACCCTTAAAATTGGAATAGATGAGAGAGCTGTTATTGGAAATAATTGTAAAATAGAGGATGGTGGATCGATTGCAGCGTATGCAGTATTAGAGGACGATGTCATTATAAGGAAAGGAGCAAAGATATTTCCTGGAGTTTATCTCGGCAGAAAGGTTGTAGTTGATGAAGATGCTGTTATATATCCAAATGTTTCGATTCTTAGGAATGTTATTATTGGGAAAAGGGTAATAATACATTCGGGAACGGTAATCGGAAGTGATGGATTTGGTTATGTTAGGGATGGTGAGCAATATGTGAAAGTTCCGCACACAGGTATCGTCGTTATTGAGGATGATGTTGAGATAGGAGCAAATTGTACAGTCGACAGAGCGACCATTGGTGAGACGAGAATTAAGAAGGGGTGTAAGATTGACAATCTTATTCACATAGCCCACAATGTCATTGTAGGTGAGAACACTGTGATGGCTGCTCAAGTTGGCATTTCCGGCAGCACTACTATTGGGAAAGATGTCCAAATTGGTGGACAGGCGGGATTTATTCATCATCTTAAAATTGGGGATAGAGTTCAGGTTGGTGCTCAGGCAGGAGTGATAAATTCACTGCCGGATGATACTTGTGTATGGGGTACACCTGCAAAAAAACTTACTGAGACAAAAAAGATTGAAATATATCTCCGGAAAATCCCAGATTTATTTAAACGAGTAAAAAACCTCGAGAAAAGGAACAAATCATAGTTTTTTTATTAGAGAGGTATTAATGAGGAAGTTTCAAAGGACTATAAAACGGGAAATAAGTTACTCTGGAATAGGACTTCATACGGGAAATGGAACAACAGTAACTTTTAAACCAGCCCCCCCTGATGCGGGAATTAAATTTGTAAGGAAAGACTGCGAAAACAGCCCGGAGATTCCCGCCATAATAAATAATGTGGTTGATATATCAAGAGGAACAACACTCGGAATCGGAGATATAAAGGTGCACACGGTTGAGCATGTTCTTGCGGCAATAACTGGACTTGAGATTGATAATATAATAGTTGAGATAAGCAGTAATGAACCTCCTGTTGGAGATGGCAGTTCAATCCCCTTTGTTAAAACTCTTCTGAAAGTGGGATTTATTGACCAGGATGCTTATCGGAATTATTTGGTAGTAGATGAAACCATAACATATAAAGATGAGGATAATGGTGTTGAGATAGTTGCCCTGCCTACCGATGATTTTAGGATTACAGTTATGATAGATTACAAAAATCCCGCTCTTGGCAGTCAGCATACTGGTCTTTTTTCTCTTGAAAACGAATTTGTTGAAGAATTTGCACCCGCAAGAACTTTTTGTTTTCTGACTGAAGTTGAACAACTTGCTGAAGAGGGTTTGATAAAAGGAGGCAGCCTTGATAATGCAATTGTAATTGTGGATAGAGATATAGATCAAAAAGAAATCAACAGATTAAGGGAAAAGTTTAACATAAAAAAAGAGGTAACGGTTGGGAAAAATGGGATTTTAAATGGAGTAAAACTGAGATATAAGAATGAATTATGTCGCCATAAACTTTTGGACCTTCTGGGGGATATTTCACTTGTTGGAATCCCTATAAAAGCACAAATACTTGCAGCAAGGTCTGGTCACAAAGCAAATATTGAATTTGTGAAAAAAATACGGAAACTATACGAAAAAAAGAGGCTCACCAGCAGATTCCAGACATCCATAAAACCAGGTGTTGTATTCGATATATCCGCAATAGAAAAGATTCTTCCTCACCGATTTCCTTTTCTGCTTGTTGATAAAATTATTTCTTTTGAAATGGATAAAAGAATTGTTGGTATAAAAAATGTTACAGTGAATGAACCTTTTTTTAATGGACATTTTCCGGGTCATCCAATTATGCCGGGTGTTTTAATTGTTGAGGCTATGGCTCAAGTTGGAGGAATTCTTCTTCTTAATGTTGTGGACAGTCCAGAAGGGAAACTTGTATATTTCACGGGGATTGATAAGGTCAGATTCAGAAAACCCGTTATTCCAGGCGATCAACTTCGTTTTGAACTCGATATGAAAAAACGAAGAAACATGGTTTTTGTGATGGAAGGAAAAACTTTTGTAGAAGATAATCTTGTTTGTGAAGCTGAACTTATGGCAACTGTTGTGGAAAAAAATAAAACCCTTTTAAGTTAAATATCTCTTTTTTGCTAATCTTAAAGTAATGCTCCCTTTTAAATCCCCATTAAGATGTCTGTTAATTTCCAATGTAAATATTTAATTTGCAATTAATTTCATAATCCAATATTACTATAAATAAATTAAAGTTTCATAATTAAAACTGAATCTGAGAGATTTATAAAAGATTAGTCATTTATCGAACTAAGAACACTGGAGGAAATAAATTTGGGAATAGATCGAAGAGCGATTGTAAATAAAGATGCTCAAATTGGTAATAATGTCACAATAAGTCCTTTTTCAATAATCGAGGATGATGTATTTATAGATGACGGGACCGAAATAGGCGCTAATGTGTACATTGCATCAGGAACAAAAATCGGAAAGAACTGCAAAATATTTCATAATGCTGTTCTTGGAACTATACCTCAGGATTTGAAGTTTGAAAATGAAAAAACTACGCTTGAAATAGGTGATGGGACTATTATAAGAGAGTTTTGTTCTTTAAATAGAGGTACGAAACACTCAGGCAAGACCGAGGTCGGTAAGAACTGCTTTCTTATGATGTATGTTCACATTGCTCATGACTGCCAAATAGGCAATAATGTAATAATTGCAAATGCAACCAATATGGCTGGACATGTAGAGATTCACGATTATGTTAATATCAGCGGCTTATGTCCTATTCATCAGTTTGTTAAAATTGGCAAGCATTCTTTTATTGGGGGTGGTTATCGGGTCCCGAAGGACGTTCCACCGTATATCCTTGCAAGTGGGGAACCTCTTAGTTATATTGGTCCTAACATTGTAGGTCTTACCAGAAGAGGTTTCTCAAAGGAGGTTATTTCGAGGTTAAAGGAGACTTACAGGATTATTTATAAGATGAATCTGAATGTTTCTCAAGCTGTGCAAAAGATTAAAAGTGATTTGGAAATCATACCCGAAATTAAAGATGTGCTCGATTTTATCGAAAAGAGTGAAAGGGGGATTATTTAGAATTATTATCAAAAATTTGAACTTCATTTGAGCTCGTAAAGAGGTAAATAATGTCTTATGATGTTCTGAAAATTAAAAATATGACATTCTACGCTTTTCATGGTAATGATGTTAAGGAAAGAGAACTCGGTCAGAGGTATGAGGTTGATATTGAATTGAAGATTGATATAACCAGGGCTATACAGGAAGATAATGTAAAATTTACAGTTGACTATAAAAAGGTTTATAAGGTTGTTGAAAGAATTGTCATCGGCAGACGCTTTAATCTTATAGAAACTCTTGCTCATCATATAGCCGATGAATGCTTGAGAAATTTCAACATCCTGGAAATCGTGGTTAGAGTGAGAAAATTAAAACCACCTGTCGAGGGTATCCTCGATTACGTGGAAACTGAAATTGTAAGACAAAAAGTGTGAAAATATTTTTACTATGCCTAATGTTTTTCTATCTTTAGGTTCAAATATCGATGATAAAGAGAAGAATATTCTGAATGCGATAAAGTTAATTGATAAAATACCTGAAATAAGAATAATAAAGGGTTCTTCTTTATATGAAACAGAACCAGTTGGATTTAAAAAGCAGGAATATTTTTTTAATATAGTATTGGAGATTTACACAGATTTATCTCCTTTTGAATTGCTCCAAAAGTTAAAAGACATTGAATTTAGATTGGGAAAAAATATTAAAATGAGGTGGGGACCCCGCTCAATCGATATTGATATTTTATACTGCGGGAACGAAATAATAGAAAGTAAGGAATTGACAATACCACATCCTATGATAAATGAAAGGAGGTTTGTTCTTATTCCCACAGCAGAGATTGCCGGTAATTTTTTATGCCCGAAAACAAAATTAAAAATATCAGATATAATTAAAAATTGTAAAAAGGACGAAAAAGTTTTAAAGATTAAGAGTTGGGAAGAGTTACTTTCTTTGATAGGAAAGTAGCCTCCGCCAAAGCAGAACCTCATAAGGCAGAAAAGAAACTTTATAATTAATCGTAGGTGATGAAAAAGTTTCCGAAGGAATTTGAATTTATAGCAGTTGAAGGGGCAATTGGTGTGGGGAAGACTTCGTTTGCAAGAATACTCGGCAAAATATTAAACGCAAAGATTGTTCTTGAAAATGTTGGAGAAAATCCTTTTATAAAAGAATTTTATCAAAATCCGAAAGAGTATGCTTTTATAACACAGATAAATTTTTTGTTTTTAAGATATGAACAGCAGAAAAAACTTATTCAGCGCGATCTCTTTTATCCAAGGACAATTGTTGATTATGCCTTATGGAAAGATAGGATTTTTGCTTGTGTAAATTTAAATGAAAAAGAACTTGCTTTATATGATAAAATAGCTGATCTGTTGATTAAAGATGTTCCGATTCCCGACCTTATTATATTTTTACAGTCGGGTTATAAAAGATTGATGGAAAATATTAGGAGAAGAAATTATCCCTTTGAAGAAAATATTACTGAAGATTACCTGAAAATTATAAATGAAGCTTACAATCAATATTTTTTTAATTATAACATTTCTTCTCTCCTTGTTATTAATACAAGTGAAATAGATTTTGTTATGAATCCAGAAGAGATTAATAAAATCATTGATTATATTAAAACTCCATTTATGGGAACAAAATATTATAATCCTAAGGGATAATTAAACTCAAATTTAGATATGAATTAAAGGAAAGTTTTTGGTGATACAATGTTTAGATTTATTTTTTATTTAATATTATTTTATTTATTGTATGTCTTTTTCAAGAATATATTATTAAAATCGGACGATGGTAAAAGGAAGATTAAGAATAAGGAAAAACACAAATCTTCTTTTAATATTGACGAAAATGATATTGAAGATGCTAAATTTAAAGATATGAAAGACGAAAATTAGTTTTTATAGAAATAAAAGGTTGATTTTTTATTGTGAGAAAATTTTCTGTTTATGTTTTTAAAAAAGTTCTATATTTAATTTTTTTATTAATATTTATAACAGGAATTGATTCTTTAAAAGAAAGGGCATTATCTCAAGAGGCTGAGTTTTTTAAAGTAAAATTTTGTCCCTTGTTAAATGAAAATATTTCAAATAATAATGACACTCTGCAGACAAAATCTCCGATAGGAGCGTCTGTTAGGTCACTTTTGATACCCGGTCTGGGACAGATTTATAATGGAAAAAAAGTGAAAGCTTTGCTGGCTGCCGCTGGAGAAGGGATATTAATATATTCCATTTATGATAATAATAAAAAATTTAATAATACAAAGGAGGTTAAATACAGAAAAAGAAGAAATACACTTCAATGGTGGTTTGTATTTGTTCTTGGGTTAAGTGCTGTTGATGCGTATGTCGATGCATATCTCGACAGGTTTAACGAAAATATGGATATCTCTTTTGGCGGTTTTAATAATGGATATGTTTATCTAAATTTACTTGTAAGATTTTAAAGTATAACTCTTTCGTGTTCTGATGTTATGATGAAAATAGTGGGTATTTATAGATGAATGATAATATAAATAATAGAGGATTGTGGCGTTCCAAGATAGGTTTTATAGCTGCGGCATCGGGGTCGGCAATAGGTTTGGGAAATATATGGCGTTTTCCCTATTTAACCGGTGAAAATGGAGGGGCGGCATTTGTTTTTATATATATGTTTTTTGTCCTTTTGATTGGATTTCCGGTAATGCTTGCTGAGGTTTCAATTGGAAGGAATACACAGAGAAATCCGGTTGGTGCATTTAAAAAACTTGCACCTAAAACACACTGGAAATATGTTGGAATTTTGGGTGTAATTTCAGGTTTTGCGATTCTTTCGTTTTACAGCGTGGTTGCAGGCTACGCACTTGGATATATTTTTGAGACATTGTTTGGAGCGTTTAGGAATGTTCAAACTGCACAGCAGACAAAACTAATATTCGGTGAATTCGCTTCTAATCCAATCTCAAGTTTATTATGTCTATCGCTGTTTCTTTTTGTGAATGGAATAATAGTATATAAAGGTGTGGAAGAGGGAATAGAGAGATGGTCAAAGACATTGATGCCGATATTGTTATTTTTACTTATTTTTCTTGTAATCAGGTCATTAACCCTCAAGGGTTCTTTAGAGGGGTTGAATTTCTATATGAAACCCGATTTTAGCAAGGTTACAGGTTCTACATTTATGAATGCACTTGGACAGGCATTTTTTTCGTTGAGTCTTGGTATGGGTACAATGATTACTTATGGAAGCTATCTATCTAAAAAGGATAATCTTGTTACTTCTGTTTCCTACGTATGTCTTTTTGATACTTTAATTGCTTTTATAGCAGGTCTTGCAATATTTCCAGCGTTATTTGCGATGGGTTTGGCTCCTAACGAGGGACCGGACCTGGTTTTTGTGGTCATTCCTTCGATATTTTCCAAGATTCCCGGCGGTACCTACTTTGGAACAGCATTCTTTATTCTTCTTGTCATAGCGGCATTAACTTCTACAATTTCACTACTTGAGGTTGTGGTGGCTTATATTATTGAAGAAAGGGGATGGTCCCGCAAGAGGGCGACCGTCGGTGCTTCAATTATATCATTTTTGCTCGCTATACCCTCCGCTCTTTCTGGAGGTATAGTAAAATTTTTTACAAAACTCCCATATTATGGTGGAGATTTTCTCTCGTTTATGAGTACAGTTTTTGGGAGTTATGCTCTTTCCATCGGCTGCTTATTCATAGCAGTTTTCGTTGGATGGCGATGGGGAGTCCACAGGGCATCACAGGAGATTGCTAATGGGAATCCTAAATTTAAGTCAAGGGTATTATGGCATTTTTTAATCAAATTCGTCTCTCCAATTGCCGTATTATTAATTATTTTAAATCTTATTAAATCCAGTTTTTTCTGATAAAGTCTTAATGAGAATTGTGGATATTATAGTTCTTTTGTTTTGCTTGTATTATTAAAATTTATGAGATGGCATGATTTACTTAATCGAAGAAAGGTGTGATTACTGCGGGGTTTGTGTCTCTGTTTGCGTGCCGAATGTGATAGAATTGAAAGAGACGAGTATAAAAATCCTTGATGGATGTACAAACTGCAAGTTATGTATATATGTTTGTCCGTTTGAAGCGATAAAAGAAAATGAAAGAAGAGTATGATATAATAATAGTTGGTGGTGGACCTGCAGGTTCAACTTCTGCTTTTTATGCGGCGTCTAAAGGTGTGAAGGTCCTTTTATTAGATAAAAGGCGGGATATTGGATTTCCTGTGAGGTGTGCAGAAGGTGTTGGTGAGGCAGGTTTAAAGGAATTTATGGAACCTGACCCGAGATGGGCTGTTAATAAGATAAGTACTTTCAGACTTGTAGCCCCCGATGGAAGTAAAGTAACATTAAAAGAGAGAGAATGCTGTTATATTCTTGATAGAAGGGTATTTGACTATATGCTTGCAGGAATGGCTGCGGAAAAGGGGACTGAAATAATGACTCGAATGTATGCGAATGGAATTATTATGGAAGATGGAAATGTAAAAGGGGTAACTGCAGAATATCTTGGAAAAAAGTTCTCTATAAGGTCAAAAATTGTCATCGGAGCAGATGGTGTAGAATCAAGAGTAGGAAGATGGTGTGGAATAAAATCTAATACGATCCTTCGTGATATAGAGAGCTGTGCTCAGGTTACAATTTCCAGTAAAAGAATCGATTCGAGTTTCAGCGACTTTTATTTTGGGAAAAATATTGCTCCCGGTGGATACGCATGGGTTTTTCCGAAAAACAAATATATTGCAAATGTTGGTGTTGGAATTTCAGGAATTTATTCAAAAAATAAATCACCACTTGTTTACCTTGATGAGTTTCTTAAAAACCATTTTCCCGATGCTTCTATACTCACAAGGATAGCAGGTGGTATTCCCTGCGCTTCCCCGTTAAATAAAATTGTTAATAATGGTCTGATGCTTGTTGGAGATGCAGCCCATCAGGCTAATCCGATTACCGGCGGGGGAATTATAAACGCTATGAAAGCAGGCAGAATTGCAGGAAGAATAGCTGCGGAGGCTGTTATAAAGGGAGATGTTACTGAAAAAATGCTAAAGAAATATCCTCAAGAATGGAACAATTCTGTGGGTGAAATAAACAAAAGATGCTATAGAATAAAAAAGGTGGTCTTTAGACTATCTGACAGAACTCTTAACAGACTTGCCAGAGTGTTGAGCGAAATTCCACCTGAAAAATTAACATTGAAAGATATTTTTATTAGTGCATTAAAAAAATATCCTCCAATTGTAATCGACGCTATAAAAGTATTTAAATGAAATTTTTAATTACTTGAAAATTCTAATTCAAAGAATTAGTGTTTATAATTTTAGTGTAAGGTTGACCTGATAGGTCGCCCTAGACCAATTTAATTAATAATTAACTGCTTAACAATGTCAATAGCAAATATTTTAAGTATAATTCGGGCTCTTCTGGTTATTCCTGTTATATATTTTTTAAATAGGGGATATTTCATAGATTATTTAATAGCATTTTGCTTAATAGTCGCAGCGGTACTGACTGATTATTTTGATGGATATTTTGCAAGAAGGTTTAAACAGATATCAATAACGGGGAAAGTATTAGACCCTCTTGCTGATAAAATATTTATTGGGGTAATAGTGGTTTTTCTTGTAATAAAAAGGAATTTTCCTATATGGTTTGCATCTTTGATTATTGGTAGGGATTTGATAATTTGCATTTTTAATTCTATTTTTATAAAGAAAAGAGGACAGGTAATTCAATCAAACATTATCGGAAAGATTACTATTAATATTCTTGTTTCGTCTGCCGGAGTATATATTATAGACTGGGATTTTATGAAACTGCCTTTGGTTTACTTAGGAACATTTTTCATAATACTTTCTTTGATTTCTTACGGGCGTCTTTTTTTGAGGTTGCAAAAGGACACTGTTAAGCCGAAAGTTTAATTGTAGGATATTTTTTATAATGAAGAATGAGTTTGAAAAACTGAAAGATAGCCTTTCCAAGACCAGAAAGGGATTTTTAAGCAGAATAATTGGGATTCTTGGTAAAAAAAGAAAGATTGATGAGGAGATTCTTGAAAATATTGAGCAGATTTTAATTGAGGGGGATATTGGCTTCTCTGCAAGTATGAGTATAATTGAAAATATCAAGGAAAAATTTAGAGTAAATAAAGAATGTGATTCAGACAATTTATTTTTATTCCTTAAAGAAGAGATACTCAAGATGCTGGAGAATAGTGAATCATTTCAAGAAGAAAAGTTAGGAAAGAAACCATGGATAATCCTTGTTGTAGGAGTTAACGGGACAGGAAAAACAACTACAATAGGTAAACTTGCATATTGTTATAAAAATTCTGACAAAGATGTTTTAGTTGCTGCTGCTGATACTTATAGAGCGGCAGCGGTTGAGCAGCTTGATATATGGCGAAAGAGGGCAAATGTTGATTTAATCGGGACTCAGCAGGGTGCAGACCCGGCTGCGGTAGTTTATGATTCTGTGAAAGCTGCTTTGTCGAGGAATGTTGATGTGCTTATTATAGATACAGCCGGGAGAATGCATACAAAGGTGAATTTGATGGAAGAACTAAAAAAAGTTAAAAGAGTTATAGCAAAGATAATTCCGGATGCCCCCCACGAGGTATTGCTAATCCTTGATGCTAATATGGGTCAAAATGCTATAAATCAGGCAAAAGAATTTCTTAAAGCAACAAAGGTAACAGGAATCGTCCTTACAAAACTTGATGGAACTGCTAAAGGAGGAGTAATTATACCCATAAAACTTGAATTGGGTCTTCCGGTTAAATATATCGGAATTGGTGAGGATATATCTGACCTCGAAATTTTTGAACCAAAAAGGTTTGTAGAAGCTTTATTTAGTTTTTAATCCATAAGGATTTGGCAAGACGAATCCTCTAAAAAGATAAATATGTTTTTTGAATCTTTATCCTGAATAATTCAGATTATATAGTTTTTTAAAAAAAATTGGAATTATTTTCATCTTTTTTGAGTTTAATATTATAGAAATATGGTATGATAATTGTGCTAATAAATGAAGTTGAAAAAACATTCTAAGTTTAAAAAAGATTAATGCAATTTTTTTCAGGAAATTATTCAAGTGAGAAAAGTTAGTTTAATAACACTTGGCTGTCCGAGGAATACAGTTGATTCTGAGATAACGGCAGAAATTATAAGCAGGGGTGATTATATATTTACGGCAAATCCTGAAGAGGCTGATACTGTTTTAATAAATACGTGCGGATTTATTAAAAGTGCAGAACAGGAATCATTGGATGAGATATTTAAAGTAGCAAAACTGAAAAGGAATGGAAAACTTAAGGAACTCATTGTTTTTGGATGTCTTGTAGAAAGAGATGAAGAAAAATTAAAAAACCTGATATCAGAAGTAGATTATTTTTACGGAGTTGAGAAGTTTCCTGAAATTGCATCCCATTTCAAAATTGAAGGGGATTTTGAAAATTATAAAAGAAGATTTTCATATTTCAAACATTTTGCGTATATTAAAATATCAGAGGGTTGTGATTCCGACTGCAGTTATTGCATGGTTCCTAAAATAAGAGGAAGATACAGAAGCAGATATCCAGAAGATATATTTGAAGAGGCACAAAAATTGGCAGAATCGGGCGTAAAGGAACTTATCCTTGTTGCTGAAGATACTGCGAGTTATGGGAAAGACCTTGAAAATGGTTTTGATTTAGGGTATATTTTAACAGGGCTGGATAAAATAGAAGATATTGAGTGGTTAAGAATAATGTATTTGCATCCAGCAAGATTGAGCGAAAAAATATTGAAAGATATTTCTTCGACTGGAAAGGTATGCAGATACCTCGATATTCCACTTCAGCATATTTCAGATAAAATTCTTAAAGATATGAGGAGGAAGATTTCAAAAAAGGGGATAATTAACCTCCTTGAAAAAATAAAATCTAATATGCCTGAGACTGCATTAAGAACAACATTTATTGTGGGTTATCCCGGAGAGACTGAAAAGGATTTTAATGAACTGTATAACTTTGTCAAAGAAGCAGAGTTCGATAGGCTTGGAGTTTTTAAATATTCTAAGGAAAAGGGGACTGATGCTTATGAAAGAAAAAATCATATCCCCGAAAAGATTAAGGAAGAGAGATACCAGGAAATAATGATGCTTCAGGGTGGAATTTCTTTGAAAAAGAACAGGGAGTTAATTAGTAAAAAACTAAATGTTTTAGTTGATTCCTTTGATTTTAGAGATTGTATCTCAATAGGGAGAACAGAAAAAGACGCTCCTGAGATAGATAATTCTGTTATAATTAAAGGTGAAATTGAACCAGGAAATCTTGTTGAAGTAGAAATTAAAGATGCTGAAGAATATGATATTTTTGGAGAATTATAATATATAGAGAGGAATTATATATTATGTATTTTATGATTAAAAAATTTTATAAGACTTTGTTAACGATATGTTTTATGATTTCATTATTTTTTTTGCATACAGAAGTCTTGAAATCAGAGTCAGAGTTTGCTCCAAAAGTTTATTATCATTTTTTTAATTATCCAGTAAAAAATGATTTCAGCAAAAGTGGATTGAGAATATTTTTGGAGGTTCCTTATAATGATTTGTTGTTTATAAAGAATGAAGATTATTTTGAATCTACCTCTGAAGTAAATATAGTTCTGTGGGATGGTGATAATTTAATATTAGATAAGTCTTTTGAGAATTCATTTTCAGTTGTGGAGTTTGAGGAGACAAAATCGGATTCAATCTTTTACTTGTGGGAAAATTCTTTTGAAATTAATCCAAAAAAATATGAAATTGAAATAATATTCACTGATAAAAATTCCGGTAATATTTCTAAAGGGAAAATGCCTTTAGAAGTTAAAAAGTTTAATGATAAGACTGTAAATATCAGCAATTTGCTATTTTTAAACAGGATTGAATTTTTACCTAATAATATTGTTAAATTATTTCCCGTATCTGTTAATAATATTGCAGTGAATGAGGAGAATTTTTATGTTTACTTCGAGATGTACATGCCAGATGAAAATAAAGAACTTTCTATAAAATTTAATGTATTAGATGAATTAAGTAAGGATACTACACTTGTAAAGAGAGGGAATATTTCTTTGAAAAAGAACAAGAAGTACGATTATTTTTATACTGACCTTAAAGATTTAAACCTTGAAATGGGGAGATATATCATTGTTTATCAGATTGAACAGGATAAAAATATTGATAAAACAACTGCTTCATTTTCAGTAGCATGGGAAGGGCTTCCGGGATTAATCAAGGATTTTGATAAAGCAGTCGACCAGATGAAATATATTGCATCCGGTAATGAGATAAAAAAAATAAAAAAGAATAAGGGGTATGAGAAATTTGCAGCATTCAAAGAGTTTTGGGATAAGAAAGATCCCTCTCCTGGAGTAAACGGAAATGAAAAGATGATTGAATATTATCGGAGAATAAGCTTTGCTATAAAGAGTTTTTCTTCTTCAAGGAGACCTGATGGATGGATGACAGACCGAGGATACATTTATGTTATCATGGGGGCACCTGACTATACTTACAAACAGGCTTTTGATACTTATCGTTCGCCACCTTATGAAATATGGTATTATTATCACAGAAATAGGACATATACTTTTATTGATGAAACTGGCTTCGGCGATTTTATACTCATTTCTCCTATTTATTATGAGGATTCGGATATGCTTAACTGAAATCCGAATTATAGATGTGATTTTGTGGGATTCGACACCTCGAACCCCTACTTTATAAAAAAATAAAAAACCTGCATTTTATTGTAGGTTTTTTTTTATTATTTTATTATATTAACATTTAGTTTTATCGAGGTTTAGTGGAATTATTTTTAACAAAATGTCGAATAGTGAAGGAGATAGATTTTGAAAATGAAAAGAAAAGAGAATATTCTTATTATAGTACTTTTCCTTTTTTACTTTACTGCCATTTGGGCTGAGAGTAAAAGTTTTGAAGAAAAGGAGAGAATATTTAAATGTCCGACTTCTTTAGTGGATAATGTTAAGTTTTGGAAGGATATATTTACCAAATATAGTAAAGACCAGGTTGTTTTACACGACCGTGAGAATTTGAATATTGTTTATGAAATAGTGGATTTGGAGAAGGAATTTAAAGGAGGTAAATACACTTCCAAACAAAAAGAAAAAATTATTGAAAACTATAAGAAAAAATATATCAATATTATTTCAGAGTTAGAAAAATATAAAGGTTCAGGGGAAAAATTATCCGGGGATATGAAGCGTGTGTTCGGGTTGTTCGAAAAAATCGATAAAAAGGATAAATTTTACAGAGCAAAAAGAAATATTAGAGCCCAGGATGGATTGAGGGATAAATTTATTGAAGGTTTAATTATTCGAGGAAGATATATAAAGAGAATAAAGGAGATTTTAATTGAGGAGGGTGTTCCTGTTGAGATTTCTGCACTTCCGCATATAGAATCTTCATTCAATACAAATGCAAGGTCAAAGTATGGTGCGGCTGGCATCTGGCAGTTTACAAGGTCCACAGGAAGAATGTATCTTCGCATCAATTCCTCAATTGATAATAGAAAAGATCCATTTGCTTCCACGAAAGCGGCTGTAAAGTTATTTAAGAAAAGTTATGAAGAATTGAAAAGTTGGCCGCTTGCTATTCTTGCTCATAATTATGGTACTTATGGAATTAAAAGAGCGGTGAGAATATTAAATACCAATGATATTTCTGTGATTATTGAAAAATATAAAAGAGGAAGGTTTGGATTCGCTTCCAAGAATTTCTATCCTGAATTTCTTGCTGCTTTGGAGGTGGAAAATAATTATCAGAAATACTTTGGTGAAATCAATATAGAAAAAGATGTTGAATTCGAGTCTATGAAATTAACTTCTAATACGCGGGTAAATAGCGTATTAGATAAATTTAATATTAAAAAAGAAGAGTTTGCAGAGTTGAATCCTCACATAAATAAATCATTATTTTCATACGCAAGATATATTCCAAAGGGAACTTTAATATATTTACCAAGTCAAAAATATATTGCTTATATAGATAATTTCAAAACCTTAGTAAATGAAGATGTTAAAGATAATAATATTGTATCAAAACCAGAAATAGATATAAAAACCGAAATAAATATAAAATTAAGCGAACTTGATTTTTCTGTTTATAAGGATGAAAAGAGTGAAAACTATTTCTGGATATATGTTAATCCTGAAGAGACAGTCTGGCATTTTTCAATGTGGTCAGAAAGAACGGTTAGTTCCATTAAAAAAGCAAATAATTTGAGGAGTTCTAATTCTTTAAAACTTCATCAGAAAATCAAAATACCTTTGGAATATGAATACTCTCAAATATTTGAAGAGCAGAGGAAAAGGTATCATAAAAAGATTGAAGAAGAATTCTTTAGAATTTACGAAATTGAGAGTATAATTGAACATAGAATCAAAAAAGGTGAAAATATATGGGATATATGTTATCAGATTTATGGGGTCCCGTTATGGCTTATTTATAAATACAATGACTTAAAAAAATTAAGTAGGGTAAAACCAGGTGATAGAATAATTATACCTTTGGTGAGAAAGGCTGTCTGAAAATTAACATATTAGTAATAGTATTGACTTTAAATTTTTTTAATTGTATTTTTTTATATTATTATTTATTTTTTAATAATATTCTTTAAAATAATTTCACATAATAATGGGAGGATAGAATATGAAGATAAAGGAAAAAATAGAAGGAGATGTTGCAATATTGGAGATTAGTGGTAAATTGATGGGAGGTCCCGAGACACAGCAGCTTCACGACCATATTAAAGGCTTAATAGCGGACAATTTGAATAAGGTAGTTATTAATCTTTCAAAGGTGAAATGGATGAATAGTTCTGGTTTAGGTGTATTGATGGCAAGTTATACAACCATAAAAAATAAGGGAGGTGGCTTGAAACTCGCCAATGTAACTGATAAGGTTAATAGTCTTTTGATGATTACTCAATTAATGACAATATTCAAGACATACGATACTGTTGATAGGGCAATGGCAAGCTTTAAAAAAGAATCTAAAAAATGATAATAAAGTAAGTAATCTGCGAGACTTAAATGTATTTCAGAAAATATATTAAATTTTGAGATTGGATTATATATATTACAGTATTTGTAATATTTTATAATTATGATTTGTACCTGTTTTTTATTTATCCCAAATATTCGTGATGAACTATAAATGTTAAAACCTCTTCGTAAATTAGTAGAAATTTAACAAAGTTTCGTTAATTTATTGGTTAAAAATATGGTCCGCGATGTTAATATCAAGCATAACATTGGGAATACTAAAAGAAATTATAGTATTCCTTTTTCTCCTCTCTTTAGTCCCATTGATTAAAAAGAATAAATACATTACCGACTCCAGCATCCTCGTAAAATTAAAAATACTTTTTTTATGCGGTTTATCTCTTTTTTTAATTTTTATTTTTTTGGGCTTTATGTTTCCTCGAGGAGAAAGTGATTACTTAAAAGGCATTGTTGACAATCCTCCCCTTAACTTTATCCTGTCCGGTTTTGTATCTCTTTTAATAGGTGCAATATGTATTGTCATTATAGTTATGCTTTATGAACTTATTATTTTCCACAGAAAAAGGGTCACCATTTTAAATTTCAAGATTCTTATCTTTCTCTCAATTGTATATATCATCTGGACAAATTTTAAAGGATTTTCTTCAGGGCAGATTCCTGAAGATATATTAACCGGTGAACCGAGAAATGTTTTCGGGATTTTGGCGTATATATCAATTTTTCTTAATTCATTTAAAAGTTCCTGGGTGACCTTCTTAAACAGAAAACAAAAATATACTGTCCTAATTTGTTCGGTACTTGTAATGGTGTTTTTGGGTATTGGATTAAATTTTCCAACAAAAAATATCGCTCCTTATTTCAGCCTTTCTGTGGGTACACTCCAAATTCTCACCTGGTACTTCTTTTTGTTATATGCAGTATTATCATTTATAAATATTTTGCTTCACCTTCCCAGCGCCGGAATTTTCGATAAAAAGGTTAAGCAGCTTTCTTCTCTGCACCAATTGAGCAGTTCCGTCGCATCTGTTCTGGAAATAGATAAACTTCTCAAAGAAATTGTCAACCACACTTATAATATCACCAATTCCGACAGTATCTGGCTCCTTATTCAAAAAGATAAGAATAGTCCATTTACCATAGGGGCATCAAAAAATCTACTGCCCGAAGACAAAATTCTCGTAAATCTTGACCCTGAAGGTTTTTTAAACAGAACAATAATCGGTTCGAAATCTTCATTGATACTGAATGAACTAAAAAAAGAATTGTTTATTTCTGGAATTTCAAAAGGTTCTTTGATTGGAATTCCTCTTATATCTTCAAAATTAGGAACCATTGGCATTCTTTATGCAAAAAAAAATAATAACTATGGATATAGTGAGGATGAAGATTATATATTAAATGCCTTTGCAAACCATGCTGTTGTGGCTATTGAAAACGCTCTTTATTTCCAGGATTCTCTTGATAAAAAGGAACTGGAGAAGGAACTGGCTGTTGCAAAAAGAATCCAGGAAACACTTCTTCCCAAAAAGGTTCCGGTTCTTTATGCCGTTGAAGTTGCAGCGTTAAATTTACCCTGCAAAGAGGTTGGTGGAGATTATTATGACTTAATTAAACTCAGTGAGGAGAAGCTTGGAGTGGCAATAGCGGATGTATCCGGGAAAGGGATACCTGCCTCCCTATTAATGTCCAATCTTCAGGCGTGCCTTCGAACACTTTCAAAAGAAAATTTGACTATAAAGGAAATAGTTACAAGGATTAATAATATTATTTATGAAAATACTGATGAATATCAGTACATAACATTCTTCTATAGTGAGATTGATACGAAAAACAATAAGATTACTTTCTGTAATGCAGGGCATAATCCGCCGATATTATTAAGAAAAGGTGATTCAGAAATATTGTTAAAAGAAGGGGGAATAGTCATCGGCTGGATGCAAAATGTGACTTACAAACAACGGGAAATCGAAATCAAGTCGGGCGATCAAATAATTTTTTATACCGACGGTGTGACGGAAGCAATGAACAGCGAAGAAGAAACATTCGAGGAATGGCGTTTAAGGAAAATAATAAAGGAAAATGCGAAAAATCCCCCTAAAATTATCATTGATGAAATTATTAAAGAAATAAAAGTTCATATCGCCGGCTCATATCAAATCGACGACCTGACTCTAATCGTAATTAAGGTTCAGTAATTATTCCATTCATGTAATACATTACTTCTCAATCCTCTGAGCATTCCTCCATTATTAAAAAGGTAAAAAATTTTGGCTCTTTGAAAATTTTGTTTGCGCGAAAAATAAATTAAATTTTAATTATTTTTATACTTTTATAATAAATGAGTCCGCTCTAAAAACCGCTGATTACGCGAATTTCATTAATTTAATATTACACAATTTAATAAAAATCAATTAGTTTTGATTAGCGAAATTCGCGGTTTTAACCTTTTTAAACTTGACTCATAAATACTATTTTCAACAATCTAATTTTATTATTTTAATTTAAATGATACAGGTAATAAGATTAATCACTGAAATTAAAGGAGAAATAAATTGGATTTAATAATACGGGTTAAAGAAATCAAAGGTAATTGTTCTGTTTATAAGATTAATGATAGTTTTAAACTTGAGGATGGGTATAGACTGGTCTCAAAAATACCTATTTGTATGCATTCTCTTACATCCTTACTACCATATTATAATGTTCTTAAAGTTTCAGAACCGGGGGAATGGGGTTTGGCAGGAGTCGAGGATAAAACAAAGTTATTTCTCCAATGCTTGGACCCTCATGAATACACTGGTGGTGGAACAGTGATATTTGAAGTAAGCAGAGTTGAACAATAATAAACGTAATTTGATTGGAACTAATCTTAATAATTCTAATTTCCGTTAATAATTGTTAATTCTCCCAGGAAACCCATATTAATTTTATGTAGGATTCTAAAAGTCAAATACAAATAAAGATAACCCTAAAAAGTCTCTTCTATTAAATATTTTTTTCATTTTTTTTTCTATAGTCTTCAATAGCAGCCTTCAGACCCTCTTCGGCGAGAACAGAACAGTGCATTTTTACCGGAGGAAGCCCATCGAGGGCTTCGGCTACCTTTTTGTTGCTAATTTTTAATGCCTCATCGAGGGTTAAACCTTTCCCTTTAATCATTTCTGTAACCATTGAACTTGTGGCAACAGCAGCCCCACATCCGAATGTTTTAAATTTAATATCTTCAATAATTTCGGTTTCTTTATTGACTTTTATCATAATTTTCATAACATCACCGCAGACAGGATTCCCGACAAGTCCGACTCCATCTGCGTCCGGGATTTCGCCGATATTTCTTGGATTGTTGAAATGGTCCATTACTTTATCACTATATATCATTTTTTATCACCTCACCTGGAAATTTGTTCTGCTCAATTTTAATACAAAAAAAGAAAAATCTAAATCTGGTGCCATGTTAAATAACATATGTTCTTTTTTGTAATTTTTACAAAAAAATTTGACTGGAGTTAAGCATTTTTTTAATTAGAAAATAAAAAAAGTTCCTTAATTTTTATATTTGTATAATTTTCAAAGATATGTTAACGGACAGAACGCTGTTCTGTCCCTACATAATAATCATTTATGATTAAATATATTGTAGGGACAGGACATTGTCCTGTCCTTCTGTATAAAGTAAAAGTTGATTTTATGTCATTTATTATTTAATAAGGCACTAGCAACCCTTGATTCATCAGTAGAGCAAAGCAATCTGTGTTA
>JAUWXV010000140.1 GCA_030616165.1 bacterium | reverse complement strand
TCAAGATTGTAAGATTTAGCAGAGATTATCATTTTTACTGCTTCTGATAATCCTCCGCATTTCATCAATTTAATATTAATCCCGTCATATATATCTTTAATATTATTAAAATCTTGTAATATCTTGACATTCTCATCTGAAAATATTTTCAAATCAACTCTATCTTTAAGCCATTTAATTCCCTCGAGGTCCTCCTTTTTAAGAGGTTGTTCGACAAACTCAACACCAATTTCTTTCAAACTCTCCATCTTTTTAACAGCCTCCTCCCTACTCCATCCCTCATTTGCATCTATCCTAATCTTTTTGTCTTTTATATTATATAATATTTTTATAATTTCGTAATCGTATTCCGAACCCATCTTTATCTTTAAGACAGGATACTCTTCTGCCTCTTTCAGTTTCATTTTAATTATATCAGGTTTATCTATTCCAATCGTAAAGGATGTAACAGGAGTATGGCTTGGATTTAATCCAAACAATTCGTGAACAGGTTTTTTCTTCCATTTGCCAATAATATCGAAAACTGCCATCTCCAGAGCCGCTCTCAATGAAGGGAAATTGGGGTATATTTCTTTTAATCCTTCAAAAAACGGATAGGGATTTTCAAGATCGGGTTCACTAATATCAGAAATGGATTTTGCAAGTTTATATATTGTTTCAATATCCTCATTATAATACTCAGTGGGTGCTGCTTCACCATAACCTGTTAATCCATCCATGTTTATTTTTAGAAAAAGATTATTGCATATAATTTCTTTTTCTCTTGCTATTCTGAATTCATGTTTTAGTTTAAGCCCGTATTTCTTAAAATTTACTTTCATTTTATTTATATAATATGGTTTAACAAAAACATTTTTCACCACAGAGACGCAGAGAGTTAGCAAATTATTGTAGCGAAATCTACATACAATTAGGTTAAAATAGGAACATATTTATAAATAAATATAAAAAATTATATAGAATATTTACAATAAATCTAATAATATTAAAAAGAGGAGTCATTATAATCAGTAAAAGGATTAAAAAACCATAATTCTGGATTTTAGAATAGGCTTCCTTCATTTCATATGGTAGAAAATAGGGCAAAATGTGGGACCCATCTAAAGGAGGAACGGGTATAAGATTAAAGACAGCAAGGTATAAATTGATTAGAATACCCCACTGCAATGCATAGTTTAAAGAAGGTAATAAAAATGGGAAAAAATTAGCGATTATTATAGTCAGAAGCGAGAAAGCCACAGCAAGAGAGAGATTTGAAAGTGGTCCTGCTGCTGCAACTTTTACATTATCTATACCCGGATTTCTGAAGTTGTATGGATTTACAGGAACTGGTTTTGCCCATCCTATAAGAAAGTTTGAACCTGACATCACTAAAAATAGTGGAAGAATTATAGTTCCAACAATATCAATATGGGGAATTGGATTAAAGGTGAGTCTTCCTGCATACTTTGCAGTCTCATCTCCACACTTTAACGCAATATATCCATGAAAATATTCGTGAACAACTATCGAAAAAAATAATATAACTAACGCAAAACCTATCAATATTTTTCTCCTTTTAAATGTTTTTCACCTGGATGAAATGTTTTATGAACCTCAAGGAGATATTCTCTATCAATATGAGTGTATATTTGAGTAGTAGAAATATCAGAATGTCCTAACATCTCCTGAACTGCTCTCAGGTTTGCCCCTCCCTCGAGCAGATGAGTGGCAAAAGAATGCCTAAAAGTATGAGGACTGACATCTTTTTTTATGTCAGCCTTTAAACAGTATTTTCTTAAGATCTTCCAGACTCCCATTCTTGAAAGTGGCTTTCCATTCTTGTTCAAAAACAGAATTCCTCCACTGTTTTTACCTTTTGCAAGATGGATTCTTTCATTTTTTATATACTTGTCAATTATTTCAATAGCCTTACTTCCCAATGGAACCATCCTCTCTTTGTCTCTTTTTCCAATTACTCTGATGAGTCCCTCTTGGAATATTAAATCGGTTTCTCTAAGTGAAATAAGTTCGGATATTCTTAAGCCACAGGAATACATAACTTCAATCATAGCTTTATCTCTTAATCCAAATTTTTTTGATTCATCGGGCTGATTAAGAATTTTTTCTATCTCATTGTGTTCAAGAACGGCAGGGAGTTTTTTTTCTATCTTTGGTCTGAAAAGATTCTCAGTAGGGTCATTTCTTGCTACTCCCTCTCCTAATGCATATTTGTGAAAAGACCTAATAGCTGAGAAATTTCTGGATATGCTCTTCGCAGAAAGTCCTGAACGGTGAAGCATATCAAAAAGCGAAGTGATAATTCCAGGTTTAGCATCATCTAACGACTCAACATTTTGTTCTTTCAGATATTCCACATATCTTTTAAGGTCATTTCTATATGAAGCCACAGTATTATTTGAGAGATTTCTTTCTATACTAATATAATTTAAAAATTTCTCAAGAAATGGTTCAATTTTCATAACAAAGTTTTATCAAATTTTTAAATAGGTATAATTACTTTGACATAAGATTTGTTAATAATTTAAAAAACTATATAAAATATATTAAAAACCCCGACTAAAAATCGGGGTAAATTTTTGATAATAAATTTAATATAATTTAAGTGGTTATTTTAGACTTTGACCACATTCACTGCATGAAGACCTTTTTTACCTTGAACTATCTCAAATTCAACCTCCATTCCTTCTGATAGAGTTTTAAATCCTTCTTTTTTTATTTCAGAAAAATGTACAAAAATGTCAGGCCCGTTATCTTGTTTAATGAAACCGTAACCTTTATTTTCATTAAACCACTTTACTGTTCCTTTTGGCATATTACTTCTCCTAAATTAAAATACAAAAATTAATACCACAAAATATAAAAATAATTATTATATTTGTCAAGATATTTTAAAATTATATTAAAAATGTATTAACTAACCACATAACAAAACCAGATATAATAGGTATTGATAGATTATCATCAATATTTGTAAGTGTAAATTCAACAAAAGTAGCGGTGATTGCTCCAGAAACACCCGTTATAAAGTTCAGCGACTTAATAAGATATACAATTACTAATGAAGATAATAAAAAAGCGAGACTGCCTTCGAGAGTTTTATTATATATTTTAATTTTTCCAAATCTTTTTCCGAACAATGCAGCCGCTGAATCTGATAATGTTAAAAACAACAAACAGGCAACCGCTATGCTTTTATCGTAAAACAATATTACCAGCACGGATGATATAAGAAGATATGTAGCCCCACTGAACCTTTTTCTTTCCTGAACCCTTATTATATCTCTAAGAATCTTTATATATATTCTATTTATAAAATTAATATTGAATCTAACAATTTCGACCATAATAAAAATGAGAGCAAGCGGTATTAAAATTTTTAATGTAAGATTTTTAGGGGAAAAAACGTAAAAGAGAGGTATAATTGATGAAAATATGTGTATTGATTTTCTGTATAATTCTGATTTAAAACTCATTATGTTTTAATGGCATTACGAATATTTTTAATTGCCTCTTCTATGTTTGATTGTTTAAAAATGGTGGAACCAATAACAAATACATTTGCACCTGCGTTTGCAATCTTGCTTATATTTTCATCATCGATTCCTCCATCAACTTCGATTAGTAAGTTATTGTTATTTTTTTCCGCATATTCTCTTATTCTTCTTATTTTATCTAATGTATAGGGGATGAATTTTTGTCCTCCAAATCCCGGAAATACTGTCATTACAAGTATCATATCCACATCTGAAATAATATTTATAACATTTTCAGCAGGGGTATCAGGATTTATTGCAACACCTACATTTAATTCCATATTTTTTATCAATTCTATATTCCTGCGAATATCTTTGCAGACTTCGTTGTGAATTGCAATAGAGTCTGCACCTGCTTCCTTGAACACTTTAATAAATTTTTCAGGATGCTCTATCATAAGATGCACGTCAAGATATAGATTGGTGATATTATTAACAGTTTCTACCATCGAGGGTCCGAAAGAAATATTAGGCACAAAATGACCATCCATTATATCAAGATGGATCCAGTCCGCTCCTCCCTTTTCGATATTTTTTATCTGATTATACAGATTCTTAAAATCTGCATTAAGTATAGATGGCGCAATTAATATTTTATCTTTTTTCATCTTTATAATATTTATGTTATTAAAAAACCACTGAATCAATGTTAGCAATAGAAGTATCTATTTTAGATACAACAACATCAATAGAATCCCCAGGTTTAAGTGGAGTTCCTGAAGAAATTAGTTCATTCTTAAACACTATTCCGAGAATAGTATTGGGTAGTAAATCATTTTTTACCCAATAATACACTTTTCCTATTTTTAGACCGGCCTTTTTTATATCATCTTTAGCGATTTCAAGGTTCTTTCCTTCAATATCAGGAACAATAATTTCATCAGGGGATTTTCCGATACTCACAGTTATATTTACCAGTTCCCCTTTTCTTGCTTTTGTTCCAGACAAAGGAGATTGGTTAATAACTACTCCTTCTGGAAAGAATGAAGAAAAATCCCTTTCGATTAATCCAATTTCTAATTTAGAATTATTTATTTTTATTTCTGCTTCCCTTTCTGAATCCCCAATTAAACTTGGAACTATTACAGGATTTGCTATTGTACTCAAAGTTACATAAACTCTTCTCCCTTTTCTTACTACTGAATTTGGTCTTGGATTCTGAGTTAGTATAATATCCGGTGGCATCGTATCAACAGGTTTTTTATCCTCTACGATTACTTTAAGGCCTTTTGATTCTAAAATATTTTTTGCCTCGCTGTATTTTTTTTCTATTACATCAGGTAAAATAACCTCTTTATTGTGGTGGATATAAAGAGGCATTACAATTTTATCGAAAAATATTACTAATAATATAAATATAATAAATATTAAACTTAAAACTTTAATTACACTCTTTATTTTATTAATATCTGAGAACATATTTTATATTATTTAAAGTATTACTTAAAAATTTCTCCCTTAAAAATTTTATTTCCAATAAGAAAATCTCTAATAGACATTTTATTTTTCCCTTCCTTCATAAGTTCAAGTATTTGAATCATCCCTTTGCCTGTATTTACAATAAGTCCTTTATCTAAATTAGAGATATAAATTGAACCAGGATTGCCTTTTGTATTTTCGAGATCGAATATTTTAGTTTTAAAGATTTTTAATCTTTTATTTTTAAAAGTAGTATATGCACCTGGAGATGGTGATAATCCTCTAACGAGGTTATGAATATGTAAAGCATGTTTTGACCAGTCAATTATCAAATGTAGAGGCTTTATTTTAGGTGCCTTTTTAAGATCATTTTTTTTCTGTGGTACGGCTGTTATATCTCCCTTCTGGATTTTGTCAATAACCTCCATTAATAAATCAGGACACTGGATTAATAATCTTTGTTGTAGTTCACCGGCAGTCTCATCTTCGCTTATCGATATTTTCTTCTGTAAAATAATATCTCCTTTGTCCACATATTCATTTATAAAAAATATAGAAAGTCCTGTCTCCTTTTCACCATTAATAATTGCCCAATTTATCGGTGCTGCTCCTCTATATTCAGGAAGTAATGAAGCATGTATATTGATAGTTCCAAACTTTGGAATAGTGAATACCTCTTTAGGCAGTATCCTGAAAGCAATAACCACAGCAAGTTCAGGATTTATTTCTTTCAATTTTTCAATAAACTCTCTATCTTTTAAATCCACAGGGGCTAAACAGGTTATATCGTTTCTTTCTGCATATTCTTTAATTACACCTTTTTCGATTTTTCTTCCCCTTCCTTCAGGCTTATCTGTGTGCGTAACGATACCAATAAGTTTATACTTACTTCTTATGATTCTCTCCAAACAAGGAATAGAAAACTCCGAAGATGTCATAAACAAAATTCTCAAGTTAATATCCTTGTTTTATGTAATTTTTATACCTTTTTTAATTTTTTTTAACTTTGAACTTAAAAGTTTTCTTTTTAGTGGTGGTAATCTGTCCACAAATAAAATTCCCTGAAGGTGGTCCAATTCATGAAGAATAACCCTTGACAGCAGCCCTTCGCATTCCAATGTTTTAGTTTCACCAAATACATCCATATAGGATATTTTGATAAATTCCGATCTTTCGACATCTTCTTTAATTCCTGGGATACTTAAACAACCTTCTTCGAATATTAAACTACCTTTAGAGTCTATGAGTTCAATATTCAACAATGCTTGTGGGTGTAATTGTTCATTAAAAAATGAAAAATTAACTACTGCGATAGATTTTGGAATTCCAATCTGATTTGCTGCTAATCCGATAGCTTCTGCTTTAATCATGGTTTCAATCATATTGTCGATCAAATCTAATTCTTTATTTGTTATCTTTTCTACTGGCTCTGTTTTTTCTCTCAAAATAGGATTACCATATTTATTTATCGTCAGCACCGCCATTATTGTTCCTTGCTTATAACTTTTGATATTGCAGTTTTTAATATTTCAATTTTTACATTCTGGTTTAGTTTTAGAGTAACTATATTTTCTTTTTCTTTAAAGCCTGCAATGGTGCCTAATATCCCCCCACTGGTTATTATTTTATCTCCCTTTCTTAAATTATCAAGCATTATTTTAACCTCTCTCTGCCTTCTTACCTGGGGACGTATCATTAAAAAATAGATAATAAAGAATATAAGAATAAATGGAAGGAAGGATAAAATGCTTGCTGACCCGCCTGAACCTTGTGTTCCCCCTGCCATTGCAAATATTTGTTCTGCCACTTTTCCTCCTTTAAATTATTATAAATTATCTTTCTAAAAATAAAATATATATTAAATTATATCAAGGAAAAAATTTTTTTAATTTATAAAAAAGATATCCCTGATAGGTACCTCTTCTTTTCAATTCATTATTTATTTCACCAAGAATTCTTGTCTTGTTAAGAATCCACTTTGGGGCAATTAATTCATCTCTATTTGCTTCTCCTATTAATCTCTGAATAATTGTGTCCTTTGGAAGCCTTTCAAGAAAATCAGCTACTATTGATATATATTCATTTACTTCAAAAAGGTTTATTTCTCCTTTGTTATAAAGAGATTCAATTGGACTTCCTTTTGATATATAAAGAGAATGAATTTTTACCCCCTCTGGTTTTAATTCTGATAGTTTCTCCGCTGTCTGAAGGACATCTATCCTATTTTCTCCTGGAAGACCGATTATTACATGAACGCAAATTTTTATTTTTCTTTTTTTAGTCTCCAAAAATGTATCCTCAAACTCCTTATAATTATGACATCTATTAATTAATTTTAATGTTTTGTCGTGAATTGACTGAAGACCATATTCTATCCAAAAATATGTCTTTTTCGAATATTCTTCTAAAAGGTCAAGTATTTCATCTGTAATAATATCAGGTCTCGTTCCAACTGATAAACCTACAACCCCATTAATACTTAACGCTTCATCATATAATTTTTTGATGTGTGAAATTGGCGCATAAGTATTTGAAAAAGCTTGAAAATATGCAATAAATTTATGTGCATTTCTTCTCTTTTTTATTTGCTCTATACCCGATAAAATCTGTTCAGTTATAGATAAATTTCTTTTAATGTGTGAAGCCCCTGATCCCATTTCATTGCAGTATAAACATCCTCCCCTTCCTTTATAACCATCTCTGTTTGGACAAGTAAAGTTAGCATCTATCGATATTTTGTAAACAGAACTGCCGAATGTATCCCTAAGATGTTTGCTAAACGAATGATATCTTACATTTTTTAATTTTATTAATTCATCTATACAATTTCTACTCATATCATAATATAAAGGGAAACTTCCTTATAAAGTTTCCCTTTAATTTTTAATAATGTAAAAATTAATCCTGATTTTTATAGTAAAATTTCCACCAACTTATTTTCTAATTCTTTATACAAATTTTGATGATTTTTGAATAGTATATTTAAAAAGGGTTTCATCAAGTTTCTCTACATGATCTTTAAAATTTTCTTTAAGAAATTGAGCAGTCTTTTGTGGGATATAATTTTGTTCTGTCATAAAATTCCCCAAAAACCAGATAACTTCTTGAAAATTTGGAAAATTTAGCACGAAGTTAAGTCCTTTAAGTTTCTGTGTAAATGTCTTCAAACCGTCCGGTTCTTCCAATATACTCCTTATTTTATATATATCAAGTTTAACAGACTTTTTTTCTCCCTTGACCATTCTTTTAAATTCTATAATTACGTTTTCAATCTCTCCTTGCTCAGATATTGAGCGAACATATATCTCAGTACCTCCATAAAGACATTTATAAAGGAAATTTCTTTTGCCTTCTATAACATTGTTTTCTATTAAATCAAACTTGGGTGTTTTGCAGTATTTATCAATAAACCTTGTTTTCATTTTGATGAGTCGTTCAGAAAAAGACTTAATCCGGCGCTGATGAAGTTCGTCTTCAACATCAGAAATTTTGTCTTTACCTTTCTCTTTGAATTTTAACTTCTGTTCAGTTTGATATTTCCTTTTTTGCATAATTATTATATTTTTAATATCTTCTGAATTAATTTTAAATCTTTCTTTTTTACCAATTTTCAGCAATTCCTCATCATCGATTGTTCCCTCCGAAAGTTCCCTGAGAAAAATCCCTTTTAAATAATCAGAAGCAATATATCTGTACTTTCTTAAAATATATTTTTTTATCCTATTTACCTGTTCTTGCTGGATATTAAATCTATCATTTATTTTTTCAATTATTTTGTTTTTATCTCGGAAATTCTGTTTTAAAATCAAATCTTCTAAAAAAGAATTAATATTTTTAAAATCAAACTTTCCAATTTTGATATCTTTCCCTTTGAAAATTTTAAATATTAGTTCTTCATATTCATCCTTCGAAATTGTTCTATCAAAATTTTCAATTATATTTTTCTCAAGTTTATTATCTAAAAAATCAGATATATCAATCTCCCCTTTTCCTTTATCCTTTTCCCGAAGAAGAAATAAAACCGTTTTGTTTATTTCATCTACGGCTTCTTTTTTTGTAATCTCTTTTTGAACCATTATTAATATTTTATAAAATATATCTTATAATTGCAATTTTGACATCTTGTAGTAAAAAATACAAAATCTTAAATTATAAATCAAGTTTTTTAAATTAATTCTGTTTTATAAATCTTTTATCCTGAAATCGATGAAGAAAAAACAAATTTGGTTCTTTCAAAAATTGACTTAAATATAAGTTTAAATAAATCAATTATTTAATTTATACAAAGTTCTTAAATGAAAAACTTTCTTGGAACTTTCTATTTATATAGTTAGTTTTCTAAATAAATTGAATTCAGAAAAAAATAATTCTGGAGAATCGCTATGAAATTATTATGGGATAAATTATTAACTGAAAACCACGTTATAATACAACTTAGATATACCTCTATCCCCCAAAGCGTGCATTATTTATTCCCTACTATGAAAAAAGCAAATGATTTTATTGAAAAATCAAAAACTGACAGCTTAATTATTCAAGAGAGCATAAAAGTTAAACAGATTAAAGAAATTTTCACTTAATCTTTTTGGATTTTAATTTATTTTCCGATTTGAGCCTCTTTTTTTGAATATTGATTTTTGATAAACTATATATCCTTTTTACCAATACATTTTTTTTCTGCCTATTATCAATAGACTTCATATAAATTACCAGACATAAAATTTTT
>JAUWXV010000216.1 GCA_030616165.1 bacterium | reverse complement strand
TGTTCTGTCCTTTTTTTAGAATCAACATATATAAATATAAAAAAGATTATTTCTAAAGATATATGAAAGTTGTGGAAGTTTACCAATGATTACTTAATTATCACAAAAATTCAGAAAGACCCTTATTTTATTAGGCAAATTATTGATATTATTAATATTACTATAGAAATACCTTTGAAACAATGTTGAGTGTCGCTACTATAGTCATCCTGAACCTTGTGCTGAACTTGATTCAGTATTGTTTAAGGATCTAACATGAAATGACAGTCAGTTTTTCAGAATAACAAGAACAGGATTTGTGAATAAATCAGGTTAAATAATTTTTAGGTATATGAAAAACCTCGAAATAAAAGTAAACTGCAAAGACCTCAAGAAAATAGAAGGTATATTGAATTCACTTAATATTAAGTTTTTAAGTGAAGGTTTTCAGAGAGATACCTATTTTAAAGTTCGCAGAGGCAATTTGAAACTCAGGGAAACTAATACCGGTGAAGATTTTCTTATATGGTATAAAAGAAGGGAAAAGGCTGAGCCAAAACTTAGCGAATATTACATTTATCAGACTGAAAAATCGTGGGAACTAAAAAATTTTCTAAAGAATGCATTTGGAGAAAAAATTATTATTGAAAAGATTCGGAAAATATATTTGTATAAGAATGTAAGAATTCATCTTGATAGGGTTAAAGGATTGGGAAATTTCATTGAACTTGAAGCGGTTCTCTCAAAAGATTGTATAGATAAAGAAAGCAGAAAGAATATGAATTTTTTAGTTAAAAAACTATGTATCGAGAAGGAAGATTTGTTAAAGAGTTCTTATTCTGAAATTAAAAAATAGCAGAATTTATTTTAATTTATCTGATTCGTTAGATAAAGTTTTAAAAAAACAAAACATTAATAAATATCGGTATGACAGACATTCCTGCTTGCCTTGGGGTCTGTCACTACATTATTATGGTCAGACAAGAATCTCTGACTTTCAAATCCCAATTTTAAAATAATTTGATGAGTTTATGAATAATAAATCTGTGTTAATAATAGCAGGTGAAACCTCTGGAGATATTCACGGCGCAAACTTAATTCGGGAAATGAAAAATTTTATGCCTGTTCTAAAATTTTATGGAATAGGCGGTGAAAGAATGGAAAAAGAAGGGACAGAACTTTTTTATAATGTAAATCAGATGTCGTTAATCGGTGTAACAGAGATATTAAGCCATATACCTTTTGTTTATAAAGTTATTAATAGGATAGTTTCAATAGTCGAAGAGAGAGAGCCGAATCTCATAATTTTAATTGATTATCCCGGGTTTAATATTCGGCTGGGCAGAAGATTGAAAAAATTAGGGAAAAGAATTTTTTATTATATTTCTCCGCAGGTTTGGGCTTGGGGAGAAAGGAGAATTAAAAAGATTGCCGAATTTACAGATAAAATGGCTGTTATTCTCCCTTTTGAAGAAAAGATTTACAGAAGTGCTGGAATTGATGTCAGTTTTACTGGGCATCCACTGCTCGATATTACCAAGACAGATGTGTCAAGAGAAGAATTTTTTAAAACGTGCAGACTATCGAAAGATAAAATGACCATTGGGCTTCTTCCAGGGAGCAGAATTCAAGAAATAAAAACACTTTTACCAGAGATGCTGAAGGCAATTAAAATCATTAAAGGAAGATTGGATAACATTCAGGGAATTGTTAGTATATCCCCTATGATTACAAAGACGGTTTACAAGGAGATTATTGGGAAAAATTTTTCGATTTCTGCGGTTGAAAATTTCAATTATCCAATAATGAAGCATTCAGATTTGTTGATAGTTGCCTCCGGGACGGCTACACTTGAAGCGGCTATTTTTGAAACTCCTATGATTATTGTTTACAAGGTTTCTCCGATTACCTATTTTTTTGCAAAATTGTTTGTGAAGATTCCAAATATAGGTCTTGTAAATATTATTGCAGAAGAAAAGATTGTTCCAGAGATTATACAGAGGAGGTCGCTTGCTGATGATATCGCCGATGAAATGGAAAGAATTATTAAATATCCGGAAGCTGTAAATAAAATGCGTGAAGATTTAAAAAAGGTTAAAAAGGAACTTGGCAATACGGGAGCATCAAAAAGGGCTGCGGAAATGGCTTTGGAACTTGTGGATTAAAGGTAGAGTTGAAAAAATATCTTTTTAGATTCTACTTTCTTGGCAAAAAAAATTAATGAAGATAAAAATTGTATATTTGGCAATTGTAACCTCTATTATTCTTAGGATGGGATTTGTTATACTGAGACCAAACTGGCAGGCACCTGATGAATTTCCTCATTTCTACTATGCATATTTTTTGTCAAAACAAGGAACACAGCCAGAATACCACGAAGAATTCCCATATTATGAATCATACCAACCTCCCCTATATTATATGTTTACCGCAGTTATTATTAAAACAATTCATTTTTTCAATGCCCAAAGATATGATAATATTAATAGTATGATGGATAAAAATACAAAAATACCCGAAGTTTTTTTTGTTCGTTTATTCTCATTACTTTTGAGTATAGGTATTATTTTATTGGGATGGAAAATCTTTGTTAGATGCTTTCCAGAGGAACCCAATCTTTATAATGGATTATTTATGCTCTTTTTGTTTCACCCAACATTTATTTCAAATACAACTAGCATTACTAACGATGCTCTTGCTAACCTGATAGGTGTGATAATTTTATTAGGAATAATAAATTGCCTGATTACGAGTAAGCCTCTATTATTAGGATTTCTTTTATCTCTTGGAATGCTTACAAAAACCAATTTGTTATTGTTTATGCCGTTTGCGCTAATAATAGTAATTTTAATGAAAGGTGACATTATTAAAAAAGTAAAAATTTGCTTTCAAATTTGTTTGCCAATTGTTATTATTTATGGAGGATTTTGGTTGTTTGAATACTACAAGGAGGGAAATTTTTTTTTATTTCCACCACTTTCAGTTCAATCTGAACAAATAACTCTATTTCGTATATATCAAGTTTTTAGAAATTTCTTCTGGAGTTTTTGGGCAGCATTTGGCAGAACTTATGAAATCCGTCTCCCTGCTGTGTTATACGTTATTGTTTTTCTCCCTGTAACTCTATTAGCAATAATAGGTCTAATTAAAGCGATATTTTTTAAATCAAGGTTCTGGCAGACCAATAGAATCTGGGGTAAATTTATATTAATCACATTGTTATTTTTTTGTGCTTCTATATATTTTAGTTTACATTATTCTTTTTTTGGAACTGTTAATACTTCCTGGGGTAAAAATATATTTCCTGTTCTTCCTGCAATACTTGCTCTTTTGGCTTATGGATTAAAGCAAGTTTTAAATAAAGGGGTGAAAGAAATTCTTTTAACTTTGGCTGGTGTATGTTTTGTTATTGATTTATGGGCACTGACAAAATTTATAGGTATGAATTAATTTATGAACAAAAACATTGTAAATTTTGGAAATTAAAATTTTTTATTTGGTTCATTAATATATTTAACCTAATATATTCATAAATCCTTTAGAATGCATTATTTCATTTCAATTGTCATGCCGAACTTGTTTCGGCATCTATAAGATCCTGAAACAATACTGAATCAAGTTCAGCACAGGATTCAGGATGACAAAAGTGGTAAAATTAAACATATTTAAGAGGAAGAACAGTAATGATTATAAATAAATCAATAACTTATATAACAAAACAAAGAATTTTTTGAATTATTCAGGTTAATTGTTGAGATTGCCACGCTTCATCCCGAAGCTTCGGGACTTCACTAGCAATCTCATACAAATTTACAAAATTTTGTTATGGACATATAATAATAGAATAATATTGAGAAAATATATAATTTGCAAATGTTCTGAGAATTTATTAATTTGTTGGCAAAAAATTGGATATTTTAAACTATGAAAGACAGGATTTTATTATTTCTCGCTGACTATTTAGGCAGTTTTTTAATAAGGTTTTTGAAATTCACTTTGAGGATTAAATTAATCGGAGTGGATTATCTAAATGCTGTAAAGAACAGTGGGAAAGGCTGCATACTAATTTTTTGGCATGGAGAAATGATGATACCGATGATGTATCACACTGATAAAGGGATTTATGTTCTTGTCAGCCGGCACAGAGATGGTGAGATTATTGCGAGAATTCTTAAAGGACTTGGTTGTAATCTAATAAGAGGTTCAAGTTCAAAAGGAGGGAAAAAGGTATTCTTGGAGATGGTAAAACTATTGAAAGAAAATAAAGTGGTCGCTATAACTCCGGACGGTCCACAGGGACCATACAGAAAAATGAAGACAGGCACAGTCTATTTGGCGCAGAAGTCGGGATGTCCCATAGTTCCTATGTTTGTTTATGCAAAAAATAAAAAAGTTCTTAAAAGTTGGGATAAATTTATTATTGTTATGCCATTTTCAAAGTGTGTCATATCATACGGAGAACCTATATATATAGGAGAAAACTTAAATAAAGATGAACTTGAAAAGTTTTCAAAAGAATTGGGGAATAAGATTTTATTTGAGAATAAAAAGATTGAAAAATATTTTACAGATGAAAAAATGAAAATAATTGGCAACCAAGGAGTTTATTTCAATAAGTTTGTTTCAATAAGTTTGCTGCCGTTTTCATATATTTATAGATTTATCATATTGTTAAGAGAGAGTTTATATAGGAAAAATATATTTAAAGCACGCTCTCTGCCAAAGTTTGTTATAAGTATAGGGAACTTGACATTGGGTGGAACCGGGAAAACTCCAGTGACTATCTGGATTGCTGATTTTCTTGGAAAGAGGGGGATTAAATCTGCTGTATTGAGCAGGGGATTTAAAGGTAAAAGTAGAAAAACGAGGATTATATGTGATGGTGTAAATATAGTTGGGGATGTTAAAGAATCGGGCGATGAACCGATGCTGATGGCAAAAAAGTTAAAGGATGTGCCTGTTATTATTGGTAGAAAAAGGTATAAAAGCGGGATATTGGCAGAGAAAAATTTTAAATCAGATGTATTTATACTCGATGATGGATTCCAGCATCTTGCTCTAAAAAGGGATTTGAATATTCTTCTGTTAAACGGAAATACGCCCTTTGGTAATGGAAGGATTTTCCCTGCTGGTTCATTGAGGGAATCCATATCGAATATTAGTAGGGCTGATATTATTATTATGACAAAAATAGATAATTTTTCAGATGAGATAACTAATGAGATAAGAAAATATGCACAAACACCAATATTTCTTATGAGATATAATGTTTCGTGTATGCGAACGCTTGAGGGGAATGGAGTGATTCTTCCTGATGAATTATCCAATCTAAAATCTATTGTATTTTCAGGGATTGCTGACCATAACTATTTTATCAAAACTGTTATTAACAGCGGTGTTGAAATACTCGATTATATCAAATTTTCAGACCATCATAATTATAAAAAAAGAGACATCGAAAAAATAATATCTTCGTTCAGAAAATCTAAAGCGGATTTAATTCTAACCACTGGTAAAGATGCTGTGAAAATCAATGGCAGTCTCTGGAAGCCATACCCGTTTTATTATGTAGATATTGGAGTTGAGATTGATGATTCGGAAAAATTCGAAAAAATAGTGATGGATAAAATAAAAGAAAAAACCTTCCTTTAATCCTACCATAAGTTTTCTAAAGAACTGTTTAAAATTTTCCGATAATAATTGTGAACATAAATTATAATTTTAAAAATATATACTAATATATTAACATAGATATGGACGGTAGGTCAGACATTCTTGTCTGACCATAATAGTAGTAGGACAGACCCCAAGGCAAGCAGGAATGTCTGTCCTACTAAAATTTAACAAGGTTCGTTTAATAAAAGAAAATATCTTTAATTTGTAAAATTTTTTTAGTTTTTTAAATTAAAGTAAAATTGAGTATTAAAGAAAATGGCATTAATTGCACAGAAAGATATAGACGAACTCCTCAATAATATAACGTCAAACAATAATTCGGATGAAAGTTTCGAAAATAATAAATTTATTATTGAGGAAAAGACATTCAAAGAACAAAAAAAACCAATTTCAAAAATCAATATGCCCTATAAATCGCCTGTTATCAAGAGTGGAAGTATAATGTTTAATCCTGAGTCTGATACGTGCAATTCTGAAAAAAAGGTTGTTGTTAGGAGTTTAAATAATTATGTGAAATATATTAGTAAGAATAATAAAAGCAAAATTAAATATCTAAGTGAGGATCCCCAATTTTAATGCCTGCCTCTTTTGCTATTTTTAGAGCGTTCAAAAATTCTAAGTGAGTAATTCTGCGGTTTAATTCATTATGTTTGTATGCGAGATGACATGGTCGATATTGAGCCATAATATTAACTTTGTTACACCAACTCACTACGTCCCT